>NZ_JBHWUE010000033.1:0-27530 GCF_042738615.1 Rhodococcus sp. NPDC059968
ATCCTCATCGATCTCGCCGTCCACGGTGAACGCCGTAGCCATCGCGGTAAGTACGCGCCCGAACGGAGCCACCGGCGCTGACGGAACGGTCATCGCCCCAGTATGCGCGACGAACCGGCGACAACCCCGACAAATACTGGTTTTCACCAGCAGTCACGCAACCGACCGGCCCGCCCCGGACGCCGGATCTGATACTGGGCGCGTGCCTCGTGAGCGGTCGCCGGAACAACACCCTCGTCGGGTGCGGTCGTGGAACGGATCCTGATCTCGGCGTACTTACCGCTGCTCGCGCCGCCGCTGTGGTGGGTGGCATTCGTCGGGATCGATCATGACCGCGGCCAATGTCGAGTGGGGTCGCCAGCCGCGACCGCGGCGATGCCGAGCACAGCAGCAGGTCCGTGCGGCGAAAGTTCCTCACAGGAACGCGGTTCGAGTGAGACGATGATCACGGCTGTCGGTGCCGCCCACCCCTTCTGGTCAGTGCCGACCGGCCACCGCGGGCCGCGGTGCGGTCCCTCCCGACCCCTCGCTCCAGCCGTGCCGACTCGACTCGGGGTGCGGCGGACCCGGTGGCGATTCGGCAACCACGGGCGGCGCGCGCTCGACCAGTAGTGGGTATCGACCCGCATCGCCTGCACCGTTCCCCGATCGGGAAACGGTGCAGGCGAGGGCAGAACGGTGACCCGGAAGACGAGCGCGGCGGCCCGGGTAGTGCGATTGCCCACCGCACCCGGCGGGGCGGTGGGCAATCGCAGTGCCGCGGATGGGGGCGCGGCCGTATTCGGTTGGCGGCGTGCGGGGTGCGAGGATGCACCGCCGTGGAGCGGACGTGGTCCGTGGGTGTCGGGTGGAGTGTCAGACGGTCTGGGTGGACGATCCGGTGACCCACTGGATGGACTGGATGATCGCGTCGAGCAGGCTGGTGGTGGGGGTCTTGACAACGAAATGCAGGACGTCGAGCAGCATGAGAATTCTCCTGTGGTGTTTCGGTGGTGTGGGTGGGCCGAGCCGGGTGGCTCGGGGAACGGGATCGCCGGCCGGGGCTTCCTAGATCCTAGAGGGTGATCGGGGGTCCGTAGGCCGCGAAGGAGTCGTCGGTTTCCTTGGTGGAGGCGGTCCACTGCGAGTAGGTGCGGATGGACACCGGGCCGGCGGCGCCGTTGATCTGGAAGTGGATGTTGTCGAGGTTGACGTTGCCGTTGCCCGTGGTCATCGTCTTCTTGTCGAGGGAGACGGCCACGATCTGCCCCGGGCGGATCGGCACCACCCAGTTGCCCTCGAGCGGGGTCTGCACCGACATCGTCAGGGTGGGCAGGCCGCCGACCGGGAGGCCGAGGCCCTCCTGGGGGGTGATGCCGATCTTGCCGCCGAGGGACAGACCGTTGGAGACATCGAGCAGGTAGCCGACCTCGACACCAACGTCGAGGGTGCCCGCGGTGATCGGGGCACCGCCGCTGGAGGTGACGGCGGTGTTGCCGCCGAAGAAAACGTCCTTGTCGAACGGGGTGCCGTTGAGCGGGATCACGTTGTTGATCCACTGGCCGGACTGCACGACCTCGAGGTTCGTGCCGAGCACGGTGGTCTTGGTGGCGGTGCTGTCGGCGATCGGGATCACCGCGGCGTTCGCGGTGCCGGTGCCGAGTCCGAGGGTGAGCGCGGCCAAGGTGATCAGGGTGGCGGTCCGCGCGGGAGAAACAATCCGGCGCAGCAGGGATTTCGTGTCCTGGGTCATGTCGTGTCTTCCGTGAGGACGGATGCTCGCGTGCGCTGGGGACTGCATCCGAGCGAAACCGTCGGGGAGGGTGGCCCGAGCCAGGACCTTTCGATAGATCCCGGGACAGCGTCACCCCCATCGGAAAACGCTCGATGGACCGATGGTGGCGAGTACGTGACCATCGGGAATATAACGAACTGGACACGAGCCCCGAAACATGTTGCTGCCCAGACTAATTGGTTCGCAATGTCCGATTGGTCGGGGATGTCCAGTGACGGGGCCGCTCTCAGCGAATTCTCAACGAGGATCGCGTACCGTCGGTCAGCTATCTCTGTGGATACGGCGAAACACTCTGTCCCGCAGCGTCGGAAGCGGGCACCGCCGAATTCTCAAATGGTGCCGTCCAGGTTGCCGATGGCCGCTGCGGCGGCCATGCTGTCCGGGTGTCTGCACTGACCTACCCCCAATCGATCGTTCTCGGCGCCCTCCAGGGTGTGACCGAGCTGTTCCCGATCTCGAGCCTGGGCCACTCGGTCCTGCTGCCCGCGTGGCTCGGCGGCTCGTGGGAGGCCCTCGTCACCGAGGGTGATTCCGACTCCGGTACCCCGTTCCTCGCCTTCATCGTCGCCCTGCACGTCGCGACCGCCGTCGCACTGCTGATCTACTACGTCCGCGACTGGGTGGCGATCATCGGCGCGTTCGTCACCACCGTGCGCACCCGCAGCATCACGACCTCCACCGAGCGGCTGGCCTGGCTGATCGTCGTGGCCACCATCCCGGTCGGGGTTTTGGGCCTGCTCCTCGAACACCCGCTGCGCACCCTGTTCGCCACCCCGCTGGCTGCCGCCATCTTTCTGACGGTCAACGGCGTCGTCCTCGCGGCCGGCGAGGTCCTGCGCCGGCGGGCCGCCGCGGCGGTCGAACCCGCCGCGGTCGGGGCACACACGCTGCCGGACCGGCCGAGCGAACGCCCCCTCGGCGACCTGAACTATCGGGAAGCGGCGGGCATCGGGGCGATCCAGAGTCTGGCCCTCCTCGCCGGGATCAGCCGCTCGGGCGTGACGATGGTCGGCGGCCTGCTCCGCGGACTCAGCCACGAGGACGCCGCCAAGTTCGCCTTCCTGCTGGCCACACCGGTCATCCTCGCGGCCGGCGTCCTCAAACTGCCCACCCTCGCCGGCCCACAGGGCGAGGGCATGCACGGACAGATCCTCGTCGGGGCGCTCGTCGCCGGTGTCGCCGCGTACCTGTCCGTGAAGTTCCTCACCCGCTACTTCGCGACGAGGACGTTGACCCCGTTCGCCGTCTACTGCCTGGTCGTCGGGGTCCTGTCGATCATCCGATTCGCCTGACGCAACCAGTCCGGGCGTCGCCACTGTGCCCCGGGCCGTTCGACATCTCGGAGGGTGTCGGATGTGCGGGTGGTTCAGTGGCGGACCGTGGTGAGCGGTGGTCGAGTCGGTAGCGATCGCGGCCTGCTCGGCCACCGAGGGGCAACCTCACTTTGTGGCGGGTCCTGTGGGCATCTCTGAGATCGGCGAGTGGAGTTCAACGAGTGCCGCCCCGGCGACCGGCACGGGAGGTGGTCGACGGTTAGCCTGTGCGGGTGCCTTATCTCGAGCGTGACGGTGACGTGTTCATTCTTTACCTTGGTAGCAGAGCAGAATCGGACTCGCAGAACCAGTTCAATCCGGGCTGGGTGGACGAGATCACCGCCGTGCTGGACGAGGTGGAAGCCTCCACCGGGCCGGCGGGGTTGGTCACCACAGCGACCGGGAAGTTCTATTCCACCGGTGCCGACCTGTTCTGGGGAATGGACAACCTCGACCAGGTGAACGCCTTCATCGACCGGATGCAGGGATTGTTCGCGCGAATGCTTCAGCTGCCGTTGCCCACCGTGGCAGCGTTGCAGGGGCACACCTTCGGTGCCGGGGCGTTCTGGGCGATGGCGCACGACTACCGGATCATGCGCGCCGATCGTGGATTCCTGTGCTTTCCCGGGGTTCACATCGGCGCCGCCTACAGTGCGGGCACGGTGGATTTGCTCGCCGCCCGCCTGCACCCCGATGCCTTTCATCAGGCGCTGACGACCGGGCACCGCTACGGCGGCGACCAGGCACTGACCGCAGGATTGGTGCACGCCACCGCCAGTGCGGACGAGCTGCTGTCTCATGCCGTCGACCGGGCACACCGGCTCGCCGGCACCCGTGGCCCCACGCTCGGGGCGATCAAGAACACGCTGTACGCACGCGTACTCGCCACCTTGGGCAGCCCGATGTCCGGCGCCGAATTCCAGCAGTGGTCCACCCAGCCCGCCATGACCTGACCGCAAGCGAGAATGCGTAGTGAGAGAACGGCCAGGGCGGCAGCTTCCTCCAGTCTAGGTGTGGGCGGGCAGGGCTCCGATGCCGCTGACGAACGCGGACAGCAGCAGCTGGGGCTCGTCGACCGCGCGGATGCCGGGGTGCGCGGTGAGCAGTTCCTCGAGCATCACCCGCAGTTCCACGCGTGCGAGGTTGACCCCGAGGCAGTGGTGGATGTCCTTGGCGCCGAATCCGAGGTGTTTGCCGGCGTTCGGGCGGGTGATGTCGAACCGGCCCGGATCGGCGAAAACACTCTCGTCGTGGTTGGCGGACAGGTACCACATCACCACCTTGTCCCCTGTCCTGATGTGGGCGCCGCCGAGGTCGGTGTCGACGGTGGCGGTGCGGCGCATGTAGGGCACCGGGGAGGCGTACCGGATGACCTCGTCGATCGTGCCCTCGATGTGGCCGGCGAAATCGGTTCGCAGCAGTTGCATCTGGTCGGGGTGCGCGCTGAGCAGGTGCAGTGCCCACGCCAAAGCTTGCCTCGTGGTTTCGAATCCGGCGGTGATCAGCAGGATGACGAACGAGCCGAACTCGGCCGGGGTGAGCGGCCGGCCGTCCACGGTGGCCGTCAGCCGCGACGTGAGGTCGTCGCCCGGGTCGGCCTTGCGCCTTTCTCCCAGTTCCAGGGCATATCCGTAGATCTGCCCCAGCCCGGCCGCGCCTCCGGGAGCGGTGGCGAACTCCTGCCCGCCGCCGGAGATCACATCGCCCGCCAAGTGCACGATCGTTGACCGGTCGGATTCCGGGATCCCGAGCAGCTCGCAGATCACCTGCACCGGCAGCCGGTTCGCGACCTGGGAGACGAAGTCGAACACCGCGTTCTGCGGGACGTCGGCGGCGATCTGCGCGGCGTACCCGCGTATCCAGTCGGTGATACCCCGGACCGAGGCCGCGGTGAACGCCGACTGCACCAGCGAGCGCAGCTCGCGGTGGCGGGGGTTGTCCATCGCGATCATCGACATGGCGAACTCGAGAATCTCGACCGGGACGTCGTCGATGGTGAAGCCCTTTGCCGAGGAAAACACCTCGGGGTTGCGACTGACCGCCACCACGTCGTCGTAGCCGACCACCGACCAGAAACCCGGGCCCGTGGCTTCGGTGTGGAACTCGATCGCCGGCCGCGCACGCAGCCCCTCGAACAGGGTCAGTCGGCCAACGTGACTGCGGTCCCAGAAGGCGCGTGTTCCAGGCGAGATCATCGCGGAATTCGACACCGGTCCCCCTCGTTTCGGTTCAGTCTTGACCCTACTGCGGGATCAGTCTGCCAGCCTGGCGCCGCGCGGGTATCGGCTCCTCGAATGATGCGGGGCCGTGGCCGCGGTCGCGGTCGCGGTCGCGGTCGCGGTCGCGGAACACCTTGTCGCACCTCGCCGCATTACGATGCAACGATCCGCGCCATTGCAGTGGTGCTGCTTTGGGAGGGATGTGTTCGGGAGACCATGCGCGACAAAGCCCACGTGCGCGAGTTCCGACCACACCGGGCGTGCGTTCCCCGACTGACCTTCGAGTCAGTCGGCCCGCACGTGGCGAGCGACGGCCCACGAGCCGCCTACTGGTGGAAAGCGACCGCCACCCATCAAGGCCCGATCCACCCGCCTCGCAACCCGGCCACCGCCAAACCGATCGAATGCTAACCAACTCACATTGAAGGCCACAAGCCGCCTCACTCTCTGTCCGCGGTGCGTGGTCCACCCGGGATATCAAGGAGCGAGACTATGCCGATGGCACCGTTCGACCCCATCACCGCGATCTACACTCCGGTTCACGCCTGGATGTACGAGACCGTGGTGGCACCGGCTGTCTACCGATCACGCCACGTCATCGACGAGTACTTTCTGCCGCATCTCCCGCCGAACGCCCGCATTCTGGACGTGGGATCGGGCGGAGCGCTATTCACGAAGTACATCGCCGACCAGCGCCCTGACGTACACATCATCGGTATCGATCTTTCGCAGCCCCAGATCAAGCGCGCCACCAAACGCATGCGGAACTACGGCGACCGGGTCCGCTTCGAACTGGGCGACGCCACGCAGCTCGACTTCGCAGACCAGACCTTCGACGGCGTGATCAGCTACGGCTCCATCAAACACTGGTCGCCGCGCGACGCCGGGCTTGCCGAGTGCGTACGCGTCCTCAAACCGGGAGGCCCGCTGCTGATCACCGAAGCGGACCGCAGCACGAGTTTCGAGGACGCCGAAAAGTTCATCGAGACCTACACGACGCCGAACTTTCTCGGTGGCATCAACCTCGCGATCTTCCACACCTGGATCGCCGGTCGCTCCATCGACCTCAAGGAGGCGCGTGATCTCGCAAGCCGACTCCATCTCATCGACGAGAACGTTTCTCGCATTACCGGCATGCCGCTTGTCATGATTTCCGGGCGTCGGCCTGCGTGAACTACCTTACCGAGATCGGCCAGCGGGGTGAGGTGGACGACGTGGTCGGCTCGGCGCACCCCCCGATGTCGACAGTGGCGCCGACTCGACCTGCGCGTCGGTGATCTTGCGAGGCGCGCCGGGCCGCGGTTCGTCCATCTGTCCCTCGGTCCGGCGCTAGAGGAAGCGCCTCCCGCCGCCTCCCGCCGCTTACCGACCGTCTGCGGCCAAAGCCCCAGTTCCGCAGCGACTTGCTGATTGGGCTTGCCTTTCCACGCAGCCCAGCACGATCCGACACCGTTGAGCTCGCCATCGGCCCCTCCCCCACTGCGGCAGCCGACCAATTGCTCAACGAATTCTTGACGCGGCACGCTAGGCGTGCCTCAATCACCGTCGTGGCGTTGTCTCCTGCGATCCTCCAGTGGCTGCGCGGTGTCCGATCAGATATGTGATAGTCGGACCTTTGTCGGCGTGGAGTTGCCCTGTCTCCCAGACGTAGTCCGGCGAGCGGTATTCGTGGACGAGCTCGTCCAGCTCCTCCGGCTGGTATGTACGCAGGTTCGAGACGATGCCATCCCAAATCACAGCGCAGGGCACGACGGGTAGCAGGTACGTGAGGAGAAACCGGCTAAGGCCGCGCGGCCGTAGCGAGGGGGTCGTGAATGCAAGAAATAGTAAAGCGAGCGGAGGTAAGGACAGCACGGTCTTCCATCGTCGCTCCGTGAACTCAAAGACGCAGATCGCGGACCGCTGACGGAAGGCGTCACCGAGTATTCGCTTCGCCGGCAGCGGCGAGAAGTGATGGAAGCTGGTGAACAGGGTGCGCACGCCGTCCAACTCGTCCGGCACATCCGTGGCGTCAACGGACTCTGAGAGGAAATGCACTGTTGTCCCGAGCCGATCGCACAGGCCCTGAAACGCCGGGAAATTGGGGTGCTTGTCAGTCAATGTCAGATCCGTTGATCCAAGGGCCTCATCCAGGGCGGGTTTCAGCTCAGCCCAGGGTCCTGTCGCGCCCGAGCACAGATCAACGATCTTGTTGGTCTCCTGCGCCTGAAGCACCGTTGTGATCAGCGGCAATGTCGGGCGATAGACGCTCATGCGAAGCATGAGACTCTGTTGAAGAAAGTCAGTCGTCATGTTGCGAAGCGGGGACGGAAACCACCGCTGATCTTCGAATTCGAACAGATGACGGCGTCTCATCGCGAAGGTTACCTCCCGAATTGGCATCATCTCAATGACGTTGCCAGGGGCGGTTCTCTGCGAGTCGCGCGAGAGTCCGCATGGCTCCCGCAGCGTACCCTAAACAGCCAGGCAAGGGCAGTGTTTCGCGCGGAGGGTTGATGCCCCGCAGCGATAGGTCCGACGATGACGGCGCCCGCAATAGAGTTGGCTACCAGCATAACGTTGAACGTGCCCAGTCCAACTCTGCTTCCGTCGTCGCGATATTCATAGTCGCGCTGAAGAAGGCGAGTCGAACTGAGTCCCTGACACGATCTTGATTCGGGGAATCAACGGGCGGGGAACTGGTCAGGCGTACGGTCGATCCCAGTGCCTGCACCACAACAGGTGTGCGGCCAATCGTTTGTTGAAATCGGAATCAGAGTCGGTGACCGGTGGTTGGCGCCTGACCGCAATCGACCGTTTCTGAGCCGCTCGGTACTCGCCTGCCGCAACGGTGCTATCCGGCAGCGTCGCACCCTCGAAAACAGGCACACTGCACGACTCAATCATGTGGCGGGCTTGTACATTACGCTCTGGGACGTGATCTCTTACAGGTCCAGCACGAGCAGGTCTGACCGCGCGCGCGATACGCAGAGCATGATCGACACGCTCTGTTCGCGTTCGCTGGCGGACAGCACCGAGTCTCGATGACAGACCTCGCCTTCGATGACCGGGGTTTCGCAGCTTGCGCAGGTGCCTTCCCGGCACGACGTCTCGACCGTGATCCCGGCGTCCTCGAGGGCGTCGACGATCGACTGGTTTTCTCCGACTCGGATGGTGGCGCCGGTACTCGCGATCTTGACGGTGAAGTCGCGGTCGGGGCCGGAGTTCTCGTCCACCGTGCGCGGCCGAAAGCGCTCGAGGTGGAGTCGTTGCGGATCGGCAGCGCCGACGGCGGACTCGACCGCGGCGAGTAAGGCTTCTGGTCCACAGCAGTACACCTGTGCCGTCGGATCGCTGGTCGCGAGAATATCGTCGAGCGGGAGCAGGCCACACTCCTCCTGGGGCAGCACGCTCGCCCGGGGGCCGTAGGCCGAGATTTCGTCGAGGTAGGCCATGGACTGGCGGGTTCGACCGCCGTAGTGCAGCGTCCAGGTCGCGCCCTCGGCCTGGGCGGCGGCGATCATCGGCAGGATCGGTGTGATGCCGATTCCTCCGGCCACGAAGATGTAGTTCCGGCCCTCTTCGAGAGCAAAGTTGTTGCGCGGCAATGACACGGTGAGGGTACTTCCCGGTGCGGCCTCCTGATGCAGGTATCTGGATCCCCCGCGCCCGTCGCGTTCGAGGAGTACACCGACTCGCCACCCTCGCCGGTCCTGCGGGTCGCCGCACAGCGAGTACTGACGGACTCCGGCGGCGCCGACCTCGATGTCGATGTGCGCGCCCGGTGTCCAGCGGGGCAGTTCGCCGCCGTCGGGTAACGCGAGTTCGAGGGAGACGACCTCCGGGGTTTCCTGCTGCCGTGCAACGACTATGACCGGAAAGGTGCGGTCGGCCGAAAGCATGTGAACTCCTTCTGGGAGACGGATCCGCCGGGGTGCGGACGGTTCGGTTCCGCTGTCTGGTCCAGACTCGCCCAGCGGTGGACGGCCCGCCTGCGACGAGAAGCAATCGACTCGGGCGATCGGCGTTCCCTATCACGGCTCTGCCGTGCAAGCGCGCCGCGTGAGACTGACCGTTGGGACCGGAATATCCGCAACAACACGGAAGTGACACCGATTCATGACTGCACTCGAACCGCTGGTCGCAAGAACCTCGGATTTCATTCGCGACACCGTCATTCCGGTGGAGTACGAAGTCATCGTCCACGGGCGTGTCGTCGACGACGCGCTGCGCCTGGACCTGCAGAAGAAGGCCAAGGACGCCGGAGTGTTCGGTCCGCTGTCCGACGTACGCTACGGCGGGCTCGGTCTCGACACGAGGGCGCAGGCGCGTGTCCTGGAGGCGGCGGGCGCCAGTCTGCTGGGGCCGCTGTCGGTGAACGGGTCGGCTCCCGACGACGGCAACATTCACTTGCTCGCGCATGCCGGCACCCCCGAGCAGAAGGAACGATATCTGGCGCCGCTCGCGTCGGGGGAGATCCGGTCGTCGATCGCGATGACCGAACCCGCCCCCGGGGCCGGGTCGGATCCGTCGCTGCTCCGTACCGTCGCCGAGCGGACCGGCTCCGGATGGGTGATCAACGGGGAGAAGCACTTCACGACCGGCGCCGACGGTGCCGGGTTCACCATCTGTGTCGCCGCTACCGCGGATGGGCCGACCATGTTTCTGGTCGACCAGGATAACCCGGGGCTACGGGTCGGGCGCCGGATGCCCACCCTGGATCACAGCGTTCCGGGCGGGCACTGTGAGGTCGACTTCGTCGACTGTGCGGTGACCGGGGACGCCGTGCTCGGCGAGGTGGGCCTGGGTATGGAGTACGCACAGGTGCGTCTCGCGCCGTCGCGGTTGGTGTTCTGCATGAATTGGCTTGGGCTGGCCGTCCGTGCCCACGAGATGGCGGCGCGGCACATCACCGGCCGGTCGGCGTTCGGGGTGCCGATCGCGGAGCACGGGATGGCCCAGGGGTTGGTCGCGGACAGCGAGATCGATATCGCTGCGTCCCGTGGACTGATCCGCACCGCAGCGGAGTCGATCGACGAGCAGGGGCCGACCTCTTCGGCGGCGCGCCATCACGCGTCGATCGCGAAGACATTCGTGTCCGAGGCGGTCTGGCGGATTCTCGACCGCGCGGTTCAGCTGCACGGCGGGCTCGGGGTGTGCGAGGACCACCTCGTCGCCCGTTTCCTGGTCGAGGCCCGCGCCTTCCGCATCTACGAGGGGCCCTCGGAGGTGCTGCGCTGGTCGATCGCCCGCCGGGTCCTGCGCACGGTCCGCTGACCACAACATCTACCCCACTACGACATGAGGAGTTTCCGATGACCACTCACACCGATGATCGGGTCCGTACCGGCTTCGCCGCCGTGTACGGCACCCTGGACCCCGCCGCCCTCGACTACGAGCACCTGCGCGCGGTCTCGGACGGCATGGTGCCGTTCGGCACCACCGCCGGCACCACCATCACCGAGATCGGACCGGATCGCGCGGTCGTGGCGATTCCCGCGACCCCGGACGTCACCAACCACATGGGCACCGTGCATGCGGGGGCACTGTTCACCGCCGCCGACATCGCCGGTGCCGCCGCGTTCGTGGGCGCGGCCGCCGCACGCCTCGATACCATCGCGCGGCTGGTGTTGCGCGGCGCGGGCGCCTCGTACCGCAAGCCGGCGCTGGGTCGGATCCGCGCGGTCGCGACGGTCGACGAACGCGAGTTGCGCGCGATCTTGGCCGCCGACCGTGATGAGCGGTTCGAACTGTCCGGCAAGGCGTTGCTGCTCGACGATGCCGACGTCGTGGTCGCGAAATTCACCTTCGACTACGTGGTCGACACCGTGTTCCCCGCCCCGGCGACCGACAAGGACGCATGATGACGACCTCTCCGACGCGGCCACCCTCGGAGTACTCCACCCTCGAGTCGGTGGCGGTGAGTACTCCCGACGGGGTGACGTTCCGGGTGCGGGTGCTGCCGTCGGCCCGCCCGGACGCGCCGCTGGTGCTGATCCTGCCGGCGATGGCGATGAAGGCCAAGCACTATCTGGCGCTCGGCAAGGCTTTCCACGCGCAGGGGCTGTCGGTGGCGTTGACCGATCTGCGTGCGCAGGGTGAGAGTCGGCCGGAGCTGCGCGAGGGTAAGGACTTCGGGTACCGCGAGATGCTCGAGGTCGACCTGCCCGCGATTATCGCGGCGCTGCGGCAGCGGTTTCCGCACGCACCCTTGCATCTGTTCGGGCACAGCCTCGGTGGGCAGCTGGCGTTGCTTTTTGCGGCCGCGAGGCCGACCGCGGCGACCAGCGTGACGGTCATCGGCACGGGGACGGTGTTCTGGCGGGCGTTCGGTCCCCGCCGCTGGGTGGAGGCCTTGACAAGTATTCAGTGGATCGGTCTGGTGTCACGGGTGAAGGGGTACTGGCCGGGCGGTGTGCTGATTCCCGGTGCGATGGCGGGTGGGGTGATGATCGACTGGTCGAAGCACTCGCTGACCAGCCGGTACCGCCCGAAGGGCGCCTCCGTCGACTATGACACGTTACTGGCGGAGATGACGGTGCCGGTTCTGGCGGTCTCCCTCGAGCACGACCGGCTCGGGCCGAAGTCCAATGTCGACTTCCTGGTCTCCCGCCTGCGGGCGGCGGCGGTGACGCAGTGGCATGTCGAGGGTGACTCTCCGGTGGTACACCGCGATCATTTCGAATGGTTGAAGGATTCTCCGGTGGTGGCTCAGCGGGTGGCGGAGTGGATCGACTCCGGTTCCGCTTTCGCCTGAGCGGCGGTCGGTTTCGGGCGCAGCGTGACGGCGGTGAGGACCGCGCCGAGCGCTGCGCCCGTGGCCGCGACGAGGAACGTGGCCGACAGGTGGGTCACCGCGGTGGTCGGGGACGGTGGGGAGAGCAGGGCCGCCACCGCGACACCGAAGACGGCACCGAACTGGCGGAAGGTGTTCATCGCGCCCGATGCCGCGCCCATGGTGGTCTCCGGTACGGCGTTGGCCATGGCCGCGATGGCCACCACACCGCCCGAGAGTGGGATCCCGGCGCCGAGGAGGCCGAGGGCACTGAGGTAGACGGCGGGCGGCGCCGATAGGTCGATGGTGACGAGCCCGACGAGACCGGCGCCGATGAGGGCGAGTCCGGTGAGCATGGTCGGCCGGGTGCCGAGTCGGCGGGCGACGCTCGCCGCGGTGAGGGAGGCGATCCCGAGCATCCCGAAAAGCGGCAGGAATCGCAGGCCGGTGTGCAGTGGGGAGAGCCCGAGATCGCGCTGGAAGTACAGCGTCAGCACGAACAGCACCCCGTACAGCCCGAACAGTCCGAGGAAGTTCACCGAGCAGGCGACGGCGACCTCGGGGATGCGCAGCAACCCCCGAGGCAGCAGCGGTGTCGCGGTCCGGTTCTCCCAGAGGGTGAACGCGGCGATCGCGATCACCGCGGCGCCGGTGCAGCCGAGGATGAACGGCGAGCTCCAGCCGCGGTGCGGGCCCTCGATCAGCGCGAGGGTCGCCCCGCAGCCGGCGGCGATGAACAGCAGCTGCCCTGGGAGGTCCATCCGGTGGCCGGATCCCGCCCGGTTTGGCCGGAGGGATGCCCGCAGGCACCAGAATCCGACGAGACAGATCGGGATGTTGATCCAGAACAGGGCCCGCCAGCTCGTCGCCGTGACCAGCACTCCCCCGAGCAGCGGTCCGACCGCGAGCGCGACGCCGGCGGTGCCACCCCACAGGCCGATGGCGCGGGCGCGGGCGCGCGGTTGCCGAATGTGCGTGCCCAGTGCCGCGACCGAGAGCGGGACGAGGGCTGCGGCGGCGACTCCTTGGAGTGCGCGGGCGGCGACCAGCACACCGATGCTCGGTGCGACAGCGCAGACGATCGAGGCGATGGTGAACACGAGGGCCCCGGTGAGCATGACCCGCCGCGCACCGAGCCGGTCGCCGAGCACGCCGCCGGCCAGGAGCAGGCACGCGAAGGCGAGGGTATAAGCGTCGAGGATCCACTGGGCGGCGGTGCCGCCGCCGCCCACGTCGCCGACGATGTCCGGCAGCGCGACGGGGGTGATGCTGGTATCGAGGTAGACGACGAACGTCATCGCGCAGATCCCGAGGAGCAGCAGTCTCGAGCGGAGGCCGGTGTCTGGATGCGAAGTCACCGAATCAGGCTACGATCGGGGCCGTCAAACACGTCTACAGGAACTGCTTTTCGGTCTGCGCGATAGACATCGGCTATCGCCGTCGGATCGGCGATGATCGGAACTGTCGATCGCATCCGCGGCGTTCTCCTATCGTCGCAGGCCGCCACGACCGCGTGAGAGAGCCGACGCTCACCCGCCGCACCGCGTTCACCGGGCAGTCACCGGCAGCTGTTGTCGTTCCGCCCGAACGACGACGGATGTGAGGAGACATGGGTGGCACGGATAAGACTCGACGGGGTGTCGAAACGGTTCGGCACGACCCCGGTCGTGCGGGAGGTGAATCTGGACATCGCGGACGGTGAATTCCTGGTCCTGCTCGGGCCCAGCGGGTGCGGCAAGTCGACGCTGCTGCGGATGATCGCCGGACTCGAGTCGCCGTCGGCGGGGCGAATCCTGCTCGACGACCGCGATATCACCGCGACGCGGCCGCGGCAGCGGGACGTGGCGATGGTGTTCCAGAGTTACGCCCTGTATCCCCACCTGACCGTCGCGACGAACATCGGCTTCCCGCTGCGCGCCCGGGGCCGCTCGCGGCAGCAGATCCGGGAGAAGGTCGCCGACGTGGCGGCGACCCTCGGCCTGGGCGAGCACCTCGACCGGCGGCCGGGCGCCCTGTCCGGCGGGCAGCGTCAGCGAGTGGCGCTGGCCCGGGCGATGGTGCGTGAGCCGGGCGCGTTTCTGATGGACGAGCCGCTGTCGAATCTCGATGCGGCGCTGCGCAGTGCCACCAGGACCGAGCTGACCGGTCTGCACCGCAGGTTGGGCACCACGTTCCTGTACGTCACCCACGACCAGGTCGAGGCGATGACCATGGCCACGAGGATCGCACTACTCAACGGGGGCCGGGTCGAGCAGGTCGGAACTCCGTCCGAGTTGTACGACGCGCCGCGGTCGACGTTCGTCGCCGCGTTCCTGGGGGCCCCACCGATGAATCTGTTCGACGCGACGATCATCGACCGGGCCGGCGAGCTGCATGTGGTGGCCGACGGCCTGGATGCACCGCTCGGACTGTCGGCCGGTGCGGCGTCGGGGCCGCGGACGGTGACGGTCGGGATCCGGCCGGAACGGCTGCGTCTCGACGCCCCAGAGGCCGGCCTGCGCGGTGTCGTCACCGTCATCGAGAACCTCGGCGGTGAGGAAATCGTGCACCTCAATATCGGCACCACCAGTCTCGCGGCGCGGGCCCCTCGTCCCGTTCCGGTGCGGGCCGGCGACGCCGTCGGACTCGGTGTCGAGTCCCGCGACCTCCACCTGTTCGAATCCGGCACCGGACGCCGCCTGCTCTGGCAGCCCCCACACGAGCACGGGGCCTCGATCCCCGGCGCCTCCGCCCTGTCGGTGGCCTGAGCCGGCCACCCGATCCGCTTCGCCTTTCACAGAGTCACAGGAGAAAACAGTGAAGAAGACCTTGCCCGCGCTGGTCGCGCTCGTGACCAGCGCGTTGGTCCTGACCGCCTGCGGCGGCCTCGGCACCACCACCACAGAGTCCGCGGCGAGCAGCACCGATCCGGTGCCGGAACTCGCTCCGGACCAGAACGTGTCGATCGTGTTCGAAAGCTACAACTACGGAATGGCGGGAGCGTGGACCGACACCTTCAACGCCCTGATCGACGACTTCACCAAGCAGAATCCGAACATCCACGTCACCGCGCAGAAGCCCCAGGGCAACAGTCCCAACCCGGCCACCGACACGATCTCGAGCATCCAGAGCCAGACGGTCGCGGGAACCCCACCCGATGTCGCCCAGCTCGGGTTCAGCGACCTGGACTTCACGATCCATCAGCTCGGCGCGAAGCCGCTCGACGACCTGGTGGGCAAGGACGCGGTGCAGAAGAACTTCGACGGTGCGAAATACCCGTACGCCCCGACCGCGCGCACCCTGGGTGACTGGGAAGGCTCCACCTACGGCGTGCCGTTCGTCTTCTCGACCCCGGTGTTCTATTACAACGCAACACTGTTCGAGCAGGCCGGGCTCGACCCCGCGGCGCCACCGAAGACGTGGGACGAGGTCGCGGCCGCGGCGGACGCGATCACCACCAAGACCGGTAAGGGCGGCGTCTACCTCGACTGCCTGACCAAGACCGCGAAGGACTGGTGCTTCCAGAGCCTCGTCCGGTCCAACGGCGGACGGGTCATCGCCGAGGACCGGTCGTCGCTCACGTTCGCCGACGACCCCGCGGTGCAGGTCGCGGACATGGCGCAGAACCTGGTGCAGTCGGGATCGACACCCAAGCTCAGCCAGCAGCAGGGCTACGAGGCCTTCGCCCGCGGAGATATCGGCATGATCCTCGAGACCAGCGCGATCCAGGGCACCTTCGTCAAGGGCGCCAAGGACAAGTGGGACCTGCGCGCCACCACGATGCCCTCCTTCGCCGGCACGACCCCCGTTCCCACCAACTCCGGAGCGTCCCTGTTCACATTCGCCTCCGACCCCGCGAAGCAGCGGGCCTCATGGGAATTGATCAAGTACCTCACCAGCGAAGAGGCCTACACCAAGATCGCGCAGGGCATCGGCTACCTGCCGCTGCGGACCGGGCTCGTCGACGATCCGGCCGGGCTGCAGGACTGGGCGCAGAAGAACCCCCTCCTCACCCCCAACCTCGCGCAGCTGAAAACGATGGAACCGTGGATCTCCATGCCCGGCAACAACTACCTGCAGATCCGCGACGGCATGATGGACGCCGTCGAGGCGATCGTCTACCAGGACGCCGACCCGAAATCCACCCTCGACGCCGCCCAGAAGCAGGCCACCGCGCTTCTGCCCGCCGAATGAGCACCGCCGCAAGCCCGTCCGGTGACCTGACGATCATCCAACTGACCGACACCCACATCACCGCCGGCGAGACGCTCGTCCACGGCGCCGTGGACACTCTGGACTCGCTGCGCCGCACGCTCGACCGGATCGTCGGATCCGGTCGGCGGGTCGACGCGCTGGTCCTGTCGGGGGATCTCACCGACAACGGCGCGCCGCAGGCCTACCGGCGGCTGCGTGCGGTCGTCGAGCCGGCGGCGGCGGCCCTCGGTGCCCGCATCGTCTACGCGATGGGCAATCACGACGAGCGCACCGCGTTCGGCACCGAACTGTGCGGTCGTAGCACCAAGGACGGTGGTGGTCTGACCGCACCGTACGACGCCGTACACGAGGTACACGGACTGCGGATCGTGGTGCTCGACAGCACCACCCCCGGCCGGCACGAGGGGTGGCTGACCGACACCCAACTGGACTGGCTCCGAGGTGCACTGTCCCGGCCGAGCGCCCGGGGCACGCTCCTGGTCCTGCACCATCCGCCGATCCCGTCGCCGGTCACGACGGTAAATTACCTGCGGCTGCAGGAGCCGGACCGGCTCGCGGCGGTTCTGGCCGGCTCCGATGTGCGGATGATCCTCTGTGGGCACGCGCATCTGACCGGTACCGGTGCGGTGGCGGGGATTCCGGTGTGGGTGGGTCCGGCGTTGTCGTACCGGGTCGACCCGTTGGCCCCGGTCGGCCGGCACCGCGGCCATGTCGGATACGGATTCACTCGGATCGATGTCCTCGGCGGCGCCGTGGTCGCCACCGCGGTGGAGGCGACCCCGGCCGAGGTGGTCTACGACATCCCCGAACAGGAGATGCTCGACCGGTTGCGTGCGCTCGCGCTCGAGGCCGGCTGAGGAGGCGATCGTGTTCGTTGCCGTACCCGATCTCGCCGACGTGGCAGTACCCGTGCAGGCGCCGGTGGTGGTCCCGGCCGTCCGTGTCCACCCTCTCCAGAGGGTGGCGCGGGCGGCCGCCCCCTACCTGTATCTCACGCCTGCGGTCGCCCTGTTGATCGTGTGGACATACCGGCCTCTGCTTCAGGCGGCCCAACTCTCCACCTACTCCTGGAACCTGCTTCCGACCACTCCCATGGTTCCCGTCGGCACGGACAACTACCGCCGGCTGCTCGAGCTGCCGGCGGTCGGTGACTCCGTCTGGCGGACAGTCGTCCTCATCGTCGGGCTGTTGCCGTTCACGCTCGTGCTACCGGTGGTCGTCGGATTCGCCACCCGCGGCGTGCACGGGCGAGCCCGGGCGATCTACCAGAGCCTGATCTTCGCGCCCTTTCTCGTCGCCCCGGTCGCGAGCGCGGCCGTGTGGCAATGGCTCCTCGACCCGGGTGCCGGAATCGTGAACCGGGTGCTGGGCTCGGACACCAACTGGATCCACGAACCGGCGACGGCGCAGTGGGTGATCGTCGCCATCACCGGGTGGCATTTCATGGGTTTCGCCGTGCTGGTGGTGTCGGCCGGGATGGCCGGCATCAGTGGGGACTACGCCGAGGCCGCGCAGGTCGACGGGGCGACGCGGCGGCAGATCGACTGGTGGATCACCCTGCCGCTGCTGTCGCCCACGCTGGTGTTCCTCGGACTCATGACGGTGCTGCTGAGCGCGCAGTGGACCTTCCCGCTCATCGACACCCTGACTCAGGGTGGACCGTCGAAGGCAACGACCAACATCTACTATCTGTTGTGGGACTACGGGTTCCACAGCTTCGACGCGGGCCTGAGCGCCGCCGCGGGCGTCATGCTGTTTCTCGGATTCGGTCTCGTTGCGGGCGTTCTCGTGTGGATCTCGGAAAGGATCTCGTTCCATGACGACTAGCGAGTCACTCGTACCCGAGCCGTTGTGGCGGCGGGCGCGGGGGCATGCCGTCCTCGTCGCCATCGCAGTCGTGTGCATATTTCCCATCTACTGGCTGCTCGCAACGTCGCTGCGACGGCCCGGCGACGTCGGCTCCCTCTCCCCCGTTCCGTGGCCGCTGTCACTGGGGAACTACGTGGACGCGACCGAGAAGGTCGACGTGATCCGACTGCTCGCCAACACGTTCGCCGTCTCCGCGGTCTCGGCAGCTGGTCAGCTCCTCGTGGCCCTGCTGGCCTCGTACGCGTTCGCGATGTATTCGTTCCGCTTCCAGCGGCTGCTCTACCTCGCGTTCGTCGGAACCTGGTTGGTGCCCTTCCAGGTCACGATGCTCCCCAACTATGTACTGCTGTACCAAATGGGACTGATCAACAACCTTGCCGGCGTGATCGTGCCGACGCTGTGCTCCGCGCTGGGTGTCCTGATGCTCCGCCAGCACATGGCCGGCTTCCCGAAAGAACTGGTCGCGGCGGCGAAGTTGGACGGCCGTTCGTCGTGGTCGATCCTCTGGACCGTCGTGGTGCCGAATCTGCGTCCCGCATTGGCGGCGCTGTCGATCCTGTTGTTCATCAATGCCTGGAACGAATATTTCTGGCCCGCGGTGGTCCTGCAGCGCAGCAACGCCGTCGTGCAGTTGGGGCTGAGGAGTTTCATGGGGACCGAGGGAAACGACTGGGGGCCGATGATGGCCGTCGCAGGTTTGGCGTGCCTGCCGGTGTTCGCGCTCTATGTCGTGCTGCAGCGGCACATCGTCAACGCGTTCGTTCGATCCGGTCTGAAATAGGTCTCGGAACACGGCGGAGCCGGTGCCCACCGATCGGGGCACCGGCTCTGATGTCTGCGGGGTCGGATCAGGGGGCGTCGACCGACTCGGGCGGCGGACCGAAGAAGATCGGGTACAGGGACGGTCCACCCTCCGGGAGGGTGATCTCCGCACCGATCCGCTGCCCGCCGAGGCGCTCCCACAGCCGCAGGTTGCGGGTGCTGGACGCTTCGGCGTACACCCCGATGCCGTCGTGAAGTCGCATCGCGCGCAGTGCGCCGGTCAGTGCCGCTCGGACACCGGTGCCGCGATGTTCGGGCCGGACCGCGGCGAACATGACGTGGCAGTGCGGCGGCAGATCGGCGGGGTGATGCGCGTCGAGTGCC
Organism: Rhodococcus sp. NPDC059968; assembly: GCF_042738615.1. Lineage (NCBI taxonomy): Bacteria > Bacillati > Actinomycetota > Actinomycetes > Mycobacteriales > Nocardiaceae > Rhodococcus > Rhodococcus sp. NPDC059968. The sequence continues at coordinate 19,270 of NZ_JBHWUE010000033.1, forward strand.
TCCATCAGGGTGCGGACCCGTGCCCCGCAGGTGCCGGTGGAGGCGGTGAGCCGGTCGAGGAACGCCCGGTTCTCGGCGTCGGTGATGGCGGGTTCACCCGGTGGTGACCACACCAGGACGGCCGAGTAGTCGTGCGGTGCGGCGACGATCCCGCCGTGGTCCAACAGGAATTCGGTCGTGGACGCGAAGAACGCGGCCAGGTGGTAGTCGCGTCCGAGGGTGTTCGGTGGGATCGCCCATTCGATGATCGGGTCGTCCCGGAACGCGGTGACGAGGGTGTCGACCACGGCGTCGAGATCGGGGTCTGCGGTGACAATGGGAACGGTCGCCGAGGCGTCGGACAGGGTCATACCAGCTCCTCGATGGTGGTGGTCCGGGCCGACGCGCCCGCGGTCCGGTGTGCGGAGGCGATCGCGTCGATGCAGGCGTCGATATGGGCGGAGGTGGTCTGCCAGTTGCAGACCGACAGCCGCAGGCAGGGCCGGCCGTGCCAGGTGGTCGGGCTCGCCCACCCCACCGGGCCGCGTTGAAGGGTGGACACGAGGTGCTCGAGATGGGCCGCCTCGGTGGTGTCGGCGGTAGGGGTGAAGGCGACGAGGACCTGGTTGAGGGCGATGTCGTTGACGATGGTGATGCCGCTGATGGCGGACAGTCCCGCGGCCAGGCGTCGGGCGAGGGCGCAGCATCGTTCGATCAGCTCGGCGACGCCGTCTCCTCCCAGGTGGCGCAGGGTCGCCCACAGAACGAGGCTGCGGGCTCTGCGGGACATGTCGGGGGTGAAGTCGACCGGGTCGCGGCCGCCGTCCTGTGCGGGTGTGAGGTAGGCGGCGCCGGTGCGCAGGGCCGCGCGGTGCGCGACCGGGTGCGCGCAGAACGCGATGCCGCAGTCGTAGGGCACGTTGAGCCATTTGTGGCCGTCGGTGGCCCAGGAGTCGGCGCGTTCGATTCCGGTGACCCGGTTCCGCAGTTGTGGGCTGGCGGCGGCCCACATCCCGAAGGCCGCGTCCAGGTGGACCCAGCCGCCGCGGTCGTGGGTGAGGTCGCAGATGTCGGCGACGGGGTCGATGGCACCGGAGTCGACGTTGCCGACCTGCCCGCACACGATGAGCGGCCCCCTCGTGCGAGACAGCTCCGCCTCGAACGCGGACATGCACATACGGCCCTGGTCGTCGGTGTCGATGAGGCGTACCTGCCCGGCCAGGCCCAGCAGTCGCAGGGCCCGGTGCACGGTGACGTGGCATCCGCGGGAAACCAGGATCGACGGCGCCGGGGCACCGATCAGGCCGTCGCGTTCGACGTCCCAGCCCTGACCGGCGAGCACGTGGTGGCGGGCGGCGGCCAGGCCGGTGAGATTCGCCATCGCGCACCCGGTGGTGATGCCGACCGAGGTGTGCGACGGCAGCCCGAACAGTGTGAGCAGCCACCGCGAGACCGCTTCCTCGACGACGGACGCCGTCGGGCTGGTGGCGTACAGGGCCCCGCACTGGTCCCACACCGAGGTGAGCCATTCGGTCGCCACGGCCACCGGATACGCGCCACCCATCACGAAGCCGAGGAAGGTCGGTGCCCCCGAATGCAGGAGCCCCGGTTCGCCGTGTGCGATCAGCGCATTGAGCACGGTGTCCGCGTCGGCGCCGGTCCGGGGCAGCGGCGCGGCGAGTCGGCGGCGCAGTTCGCTCCGGTCGACGGCGGAGCCGGTGTGCTCGGTGCGCGGATCCTGGAGGTAGTTCGCGCTGTAGTCGCTGATCGTGTGGAGAAGGTCGGCGGTCGCCGCATGGGCGTCGGCGGCGGTCACCGGTCCTCCCGGGGTGCGGGGAGGTAGCGGGCGAGATCGGCGGGCAGCCGCGCGCCCGCGGTGCGGAGCTGGCCCACACGGGTGAGGTAGGCGGCGCCCTCGAGGATGTGGTGGGCGATCTCGGCGACCCGGCGGTGGCCCGGGGCGGCCAGGTGGGTGCCGGCGACCCAGTTGTTGAAGGCGCCCATCGCCGGCCCGCACCAGATCTGATAGTCGGCGGTCCTCTCGTGCGCGCCGCGGATGCTCCACCCCGACGACAGTCCGAGGTACCACCGGAAGATCAGGGCCATCTTGCGTTTCGGGTCGTCGTCGGCGCCGGCGAGTTGCGCCGGGTCGCGTTCGGCGAAGTAGGTGACGCAGTCGTCCCACACCTCGGTGAGCGGTCGGCGGAACACCGCCGATTCGAGGTCGTCGCGCCGCGCGGCGGGGATCGCGTCGATGCCCGCGTAGGCCCGGTAGGTGTCGTAGAGGCGGTGCGCGCGGCTGGCGAACATGGTGCCGCGGCGCAGAACCTGGACCTGGACACCGAGTTCGAACATGTCCGACGACGGTGCCATCGTGCAGTCGGCGACGCCGGCCCCGGCGAGCAGGGTCTTGGTCGCCTCGGATTGCTCGGCTTCGACGGTGGCCTGGTTGATCGAGCCGGTGACGACATAGGCGGCGCCCAGGGCGAACGCGGCGGCCGCCGCGGCGGGGGTGCCGATGCCGCCGGCGGCGCCGATGCGGACCTGTCCCAGCGCGGGCAACTCGCGGTGGATGCGGTCGCGGGCGGCGATCAGGTCGGGCAGCAGCACCATCAGGGGGCGGCGGTCGGTGTGTCCGCCGGAATCGGCCTCGGCGGTGATGTCGTCGGCCATCGGCACCGAGGGGGCGAGCCGTGCCTGCTCGGTGGTGATGTCGCCGCGGTCGAGGAGCTGCCGGATCAGCGCCGCCGGTGCCGGTCGGAGGAAGAGTTCGGCGACCTCGACCCGGGAGACCTTGGCGATGACCCGGTGCGCCCGGATCACCCGGCCGTCGGGGGCGGTCGACAGGCCGGACAGCCGGTACCGGACGATCTCCGGGCTCAGGTCCATGAACGCGGAGGCCTCGACGCAGCGCACCCCGTGCCGCAGGCATGCATCGACGATGGCTCGTTCGAGGGCGGGTTCGCTCGGGCTGTGAATGAGGTTGCAGGCGTACGGAAGTTCGCCGAGGGTGGCGGCGAGTTCGGCGAGGGCGGCGTCCACGCGTGCCGGGACCACTCCCGCGGCGCCGTAGGAGGCGAGGTACCCGGCCCGCGCCAGCGCGGTCACCAGGGCCGGGGAGGCGATGCCGTTGGCCATGGCCCCTGCCGCGTAGGCGTAGCGGACGCCGTGGAAGCTGCGGAAGGTGGGATCGCCGAGCTGGTGGGGCGGGAGGGGTCCGACCGCGGTGAGCACCTCGGTGCGGGCGGCGAGCCCGGCGTCGGCGGTGATGTCGATACCGTCGGGACCGCGGACCACCCAGCACGGGGTGGTCAGGTCCGACAGGGTTGCTCGCACCTGTGTGAGGTCGCGGGCCGGTGCGGTCACGGTGGGAACGGTCATGCCGGGGCCTTCCGCTCGGTCAGTTCGATGGCGATGTCTTCGAGTTCGTAGATCCGCAGCCCCGGTTTCCACAGCGACGCGTCGGCGGTGACCACGACCCCGGTGGCCGAGTGGGTCACCGTCTTGATGTGGACCTCGAGCTCGCAGGTTCCGTCGGAGGGGAGGAACTGCCCGCGGTATTTCCAGGTGAAGGCGATGTTCGCGGGGATGGAGAACACCGGGTCGGCCAGGTCGTCCGCCAGTCCGGTGTCGGCGGCCCACCCCTGCAGGGCCTGGATCACCGATTCCACCCCGAGCGATCCGGGGATGACGGGGTCGAGGTGGAAGTGGCGGGAGAAGAACCAGTCCTGCGGGTCGATGCGGCGCAGGGCATGCAGGTAGCCGTTGCCGAACGCTCCCCCGCCGTCGACGACGTCGATCCAGTCCAGCAGGGCCAGGGTGCGGCGGTTGCTGAGCCGGTCGTCGGGGTTGCGGCGGCGGGCGTCGAGGTCGATGCGGCGGGTGCTTCCCTGGTCGGGGTGCTCGGCCAGCCAGGTGGGGCGGTGGCGGCCGGCGTCGAGTCCGGTCTGGGTGCCGAGCGCTTCGTCGCTGAAGTAGCCGAACATGGTCTCGCCCTGGTAGAACGGTTCGCCGTCGACGGAGAGGGTGTAGTCGAAGCTCTGCAGCGAGGACCCGGGCAGCAGGGTGGTCGACAGCAGCCGTGAGGTCTGGGTGATGGTCTTGTCGCGCAGGTTGACTCGGCGCAGCACGGTGGCGGTGCCGCCGAGGTTGCGCAGACTTTGGGTGGTGTGTGGTTCGGTGAGTGTGGGCCCGAGGTAGTACCCCATCAGCAGGGCGGCCTGCAGCGAGGTTTCCATGTACACGAAGTGCGGCATGGATTCGTTCGCGGTGTCGGCGTAGTACCACGCGTCGGCGGGTGAGTCGTATTCGCTGCGGTAGGTGAGTTGTTGGTCGAGGGTGCCGCGGGTGCCGCCGAAGTCGGTGATGCGGTCGACGAGGAGCAGACCGCCGGTGGGGACGCGGGTGGCCCGGATCCCGGTGTAGTGGGCGAATTCGGGTCCGAGTGCGATGCCCTGGTCACCGCGGGCCAGGTGCGCCATGTGGAATTCGTTGAGCAGTGCCTGTTCTCCGGAGGCGGTCACGCGGCCGGTCCAGGTGTCGAGGGTGCCGCCGGCGCCGGGACCGATGACGGCGGCGGGGTTTTCGGTGACGGTGACCGACACCGGCACCCGCGCTCCGCCGCACAGGACTTCGGCGGTCAGATGGGGGCGGGGGACGAGGTCGATGTCGGTGACGATCAGTTCGAGTTCGGATTCGGTCGATGTGTCGGTTGCTGCGGTGGCGAAGGCGGCGCTGTCGAGGTGCGCGTCGGCGAAACACAGGTGCAGTCCGGCGTAGAGGGCGAAGACCTGCCCGGCTTGGACGGCGGCCGCCGCCGGGTTGCCGGTGTAGCGGGCGCGCAGGCGGCCGAGGCCGAGTGCGCCGTCGCGCAAACCGATGTCGCTGACACTGTGGAGGATCAGCGGGGAGTCGCCGGCGAGGCGGATGTCGGGGTTGGCGCCGTGTTGCTGATAGGCGGGCCCGAACACGGCGGGGATCTGCCCGCGGGTGAGCAGGTCGAGTGCGGCGGCGTCGAGGCGGTCGACGCCGGTGCGGGCGAGGGGTTTGAATGCCCCCTCCGGGGCCGTGGTCACCACGAGGACCGGCCTGCCGGCAGCGGGCGGGATGACCTCCGTGGTGGGGGGGATGACCTGCGTGGTGATGGTGGTGGTGAGAGCGTCGCGGAGCAGGCGCCGCTGCACCGCGGTCTGTGCGGCGAGTGCGGCGCGGTGCGCTACGACGAGCCCGGCCCGCACCTCGGCCAGCGGGGTCGCCGCGGTGGCCGGGAGTGCGCGCGCCGGTGCGCTCGGCACGGCTGCGGCCTTGCTTGTCGGGGTGGTGGTCGGGGAGATGGTTGGGGTGATCGGGACCGGGTTGAACGCGGCGCCGTCGAAGGAGAGGACGTCGGGGGTGGTCGTCGGCACGGGGTTCATGCGCTCCACTGCCTCACTGATTCACGGAACTTCTCGGACAGGTCGGGGGTGGTGACGACGGCGACGTCGGTGAACCGTTGCAGGACGGTGCCGTTCGCGGTGACCGCGCACGCATCGACCAGAGCGTCCACCGGCCCGGGACGGGCGTTGTCGACGATCAGGACGAAGGGTTCGTCGTCGGGCAGGGCGTCGTAGTAGTCGATGCGGCCGATGCCCAGGGGCAGGCAGGCCGATCCGAGTGCCCGGTGACCGGCCACCGGGGGTCCCTGCAGGATCACGTCGGCGAGGACGGGATTGTGCAGGACTCCGGTGAACGCGCCGAGCGCGACCGGCGCACCGGACAGGGCGCACTCGAGGACGAGGGTGTCGGCGTCGTCGCGCAGGATGCGCCGCATGCCCTGCAACGGTGGGGCATGAAATTGGGTCGCGTCCCGGTAGAGGATCTCGGCGTCCGCTCCGGTGGCCGGCCAGGTCACCGGCACCGCCGGTGCCGAGCCCGTCGTGGTGGACAGGTCGAAGGTGGCCGCGTAATGCGGTACCCGTCTGTCCTCATTGGTCCCGAAGACCTGGACGTGCACGCGCACCGGCTCGGTGTCGGCAATGTGCGTGGTCTCGATCGCCACGTCGGTGATCGGGTGGTCGAAGACGATGCCCTTGTGCACGCGGAAGTCGCGGACCGTGGTGACGCACAGCCCGGGGTGGGCTCGTTCGACGACGTTGATCATCGCACCCAGCCCGAATGTCGCGGGCAGCACGGTGTGTTCACCGATGCGGTGCGCGGCGATGATGCGGTGCGCGGGCAAGTCCGACAGATTGCGGCGGACGATCGTATCGGGTCGGTGCGACGGCTGACCGGTCGCCAGGGATTCGGCCTCCCCGATCAAGATGACGACGTCGTCGCGACGTGCGGTGGTGAATTGTTCGGTGAAGGCGCGGGCGCCGACCTCGGGGTCGAGCAGGGTGATGCCGCGGTCGAGGAAGTATCCGCGCAGTTCCGGCGTGACCATGCCGCCGTCCCAGGCGCCCCAGTCGATGGCCGTCACATGATGGTCGGGGTGCCGGTGTTTCCAGGTGGCGGCGAAGCGGCCGAGGGCCTCGTTGGCCACCGCGTAGTCCGCCTGCCCGGAGTTTCCGTACAGGCCGGCGACGGAGGTGAAGAACACCAGGTGCCGAAGCTGCGGCGTCTCACCGAGGGCGCCGAGGACCGCGGCGAGCCCACCGATCTTGGGGCTGAGCACCCGGGCAATCTCGTCGGCGGTTTTCTTGGCGATCATCGCGTCGGCGAGGACCCCGGCGCCATGGACCAGGGCGGTGATCTGGTCGCGGTCGGCGCCGAGCGCGGCCCGGATTGCGGCCGTGTCGGTGACATCGGCAGCGAGGTAGCGTCCGCGCTCCCCCAACTCGGTCAGGGTGTCGCGGATTTCGCGGTTCGCGGTGATCGCCGCGCAGGTGCGGGCGATCTCCCGTGGGGTGGTGGCGGTGCCGGCGAGTCCGGCGATCGCGGCCCGGCGCAGATCCTGGCCCTCGATGCCGTGCGCCCACTGCGGTTCGGGTACCAGTTCGGTGCGGCCGAGCAGGATGAAGCGGGCGTTGCAGTGGCGGGCGAGGTCCCGGACGCACAGGGCGGTGACGCCGCGGGCGCCGCCGGTGACGAGGACGACGTCGTCGGCGGTCAGGGAGGTGACCGGGGCTGGGGTGTCCAGGTGCACGCTGGTCTGTTCGGTGGAGTGGGCGTGGATACCGGGGACCAGGGTCTGCCGGTCGCCGAGTTCGCCGACCCCGACCTCGGGGGTATCGACGGCACTGTCGTGAAGTTCGGCGAGGACGGCAGCGGTGAAACGGTCCCCGTCGAGGGTGGGGTGGATGTCGAGGGCGCGGCTGAACAGTTCCGGGTGCTCGACGCCGAGGGTCTTGACGATGCCGCCGACGCCCCCGGCCAGTGCGCCGACCGGGTCGCCGTCGCCGACGAAGCCGAGGGCGCCGTCGATCCGGGTGACGGTGACGAATGCGGCCCGTGTGCCCGTGCGTGCGGTGGTCAACAGTGCGGGGTGGGTGTGTTTGGCGGCGAGGATCGTGGCCCCGAGTGCTCGGGTCGCCTCGGCCCAGTCGTGGGTGTGGCCGACGGTGACGACGCACAGGTCGATGGGCTCATCGAGAGTGTCGGTCAGGGTGGTGTCGATGTCGTCGAGGGTGCCGCCCAGGTGGATTCGGCGGACCGCCCAGTTGTCGTTGGTGAGGACGTGAGCGAGGGCGGCGCCGTCACTGTGTGCCTCGTCGGGGCCGAGTTCGATGATCACCGCGTGGGGGTGGTCGCCGAAGGTGTTGTCCTGGTGGTCGATCGGGGGCAGGGCGACGAGTTCGACGAGGTGCCGCGGCGCGGTGGCCGCGGCTTCAGCTTTTGGGTGGACATCACTCCCCTCGGCGAGGAGGTCGACGATCTGGTCGAGTGTCCGTAGGGTGCCGAGTTGCTCCGGGCCCAGGCTCGGCAGGTGCGGGAACCGCTCCTGCACCGCGCCGAGTACCTGCACGCGCTTGATCGAGTCGACCCCCAGATCCGCCTCGAGATCCATCGACGGATCCACCATCTCCACCGGGTACCCGGTCTTGTCCGCCACCACTTCCTGCAGCGCCGTCCGCAGGGCCGCGGCACTCACCGCGGCGGATCCCTGCTCGTGTTGCGCTGCCGGTGTGTCAAAGACCGTTGCCGGCTCCGGCGTCGGAGCCGATGCGTCGGCGAGGATCTCGACGATCTGGTCGAGTGTCCGCAGGGCGCCGAGCTGCTCCGGGCCCAGGCTCGGCAGGTGCGGGAACCGCTCCTGCACCGCGCCGAGCACCTGCACGCGCTTGATCGAGTCGACCCCCAGATCC
>NZ_JBHWUE010000033.1:27628-104581 GCF_042738615.1 Rhodococcus sp. NPDC059968
AGATCCATCGACGGATCCACCATCTCCACCGGGTAACCGGTCTTGTCCGCCACCACTTCCTGCAGCGCCGTCCGCAATGCGGCGGCATCGACCACGGCGGACGGTGAGTTCGTCGGGGTGGTGGGTGTGGTGGTGGGTTCGGCCGGGGCGACGGTGTCGGCGAGGAGGTCGACGATCTGGTCGAGTGTGCGTAGGGTGCCGAGCTGCTCCGGGCCCAGGCTCGGCAGGTGCGGGAACCGCTCCTGCACCGCGCCGAGCACCTGCACGCGCTTGATCGAGTCGACCCCCAGATCCGCCTCGAGATCCATCGACGGATCCACCATCTCCACCGGGTAACCGGTCTTGTCCGCCACCACTTCCTGCAGCGCCGTCCGCAATGCGGCGGCATCGACCACAGCAGACTGCGGAGCCGGTGCATCGGCGACGGGCGGTGCGGTGTCGGTCGCCCGGGTGATCGGCGCCGGCGGTGCCGCTGCCGGGGTGGGAGCGGGGACCGGTGCCGGGTTCGGGGTTGCAGCGAGGGCCAGCGTAGGGGCCGGTGCCGGCTGCGCTGGCGGTCGCGGCGGCAACGCCTCGTGGTCGACCCTCGAGGACACGGCGACGGTGGTGCCCGCGGCGGCGGGGGTGTCGAGTTCGGCCAGGTGGCCGAGGATCTCGGTGGCGCGGGCGTGGGTGTTGCTGATGGCCACCCCATGATCCTTGACGGCCTCGATCGCGCGGACCATGCCGTCGTCGAGCTGAGCGGTGTTCAGTGCGCGGGCCAGTTCACGGGCGAGTTCGAGTTGGCCGTCGAGGTAATCGTTGTGGGTTGCCACGTGCTGCGACAGTGCGGTGTCGAGGCCGGTGGACGGCCCCGCGGGATGTGACACGGTGTTCTCCGTTGCTCGGAAGGGCATGGGGGTCGCGGCGACGGCGGGCGGCGCCGGCGGGATCGGGAGCGGGGCGGGGTGCGTAGCGGCCGGTTCCGGGGTGGATGCGGCCGGCGCGGTGACCTGCGCGACCCGGTAGCCGTCCGCGAGCGCGTCGGCGTAGGCGCGGCGCCGCTCCTCGGGGATGTATTCCGGGGCAGACAAACTCACGCTCATTCCGCGACGCTCGACCGGTGCCGGGGGAAGGTCGCGGTAGCGGTTGATGTCGTTGAGGGCGACCCCGAGCACGGCGAGCTGGACCGCGGCCCGCTTGAGGCTGAGATCGCTGTCGCCGAGCGGTCCGCCGTCGGTGGCGATGGCGACGACGTCGTCACCGAGGGTGCGGCGCACCAGGGAGGTGAGGACCTGCTTGGGGCCGAATTCGACGAACACCGTGCACCCGTCCGCACGCATCTTCTCGAGTGCGGTGACGAACTCGACCGGCTGCAGGAGCTGCCCGACCAGGGTCGCGCGGTTGGTGTCGATGTCCGACCCGTAGTGGGCGCCGGGTGAGTTCGCGTACACCGGTGCGGCGGGTTCACCGATCCGCACCGCGGCGACGGCGGGTTCGAAGGCGGCGACGGCGTGCCCGACGTACGGGGTGTGGAAGGCCGCCGAGACCGGCAGCTCGCGGGTGGCGAATCCGCGGTCGGCGCAGGTGCGGGCGAACGCGGCGACCGCCTCGGTGCCGCCGCCGACGACGATCTGGTCGGGGGCGTTGTGGTTGCACACCCACACGTCGTTCAGGTCGGCGATCAGGGCGTCGACGTCGTCGCGGGTGGCGGCGACGGCGAGCATCGTGCCGGTCTCGGCGCCGGGTCGCGGTGCCATGGCCTGGCCGCGGGCGCGGGCGAGGGTGAAGAAGTCGTCGGTGGTCAGGGACCCGGCCGCCCACAGGGCAGTCAGCTCCCCGAAACTGTGTCCGAGGTAGCCGTCGGCGTGGAATCCCAGCTCGGTGAGGGCACGGAATTGTCCGGCGGACAGAGCGCCGATGGCCGGCTGCGCGAATTCGGTGCGGCGCAGCAGGGTTTCTTGGGCGTCGCGGTCGCTGTCGTCGAAGACCGGCGGGGGGAACACGACCGCCCCGAGGCGCTGGGGCTGGCCGGAAAAGGCTGCATTCGCGCGGTCGAAGGTGTCCGCGACCAGCGGATTGGCCAGGACTGCGGCGGTTCCCATGTCGACGTACTGGCTGCCCTGACCGGAGAACAGCGCACCGACGCGCAGGTCGGGTCGTGCCGCGGCGCGGTAGAAGACGCCCTCGGGGTGGTTCCAGGACTCGGCGTCCGGGTTCTTGGCGAGCTGGTCGGCGGCGAGTTCACGCAGATGGGTCTCGTTGTCCTCGTCGAGGGAGACGAACCCGATCCGGACGTGATCGGTGGGGATCGGGCCGCCGTCCTGCGTCGGTTGGGAGCGGACCAGTTCGGTGAGGGCGGTGACGTCGGGTGCGTGCCACACGTGCGCGGTGGGGGCGGTGTGCAGGGTGCGCCGGTCCGCGGCCGGGTTGGCGTGTTCTTCGAGGACGACGTGGAAGTTGGTGCCACCGAATCCCATTGCCGACGCGGCTGCCCGGCGGACGGGGCGCTCCGGGTCCCGGATCCACGGCCGGGTGCGGGTGTTGATGTAGTACGGCGCGGCGGCGGTGTCGATGGCCGGGTTCGGCCGGTCGACGTTGATGGTGCCGGGCAGCACCCGGTGGTACAGGCCCAGGGCGAGTTTCATGACGCTGGCGGTGCCGGCGGCGCCCTTGGTGTGCCCGATCTGCGACTTGACGCTGCCGAGGGCGGCGAAGCGGGGCTCGTCGCTGGCGTCGGCGAGCAGGCCGCCGAGGGCGGTGAGCTCGGTCCGGTCCCCGACCGCGGTGCCGGTGGCGTGCGCCTCGAACAGTTCGACCGACGCCGGTGAGCAGTCCGCGTCCGCGTAGGCGCGGTCGAGCGCAACCCGCTGACCTTCGGCGCGGGGGGCGTAGATGCTCTTGGAGCGGCCGTCGCTGGACGAGCCGAGGCCCTTGATCACGGCGTAGATGCGGTTGCTGTCGCGCTCGGCGTCGTCGAGGCGGCGCAGGGCGAGCATGCTGATGCCCTCACCGAGGAGGGTGCCGTTCGCCTGGTCGGAGAAGGGGCTGATCCGCCCGGTCGGGGACAGTGCACCGACCTTGCTGAAGCACATGTAGATGAAGATCGAGTTCTCGGTGTCCACGCCGCCGGTGATCATCGTGTCGGCGCGACCATCGAGCAGTTCGGCGATCGCGGTCCGCATCGCGGCCAGTGACGCGGCGCAGGCGGCGTCGACGGTGCAGTTGATGCCGCCGAGCCCGAACCGGTTCGCGATCCGGCCGGCGACGACGTTCGCGAGCAGCCCGGGGAATGAGTTCTCCTCCCACGGCGCGAATGCGGTGACGAACTTGTCGGCGATGGCGTCCGCATCGGCGTTCGACAGGCCGCAGCTGCGCGCCGCCTCCTTCAGCACGGGGGTCGACAGGCGCGCCGCGAGCGGATGCATCAGCGGCACCGGTCCGGTCGTGCCGAGGACGACACCGGTCCGGGCCGGGTCGTACCAGGTCGAGTCCGAGGCGCCGGCATCGGTCAGCAGGTCGCGGGCAACGCCCAGACTCAAGGTCTGCATGGTGGACGTGACCTCGAGCTGGTTCGGCGGCAAGCCGAATTCGAGGGGGTCGAAGTCGACGTCTGGGAGGAAGGCGCCGCGCCTCGAGTACGTCTTGTCCGGTGCGGTGCGGTCCTCGTCGTAGTAGTCGTCCAACCTCCAGCGGGACTCGGGGACGTCCTCGGTGCAATCGATGCCGTCAACGATGTTCTGCCAGTATTCGCGGTGGTTGCGGGCTTTGGGGAACAGTCCGGACATGCCGACGATGGCGATGGGGTTGCGTGCCAGTCGTCGGTCGTCCAGCCGATCGGAGGTTTCGGCGGTCACGAGGGTCCTCTCGAGGTGCGGGCGGGGCCGCTCAGGCGGCGATGGTGGTGGCGGTGGCGTGCGCGATCAGCTCTGCCGCGGCGGCCGCGAAGTGGCGGTGACCGGTGGGGCTCGGGTGCAGGCCGTCCGAGGTCCACAGCTCGTCGCGATCCCACTCCGGTGCCGCGGCGAGATCGAGGAGCAGCGTGCCGGTGTGCGCGGTGACGTCGGCGAGTGCGTGGTTGGCTTCGATGAACCGCGCGCGCAGCAGGGTCTTAAAGCTGTCCGGGACCGGGAGGCGGGCGGGGATGTCGGGGTAGGTGGCGGTGAGCACGGTGGCGCCGGTGTCTTCGAGGGCGGTGAAGATGGTGCGCAGATTGCGGGCGAAACGCGCCTCGTCGTAGTCGCTGACGAGGTCGTTGACGCCGACGACGACACCGACGAGCGGTGCCTTCGTGGTCAGGGCCGGGGTCAGCTGGATCTGCACGACATCGGTGGTGGTGGCGCCGTGGGTGCCGAAGTTGTGCACCTTGGCGGCGCGCAGGCCGAGCTGGGTGGCCAGCCGCGGCGCCCAGCCGCGGTAACCGCCGTGCGGGGCCGGGTCACCACGTCCCTCGACGAAGCTGTCACCGATCACGGTCAGGGCGTGGCGGCTCATGCCGGAGTCAGGTGTCGGTCGGATTCGGGCAGGTCGACCTCGGCGTAGAGGTCGGCGAGGTTCCCCGGTGCGAAGAACTCCTCGCCCGGGATGCCGCCGGCGATCAGCCCGAAGAATTTCTTGGTGTAGGCCGGACTCTTGGCCGCGGCCCGGAACACCGAATCGTAGTAGGGGGTCAGGGTGAGTTCGGAGATGCTCAGGGTCAACTCGTAGGTGCCGGCGCTCTGCTCGTCGCGGGCGCGCTGGTAGTCGGCGAGGGCCTCCTGCATCGGGCGACGGCCACTGAGGCCGTCGTCGATCCGCTCCGACAGCAACTCGGCGTACTTGAAGGCGTCGGTGATGCCCCAACCGGTGAAGGGATCCTTGTGGTAGCCGGCATCGCCCACCAGTGCCCAGCCCGGACCGAAGGACTGCCGGTAGTAGTTGTCCGGGTACAGCATCGGCCGGAACTGTTCTTCACGAATTCCCTCGTACCGCAGATCTTCTCCGTACTTCGGGTCGATGGCGTCGATGATCTCGTTCACCCCGGCGTCGGGGTCGGCCCTAAAGTCCCGGAACTTCTCGCGGGGCCGCATCACGGCGACCAGGCTCAGGCCGTCGTTGGTGGGCCAGGACGCGAACTGCTGCCGGCCGAATCCGGTGCGGTGGTGCATGCCCCAGTCGATGCCCGAGTAGTAGGAGTAGTAGACGAAGCATCCGCCCGGTCCCCCGCGGTAGGTTTCGGCGCCGACCTTCGATGCGACGATCGAATTCGCGCCGTCCGCGCCGACGACGATCGGAGCGCGGAATTCGAGTGCGGTGCCATCGCCCTCGGTGCCGCGGATGCCGACGACGCGGCCCTCGTGTTCGACCAGGTCGGTGACCTTGAAGCGTTCGATCACCTCGACACCCGCCGCGGCGGCGGCCTCGACGAGGATCTTGTCCAAGACGGTGCGGCGCGGGCAGTACACGGCGTCGATGCCGTCGATGGGGTCGGCGAAGCCGTCGAGGGCGATGTCGGTGTAGGAGAAATTCAATTGCCGGATCGGGGGGCAGCCGGTGGCGATGACCTTGTCCAGCAGACCCCAGTCCTTCAGGCGGGACAGGCCCGCCTGGTGGATGTAGTGGGTGGAGACGGTGTCGCTGGGGAAGCTGGCGCGGTCCACCGCGAGCACCCGGTATCCCTTGCGGGCGAGGAGCATCGCCAGCGGTGAACCGGCTACCCGGGCGCCGACAACAATGACGTCATACATTTTCACGGTTCTCCTCTTTATACGTTTTGCGGTCACCTTGCCTGGCAACGAGTATTCTTCGGCTCATACCATTCCTCTATTCCCGGGCCGGTAAATGATCGGGCGATCGTCGGTGACTATCGGCGAAAAAAGTAATTCGGATGTCTTCACCGGAAATTCGACCTATCGTGGGGTCGAATTCACACTCTCGCCGCGTACATGTCACCGATTTCGGTGGGGTAAGTATTCTCGATAGCAGTCCGTCGAAGTTTCAGCGACGATGTCAACAGTCCGGCCTCGACGGTGAAGTCGCCGTCGACGACGCGGAATTCACGGATCGACTCGGCCCGGGAGACGAGGCTGTTGGCGTCGTCGACGGCGACCTGCAACTCGTCGCGCAGGCGGGCATCGTCCCGGTCGGCCGAACTGCCGGTGTCCTGCCGCCAGGCCGCCCAGCGGTCGGCGTCGAGGGTGAGCAGGGCGCAGATGTAGGCGCGGCCGTCACCGAGGACGATGCAGTTACTCACCAAGGGGTGCAGCCGGAGGCGGTCTTCGAGTGGGGTGGGGGCGACGTTCTTTCCGCCGCTGGTGACGAGTATTTCCTTGCTTCGGCCGGTGATCCGGAGGTAACCGTCGGTATCGAGTTCACCGATGTCGCCGGTGTGTAGCCAGCCGTCGCGGTCGATCGGGGTCTTGTCGGCGGCGGCGCCCCAATATCCGGGGGTCACGTTGGCGCCCTTGATCAGGACCTCCCCGTCGTCGGCGATCGCGACGGTCGTGCCAGGAATCGGACGACCCACGGTCTCGAGCCGGTTGGTGGCCGGTTCGTTGACGGTGACGGCGGTGGCGGTTTCGGTCATGCCGTAGCAGTTGAGGATGTGCAGGCCGAAGGCCGCGAAGAATCCGGCCGTCGTGGTGTCGAGGGAGGCGCCGCCGGAGATGACGTGGGTGAGCCGGCCGCCGAGCAGATCGACGACCGGGCCCGCGGGCTGCCCGGGATCGGTCTGGCCGCGCAGGATGGCGATCCCCTGCCGCACTGCCGCCTCTTCGCCGTCCGCGGGCAGCAGACCCCGGGCGGCCTTGCGGATCTTCTCGAGAGCGTAGGGCACGAGGGCGAGGAACGTCGGCCGCACCCGGGGCAGCACCGGAACCAGGTCGGGGATGGCCGGCAGCAGATGCGTGCGGGTGCCGCCGATCAGACACGCAAACAGGATCGTCTGGCCGAACACATGCGCGAGTGGAAGCGCATGGACGGTCACAGCCTGACCACCCTCGCCCCCACCGAACATGTCCGCGGTGTGGAGGACGGTGTTGGCCGCCGAGGCGAACATGTTGCGATGAGTGAGAATGCATCCCTTCGCGGGACCCGTTGTGCCGCTGGTGTAGACGATCATGGCGTGATCGTCCGCCCGGACGGCAGCGATCCGGGCGTCGAGTGCGTTGTCCTCGCTCCCCCCGGAGCAGGTGGCGAGTTCGGTGAACCCCCACACCGTCGTCGCGCCGGCCTCGGTCAGCCGGGCCGCGTCGTTCTCGGTTTCCGCTGCGAAAAACGCTGCCCCGGAGTCGGACAGGATGTGCGCGATCTGCGCGGCGGACGACGTCGGGTACACCGGAACCACCACCGCACCGATGGCGAGGGCAGCGAGATCCACCAATACCCACTCGACGCCGGTTCGCCCGAGGACCGCGACCCGATCACCCGCCTGGACGCCGCGTTCGACGAACGCGGACGCCAGCGCCCGGATGCGGGCATCGAGCCGAGCGCAGGTGAGCTGCTCACCCTCTGCTCCCGCGCACAATGAAATGCGTTCGGGTGCGGTAGCAGCGGCGTCAGTCACCACCGAATACAGTCCCGTTTCGTCGGGCAGTTCGACACCATTTCCAGAAAACGATACTGAGTTCATGGAGATAATTGTTCGGCAACCGTCACGGGTCGGCAATGAAAATTAAACGAACGCCCGAACGCATATTCCTATCGCCGAAATCAAATAGCGACAAGCCCGTTTTTCATTCTCGACGATTCGTCGAAATGATCGATACAATCGAGAAAGGAACACACCGCAGGATTGATTTCCTCGGCCCGCCACACGGCATACAGGTCGATCGTGGGAATCGGGTCGAACAGCTTCACCGCCACCGAACTGGCGCCCATCGCCAGGAGGCCGCCGGAGGAGGCCCGAGGCAAGGAAGCAAATCCCACCAGAGACTTGACCGACACCATATGCGCCGTCGCGCCCGGATCATCCGCCATCTGAACGACGTTGAGGGAGATCTTGCTATCCGATGCGGCACCGAAAATCGAGTCGTACATCGCCGGACACTGCTCGCGCGCGAACATCACGCACGATTGGGCGGCGAGCTCGGCGAACGGTACACCAGGCCGCCCGGCCCAGCTGTGCCCCTCCCCGACGACGGCCACCAGCGGGATGTTGCGCAGTACGCGCCGGTACCGGAATTCCGCGGTGCGCGGATGGCCGTACGCCAGGGCGATGTCGAGGCCCCCGTCTGCGAGGCCGTCGAGTTGTGGCCCAGTACGCTTCTCCCACATGGATACTACGACGTCGGGATGGGCAGAGCTCATCCGCGCCAGCGCGGATGGCAGCACGTGCCGACTCGCAGGCATGTTGTAGCCGATATTCAAGGTACCCGACCGCCCGTCCGCGGTCGCCCTGGCGATCTGAGCGGCCTTGTCCATCTGAGCGATGATCAACCGTGCCTGAGCCTCGAACTCACGACCCGAGGCCGTCAGCTTCACTTCGTGCGAGGTCCGCGCCACCAACCGCACCCCGAGGGACTTCTCCAACTTCTGCAGATGCGCACTCAGCGACGGCTGGGTCAGATGCAACCGCGCTGCGGCCCTTCCGAAATGCAATTCTTCGGCAATAGTGATGAACGAGACGAGATGTCTGAATTCCACAGTCACTCCCCAGTAGCTCGTCGTGACCGAAACGTTAGCGGGGTCTGATAACTCCCGGTGAACGGTACACGCACGTGCCGAGCAGTGCTCATGAGCACTGCGTGAACCAACCCAGGCCCTTCTGTCACGTATATCCGGTTGATACCGGATATACCCGCCCACGGTGATGGCCTACGAGGACGGCGGCTTCGTCGATGCCCGGCGCCGCGGTGCCGCCTTCGCCACGGGAACGGGTGCGGCCGCTTCAGCCGCGGACCCGGCAGGGACGGCCGGCACGGCTTTCTCACCGCTCCCAGATTTGTCGGGCTTCGGCGTACCCGGCTTGAGCTGGTCGAGGACCAGCGCCGTCCCACCGACCGCGGCCACGATCGGCCACTGCATCACACCGGTCAACGCGACCGCACCTATGGCAACACGGCTGCGGGCGTCGAATGGCTTCCGCGGCGGGCGCCCTCCGCAGCCCCGACGGCCGCGCCCTTCATGCTGCCGACCACGCTGCCCACCGCGGCTCCACCAAGAGCTCCGAGGGTGGCTGTCGCGGCCTCACCCTAGGGCCCTCGCGAAACCCCTCCCGACCACGGTCGACGGGACCGCAGATTTTGTCATGGACGTCACCGAAGAACAGCACATCGACGCGGTGCGCACACATCTGACCCAGCGTTGCCAGTTCATCGGCACCGACAGGGCAGGCGACTACCTCACACCCGGTCCGAGCGTCCGATTCGTCCGCCATCGCTTCGATGGGTCATGTCTCGAGCAACAAGGCGAGTTACGCGGTCGCCGTGCGTTCGACGAGCAACGGAACGAAATCCCGAATCGGGCATCCCGCGAAGTGCGCGACCGCCGCCTCCACCGCCGCCTCGACCGCGTCCCGCGACGCGGCCGGGAACTTGTTCAGCAACCGTGTCACGACCTGCGAAATCTGGCGGACTTCCTCCGCGGAGTTCATACCGCACAGCGTGCTCGCCCACGATCGCCGCGTCAATCCATCACCACTGCCAGATGACCAGCGCACCCGCGAACACCCGACTCCTGCCAGCGCTATTGCCTATCCGAACACCGATGCCCCCGGCGCCTACGCTTCGACGTGATCGAGTCCAAACCACTGGATCGGACCATGCTTCGCCGCGTACGCCGTAACTCCCCTCCGCCGTGGTCTGACGAGGTTTCTCGAAAGGCCTCCCTCTACTTTTACGACGCAAGCAAGATCGATCGAGGTAAGTGCGGATCTGAGGGATTCAGGTGTTGCGCCGGTGCACCACGATGCGGCCGCCGTTCTTCGGTGTGAACGCAACTCCGCGTGAATGCCACTTCTCACCCGCCGCCATTGTGGTGTCGATGGCGAAGTGCCGCAGTACCGTTCGTAGCACCACATCCATCTCCATATTGGCGAATGCCGCCCCCACACAGCGTCGGGTCCCGCCGCCGAACGGTATCCAGGCGTTCGTGTCGGGTCGGACGCCGACGAAGCGCTGGGGATCGAACTTTCCGGGGTCGGGAAATGCTGCTGCATCCTTGTGTATCTCCGAGATGCTGACGACTATCGAGTATCCCTGTGGGATTACCCATTCGCCGATCTCGAACACGGGCGCGTACACGTGCCGGCCGACGAAGTCGATAACGGTGGCAGTCCGCTGCACCTCGAGAATGGTCGCCTGGCGCAGTTCGTTGTCGTCGGTGTCCGCCTCGGAGGCCAGCGCGGCGAGCGCCTCCGGGTGCCGACTCAGCCGCTCGAAGGCCCACCCCAGGGTGGACGCTGTGGTTTCGTGGCCGGCGGCCAGCAACGTGAGCAACTCGTCGCCGATGTCCTGGCGCGACATGACCGAACCGTCCTCGTAGGTGCTGCGCAACATCATCGCGAGAACATCTGGGCGGTCGTCGAAGCTCGGGTCGGCTTCGGCATCGTTGATCAACTTGTCGATGACGGTGTCGTACTGGCGCCGCTTCTCGGCGGCTTGACCCCAGGGGCTGTAGCGACCGTAGGTGCGCTTCGGCGTCGGGAGCACTGCCAGTCGTGAACTCAGCGTGACCCACGGCGGTATGAGCCGTCGCAGTTCGTCCAACTCTGCGCCATCGGCCCCGAACACTGCGCGCAGGATGACGTTGAGGGTGATCCGCATCATCGGCTCGAGGGTTTCGAACTCTTCGCCCTCCGGCCAGTCGGCCGTCTCGTGCAGCGTCTCTTCCTCGATGATCTGCTCGTAGTTCTTGATGCTCTTGCCGTGGAACGGCGGGGTCAGCAGCCGCCGACGCCTGCGGTGATCCGCACCGTCGAGCGCGAACACCGAGCCTGGACCCAGCACCCTGCTCAGGTTGGGTTGAATGTTGCCGATCGTGTCGGGGTTGGCAGTGAAGATTTGCTTGGCAAGCCCGGGATCGGTGACCACCACGGTCCGGCCGAATAACGGGAGGTTGAGGGTGAATGCCTTGCCGTAGCGGCGGGCGAACTTCTCCATCGTCCGTCGCCGGGAGAGCGTGAAGGCAATACTCTGCATGACCTTCGGGATGGGTGGTGCTGGTGGCAGTCTTACCGCGGGCAGCGGGAGTGCGCCCTGCTGGTCGACAGGTGGTGCTTCGCTCATCCGGTGCAACTTCCTAACAGTCCCGTGGTACCGCGTGTACCACGGGTGTGTCGAGTACGGTACCGAGTAGTACCGAGTTCTTGCCGGTCGAGGCTGCACCGACGAGTGATTGTGCGGCGAGCAGGAGTTCGTCGCGTTGTGTTTGTCGTTGATGGTCGAGGTCTGCGGTTCCTGTCGTGGCATGGGTAACCAACTGAGGCGGCCCCGTCGCCCTGGCCGCGTCCACCGGGTCGCAGGAATGGCCGGTGCCGCCCGTCATCCTCGCCGAACCCGACCCGCAACGGGTCCACACCCGGAACTATGATCTCAACCCCAACATTTCGCGGGATCCTCACTCCTTCGCCAGCGGCACGTTACGCATTGTGACCAGCGCGGTCGCGCAATGCTTTTCGCTCGCGTACACGTCGACCGTGGCCACCGTGATCGCGCTGCCGGGTTTGACGACACGTCCGCGTGCAATGACGCTGTCACCCTCGGCCGGTGCTAGTAGCTTGACGGTGTAGTCGGCGGTCATGTTCACCCAGCCGACCGGCAGGAGTGTCCCCGCGGCGGCCCCGCCTGCGAAGTCCGCCAACGAGCCGATGACGCCGCCCTGGAAGAAGCCGTTGTGTTCGGTGAGCTCCTTGCGGTAAGGCTGTACGGGCTCGACCTCGCCGGCCGCGATGTGGCCGAAATGGAAGCCGAGATGCATGGCCGCGGGCATGGTCAGGACCGCCGTTTTCACGAACCGCTCAAACTCGGGATTTTTCGCGATCAACATCGAAACCGCCTTCCAGGTAATGTTTCTTTGCCACAGCTCGCATTATCTTTCCGCTACTCGTCTTCTGCAGTCGGCCGGGCGCACTCAATACGAGTTCCGCCACTGCGATTTCGTGCTCACGGACAATCGCCGCGCGGATCGAGCCGGCGATGTCGGGCAGCTCCTCCCGGATCTCGGCGATGACCACGAGCCGGTCGGTGTCAACGCCGGGAACCGCGAATGCGGCGCACCCGCCGGGGCGCACCGCCGGATGCGCCGACTGGGCGGTCAGCTCGATATCGTGTGGGTAGAAGTTGCGGCCCCGGATGATGATCAGATCCTTGAGCCGTCCGACGACGTACAGTTCGTCGTCGATCACCACCCCGAGATCGCCCGTGTGTAGGTATCCGTCTGCGAAGGCATCCGGATTGCGCCCACTCCAGTAGCCTCGCGCGACTTGCGCGCCGGCCACCCAGATCTCGCCGATCCGGTTCGGCTCCGACAGTGCCCGCGTCTGCGGGTCGACGATTCGGATGTCCGCCTCGGGAATTCCGGACCCGACAAGTGTCCGGCCCCGGCCCCGCACGATGTGTCCACGGCCGAGCTCTTCGCTGTCGGCCTCGAGGAATCTGGGGCCGCGACCTTTGCGGCTACCGCTTACGAACAGCGTCGCCTCCGCCAGGCCGTAGCACGGGTACAGGGCGTTCGGGTCGAACCCGAACGGGGCGAACGTCTCGGCGAATCGGCGCAGCGAGTCCGGCCGAATGGGTTCCGCCCCGTTGAATGCGACCCTCCAACTGCTCAGGTCGAGGGCGGGACGATCAGCGCGCTGTGCATGTGCGACACAGGCATCGAACGCGAAGTTCGGCCCACCACTGGAGTGGGCACGGTACTTCGAGATCGCCGACAACCACAGCAACGGCCTGCGAATGAACACCCCAGGCGACATCAGGTAGCTCGTCGCACCGAGGTGCATGGGCTGCAGGACGTTCCCGATCAAGCCCTGGTCGTGGAACAGCGGTGCCCAACCGACGAACGTCGACGTCTCGTCGTGCCCCATCGCTCGCTGGATCTGCTCCTGATTCGCGGCGAGATTTCCGTGCGAGACCATCACGCCCTTGGGAGCCGACGTCGATCCGGACGTGTACTGCAGGAACGCGACGGACGCGGCGTCGCACTGCTCGAATTCGAAGGTCGCGCCGGGGTCGATGTCGCCGATGCCGCTAAGCACGATCGCCGGGTCGCAGTCGGTGATGATGTTATGAGTAGCGTGCTGGATCCGGTCGTTGCGCGGCGGGCTCACCGGCACGGCTACCACATGTGCGTAGAGGCATCCGAAGTATGCAACGACGAAGTCGAGTCCGGGCGGGAACATCAGTATCGCGCGATCGCCCGGCTCGCACCGCCCGCGCAGGTATGCAGCGACACCTACCGCACGGGAATACAACTCGCCGTACGTCAGCACTTCGGCCTCCGCTCCGCGCTCGTCGAGGAAGACGTAGGCACGATCGTCTGGCTGATTCGCGGCGCGGGCTTGCAGGATGTCAGGAAGCAATCGCATCGTTCGTCCTCTCCGGTACCTGCCCGATGAGCACGGCGACGGTATCGCGATACGTGTGGTGAACATCGTGGTCGACTGCGGAAGTATGGCTGGCGAAGGCCGAGGCTGGTATGCGCGCTAGACCGAACGCGACGACCGCTACCCTGCTGTGCCCGTAGATCGACACTGGCGCTTCCAAGTCCGGCAGGAGCTCGGCGACCGCGTCATGGATGTCGCGCAGCGGAAGTATTGCCCCACGGTTCACCCGTGCGGATGGCCGCGCCGGCAGCGGTTCACCCCCCGGAGGGACGCGGTCCAGCCAGCGGGCGAACGATGTCGCTCCGCCGCCGGCAGGTGGAGTTGGCGGGAGGTTCACAGGGTCACCGGGAGATGCTTCAGACCGCGGACGATCAGGCTGTGGTCCTGCCACTGATGTTGGTCGGTCAGCAGTCTCAGGTCCTTGGCGCGCCGGTACAGGGTTTCGAGGGCGACCTCGGCCTGCATTTCGGCGAGCGCCCCGCCCAGGCATCCGTGCATGCCGTGGCCGAATGCGAGGTGCTCGCGGGGGTTGCGGGTGATGTCGAAGCGGTCCGGGTCTGCGAACACCTCGGGATCGCGGTTGGCGGCGCCCACGCACAACAGCACCTGATCGCCCGCGCGGATCTGATCGACGTCGCGGGTGGCTAGCCGCTTGGTGAGTTGCAGCGGACTGTCGTAGCGCAGCGTCTCGGTGACAGCACCTTTCGCGAGGTCGGGTCGCGCCCGCAGCCGCATGTGTTGCGCCGGGTTCCGCAGGAGCGCGAGCAGCCCATTTCCGATGAGGGCTTTTGTAGTCTCGTTGCCCGCGACGAAGCACATGATGCACATAAAGGTCGCCTCTTCGTCGCTCAACCTGTCGCCGCCCGAGGTTTCCGCGGCCAGAAGCCGGCTGATCAGGTCCTTGCGCGGCTGTGCCCGCCGCTGCGCGATCACCTCGGCCAGGGCCTGCGCGAACTCCTCGACGACGGCCGGTACGCGGGTGAAGTCGTCGCCCGTCATCAGACCCGGCTCGAGCAGGAACCGGATCTCGTGTGTCCATTGTCCGACCCTCTCGCGCATACTTTCCGGCAACGCCAGCCAGTCACACATCACCCGCAGCGGCAGTGGCGCCGCGAAGTCGGCGATTGCATCCATACCACCATGCCGGTGAGCATTCTCGACGAGCTCCTCGGCAACGGCGGCGATGGCGGGCCGGAGCGCGGCGACAGCGTGCGCGGTGAATACCCGGTTCACGAGCGCGCGCAACCGTGCGTGGTCAGGATTGTCGGTGAACACGAGCGACTTCCTCGCCAGCAGCTCGACGCGTCCCACGTCGCCCCGCGCATGCCGGTCGGCCTGTCGGCGGATCAACTGCGGGATCAGCCCGGCGCTGAACGAACGGTCAAGCAGCACCGCCTGCACGTCGGCGTGGCGGGTCAGCACCCACATTCCGAGCACCTTGTGCGTCGGTGCCTCGCGCAGCTGCCGGTATACCGGATAGGGGTCGCGCCGGACATCGGCACTGAACGGATTGAACCTCATCGGAAATGCTTGTCGCCGTATGGCCGGAAGATGATTCGCAGCAGGGAGATCTTGCCCATCCGGAAACCCAGAGCCGACAGTCTCAGGTACCGCTCGTAGCGGGCGACCACATCGGCGCCGACCAGTTCGACGGCTTCGGTGCGGTGGCGGCGCAGTCGGCGCGCCCACTGCTCACAGGTCCATGCGTAGTCGAGCCTCCCGTTGTGGACCGATTCGACCTCGAAGACCCCTTCCGCGGCGGCTGCGATCTCCGCGAACGTCGGCAGGTCGGCGTTCGGGAAGATGTCGTGCTGCACGAATGGATTGGCGCTCTCGCGGGACATGTTCGCGTAGACGATGGTCTGCAGCGACATCCTGCCGTCGTCGTGCAGCCAGCCGCGGCACCGGGTGAAGAAGTCGCGATAGACCCCAATCTTCTCGGCAATCGCATCATTAGGCGTTGCGAAGTGTTCGAACGCGCCGATCGAGATGATGCCGTCGAAACGGTCGTCGGGGTCGTAGTCCCGCCAGTTCTCGAGGCGCACGTCCACGCCGGGGTATGCGCGTGAGCGCACGTACGCCGCCTGTTCGTCGCTGAGCGTGAGGCCGACCGCGCGGTCGACGCCGTGGTCCGACAGCCGCTTCAGGATCGCACCCCATCCACACCCGATGTCGAGCACCCGTGTCGCGTTCTCGGCGCGCACCGCGTCCAGGTGGAATCGCAGCTTCCTCTCCTGCGCCGCCTCGAGGGTGTCGTCGGTGCCACCGCGGATCGCGCACGAGTAGGTGAGCGAGTTGTCCAGCCACAGACTGTAGAAGCTGTTCCCGACGTCGTAGTGGTGCCGGATGGCGGTGGCCGCGTCCATCTACGCCACGCCCTGCCGAAGGTGCTGGTGCACGTATTCGCCGACAGCGTACAGGGTCGGGTTCTCGAACAATTCCTCCGGCGGTAGGTCCACGCCGTAGCGCTCCTCGATCTCGATCAACAGCGACACCGCCAGCGGCGAGTCCAGACCGAGACGATCGAAGTCCGCATGCGGATCGAGGGACTCAGGTGTGACCGCGAGTAGGTTCGCGAGGTACTGCTGGCACCACTGGACAATGTCTTCGCGAGTCATGTTCGGTCGTATCCTTACGCTGCGGTGCGCTTTGCGTGCATGCGCTCTTTGGTGGGCAACCCGACGTCCCGGGCCAGACCGAGGGCGGCGAGAGTTCTGATCAACCAGTAACCCGGGTCGAGCCGGTACCAGTCGAGTCCGAAGGACGCCGACTCGGGGAAGGCATGATGGTTGTTGTGCCACGATTCACCGAACGAGACCAGGGCGAAGATCCCGCCGTTGCGGCTGTTTTCCCGTGACCGGTACGGACGTGTGCCGTACATGTGCAGAAGCGAGTTGATCGCCCAGATGATGTGCTCGAGAACGAAGATACGGACCAGGCCGCCCCACAGAAATCCGCTCACGATGCCGGTCCAGCTCTGATACACCAGCCCGCCGATGATCGCCGGGATCACCAGCCCGAGCGCGACCCAGTAGTAGTAGAGGCGAGCAATTTTCATTAGCGACCGATTCTTGAGCAGGTCGGGTGCGTAGTGTGCGATGTTCGGGTACTCGTGGCGGCGCATCCACAACAAGTGCGAATGCGCCAGGCCGCGAACACGGCCCAGGAAACTGTCACCGCAGAGATTGGGCGAGTGCGGGTCTCCCTCACGATCGCTGCACTCATGATGGCGCCGGTGAATGGCCACCCAGGACACCATCCCGCCCTGCCCGGCCATCGAACCGGCGATCGTCAACGCGGCCTGCACCGAGGGCGAGGCCTTGAAGGTGCGGTGTGTGAACAACCGGTGGTAGCCGACGGTGATGCCCAGACCGGTCACCACCCACATTACGAAGAGCAAGACCACGTCCGTCACACCCACGGGGCGCATCCAGGCAAACCCTATCGCGGCCGCCACACCGAAGAACGGCAGGACGTCGAACAACAGAAAATGGCGTGTCTGCAAACGATGCAGGTATGGGTTGCTGACGGTCTTACGTGTCGAACTCGGTTCAGTCATAGTCGATCCCCGATGAGTCGATCTGCGATGCTCGGCAGGCGCACGCAGACCACCTTGCCGACTCAATAGAGCGCTCGCAGCTCCGGTGCGCGGGTTCTATTGCACGAGAGCCACCGTCGATCCATCCAATCGACACCCGCCACCGAGACGCCGACCAACCCGAGGTCATGGCGGCCGACCCCACCGAGGCGACGCCCGCGGCGCAGGCGCTCGTCCTCGTTATCCGTCGCACCTTTTCACGGCAGGTGAGATCATGCCGCCCGGAGGTGGGTCGGCGGATCATGATTTCTCTCGCTGAACTCAGATAGCGACTGTCACGATCCCGAACCCACCTGCGACCACGGCAAACCCCACTGTGTCGATGACGTGTTGCTCCGTGAGGGTTGTCGGCGCGCGAAAACGTCCCTACTGACCCGAGACCTCGCGCAGCTAGCCAAGCGACAGCAAACGTCCAGGTTCGTCGCGTCAACAAGCACGCTGGCGAAAACGCTGCGCATCAGCGTTTACCTCGATATTCGACCGGTGCGGAGTATCGACGTCGCGTACAGGAAGAGACGCCATCATTCCTGCCGCTCTGCGACGCGCTGAAGGTGGAGTGGACATCTTTCATCGGGCGTCATAATATGACCACACGCACAGGAGAGGTCATATTATGACGCCCGATGAAATGAAGCAGCTCGTCGTGACCCAGGCAGAGATCCTTTCGCCGCGGATGTACGAGGGCGTCTCGTCCGCACTGGCAGATGCAGACGTGCGCGCACGCGGTTTCCGCCACACCAAATACCCGCACTTTCGGCCCATGGCCGCACGGCTCGCATTTCGCGAGTACCTCGAGACAGAGGGATTGCCTCCCCAGTGGCAGGTCGACGGCAACCCGGCGGCGATGGGACAGCTGTATCTTTCCGCCCCGGAGCTGGGCCTCAAGCTGCGATTTTTGAAGGAGAGGCGAAAGACCTACCCGAGTGGCGTGCCCGTTGCCGGGAACAACCGCGCCCGCCGGGACGCCTGGACCCAGAGCGCAAAGCAGGGCGCATTGTTCACCCGGTCGGACCTTGGTTCCCCCCAGAAGCCACTGTCAGTGCATGAACTCCTCCTTCTTTGGGATTACAAGAAGAAGGCAGCACTCGACGAGGGCTTCACGCTGCGCATCGTCCGGCCGCTCGCCGCCGGTGTCTACGGTAACGCCGTCCCGTTCGATCTCGATATTGCCTTGAGGCCCGGTGGCAGCATCTTCACCACCATGGCCTTCGCTGGAGACTCTGACGACGAGGACTTCTTTGACACCGCTCAAATCGATCGCGCAGAGATCAACGAATGATTGATACCTACGCCGCAGACCTCCTCGGGTCACGACTCGAGGCGCTCCGAGACCTCAAGGGGCTGACACAGCAGGAGCTTGCTGCGGGTGCTGGCGTGTCGCAGGGATTCTTGTCGCGCGTCCAAAATGGCACACGCGCGTTGCCTGAACCCCTAGCACTCGAACTGTGCCGGACCTATTCAGTGCCGCTGAGCTTCTTTCAAGCGGCGGACGGTGTGACAGACGCAGGGCAGTTCACATTCCGGAAACGGGCGCGTGCCAGCGCGCGCGATGAGCGACGGGTTAAGCGGCTGTACTCCGAGGCCGCCCGATTGTTCAATGCGATCTCCGCGGCATCCGAGTTTCGCACCACCGCTCTACCGAATCCAGACGAGTTCGACGGTGATCCGGAGGAATGCGCCGAGGCGCTTCGCCGTTCGGCTGACCTCGGACCCGAGGACCCTGTCAAGAATGTCACCCGACTTCTCGAACGTCACGGAGTCGGCGTCGTCAGTGACCTCGATGACAGCTTCGAGGGTGTGTCCGATCATGTCGGGGTCTCCCGCCCGAACACTGGAACTGATCGTCCACTCGTCGCTCTGACTAGCCAGCTTCCCGGAGCCGTTCAACGCCTCAGCTTGGGACATGAAGCCGCTCATTGGGTGTTCGACCGGCACCTGATGTCGCCGCTTGGCAGCACACGAAGCCCGGAAGAGACCCGCGCATTCAGGTTCGGCGGCGCACTGTTGTTGCCACAACGCGTCGTTTCCAAGCGCGTATCCGAAACACTCTCGCTTCACGGGTACTTGCGAATCAAGGCGGACTACGGCATGTCAGTTGGAGCTATTATTAGACGAGCCAAAGACATTGGTGCAATTTCACCCGCTCGATACCGCAGCTTGAGCATCCAGCTGTCATCTCAGGGCTGGCGGACGAACGAGCCAGTCGAAGTTCCCCAGGAATCGCCACGCCTGTTCGCTCAGGCACTCGAACGAGTTTATGGACGCCACTTCGTCTCACGCGCTTCCGACGAGTACGGTATCGAACCCTCTCTCATCCAGCGGTGGATGGGTTCCCCAACGACCTCGTCCAAACAAGAATCGCCGGACAAAGAGGACAACGTCGTCTCCATCGAGTTTCGCAGGTACTGAACCTGTTCGGGTTCGCCTTGCCCCCGCTCGCTACGACCCATTGTGGGCGCGGGGGTCTGTTTGACTATTCGCCTCATCCAGGTGTTCGACACCTGGCAGCAGAACCCATCGGTGACCTTTGAGTATGGTCTCGGCAAGTTCAAGAATGTGTTTCGCTCAGCATCGAGCGATCCGCCGATCGGGGTGGGCGTCCGGATTCAGGACCTCGGAATGCTGGACCACTGGCGCCAACGCCTAGAATTGGTCGGTAGCTCAGACCGTTCGGCCCAATACCGCCTCTTGTCAGTTCAGCGGGGACGTTCCGGCGTTGTGCGGTTCGTTCGGTTGATTTCCGCTAGGGAGTCGCCTCCGAGTTTGGCCAGGGCAGCGCGCGCAAGCACCAGTGCGACCATGGATTCCCCGACCACACCCGCCGCGGGAACGGCGCACACGTCCGAGCGCTGGTGGACCGCCGATGCGGGTTCGCGAGTATCGATGTCGATGGTCGAAAGCGCCCGGGGCACTGTGGAGATCGGCTTCATGGCGGCGCGCAAGATCAAGATTTCACCGTTGGTCATCCCTCCCTCGATACCTCCTGCGCGGTTGGTTCGTCGCCGCACTTCTTCGCCGTTGCTGCCCGGGTAGATCTCGTCGTGTGCGTGGCTACCCCGTCGCCGAGCACTGCGGAATCCGTCGCCGACCTCGACGCCCTTGATCGCGGGGATACTCATCAGTGCTTGGGCGAGTTGTCCGTCGATGCGGTCATCGCCGCTGGTGTAGGAGCCGAGGCCGACGGGCAGCCCATGGACGCATACCTCGAAGACGCCACCGAGGGTGTCGCCTTCCCTCTTGGCCTCCTCGATTTCTGTGAGCATGAGTTCCTGCGCGACCGGGGTGGCGGCCCGCACCGGGCTTGTGTCGATATCGTCCAGTGCTTCCGGCACCGGAACGGGGCTATCCGCGGGCGCTTCGGCCTCGCCGATGGCCACCACATGGGAGAGGACTTCGACACCGAGGGTTTGGCGTAGGAATGCCTTGGCGATCGCCCCGGCCGCGACCCGTGCTGCCGTCTCGCGGGCGCTGGCCCGCTCCAATACGGGTCGGGCGTCGGTGAACCCGAACTTAATCATTCCCGGGTAATCGGCGTGGCCGGGCCTCGGCCGGGTCAGGGGTATGTTGCGGGCGCCGTCGAGTAAAGCCGGGTCGACGGGATCCGGTGACATGACGTGCTGCCACTTGGGCCATTCGGTGTTGCCGATGAGGATCGCGATCGGGCTGCCGAGGGTGCGGCCGTGCCGGATGCCGCCCAGCACCGTGACGGCGTCCTGTTCAAATTTCATGCGAGCGCCGCGGCCGTAGCCGAGTCGTCGACGGGCCAGCTCGGCTGAGATGTCGGAGCTGGTGACGGTGACTCCGGCGACCATGCCCTCGACGACGGCCACCAAGGCTGAGCCGTGTGATTCGCCGGCGGTAAGCCATGTCAGCATGCTCACCTCACCTCACCTCGGATTCGGAAGTGTGGTCCACGGCACTCGTCGGATTCGCTTCATCCTCACGGTCTTTCGTCGAGGGTGGTGTCTTCCGCTGTCGCACACCGAGGAAGGTCGCGCCGACGAACGCCAAGAGGAGAAGGACACCGGCAATACCGCTGACCGATCCGGCCCGGTGGGTGCCGGCGCTCATCGCCCAGACGCCGAATGCTGCGGCGGCGTAGAGAACGGAAAGGTTCCAGGCGAGTGCGACTGCGGTGAATCCCGGTGACAGGCGGGCCACGGCGGTCTGCTGGTTGGTGTCGAAGGCTCCGGCGGCGAAGAACCAGACCGGCACGAGGGCGAGACTGAGCCACAACTGGTTCGACAGCACGGCCACCGCGATGGCGGCGCCGACGATGAGAAGCCACAGCGGCAGCACGGTGTACTCGGTTCGTCCGCGGCGCCGCAAGTGGTCGGCGATGCGACCGCCGGCGACGGCGCCGACGAACATTCCGGCGCCGGACAGTGCGCCGATGTAGCCGAGCTGCGCCACGTCGAGATGGTGCTTGTCGGCCAGAATCTCGGACAGGAAGGTGTAGGCCCCGAGGTTGGCGGCATGGAATCCGAAGGTAACCAGCAGGGTTCCGCGCAGCAGGCCAGGGTGCCAGGCTCGCAAAAGCGTCTTCCACTGCGGGGCGGTGTCGCGATCTGCGACCGGGGTGGGGCGGGCGTGTTTGAGCGCGAAGTGAAGGAGCGGGGCGGCGAGGACGGCACTGATACCCATGACCGCGAAAGACCAGTGCCAGCCTGCCGCGGAGGCGACGAAGGCACCGATCGGCACCCCACAGACCTGGCCGACGGCGAAGCTGCCCATTGCGGCGCCGACGGCGGTTCCGCGCACCTCCTCGGGGGCGGTGTTCGCGATCCAGGCCCAGATCGCGGGCCCGGCCAGGGACACGCCGAGCCCGGCGATCGCCCGTGAGAGGGTCAGTACCGCGAAGTGGTCGGTTACGGCCGCGAGGATGTTACCGGCGGCGAAGGTGAGGCTGCCGGCGACGACGAGGGTACGGGCACCGAGGATCGGGTACGCCAGGCCTTGGAAGGGTCCGGCGACGGCTTGGACGATCACGTACACGGTCACCAGCGCCGCCACGTGGGTGGTGGGGACGCCGAAGTCGTCGGAGATGGTCGGCAGCAGCGGGGCGACCAGGTACATCTCCGCCCCGAACAGGAACAGCAGCACATACAGCAGCCCGTAGCGGCATGTCAGGTCCGCCCATGGCCTGCTCGGCGCCGCGGGTTGGGTGATCTGGTCGACGGTCACAGCGCGAGCACCGGGTCGTAGATCCGCAGCCAGGCATCGAAGTTCAACGCAAGTTCGGCTTCGACGTTGCTGATGAGCGCGCCGGGTGCGGCGGTCGGGGTGATCGCGGCGTGCAGCACCGCGGGGTCGAACAGTTCGTTCAGCCTGCAGTCGGGGTCGGCGAGTCGGGCGGCCAGTTGTTGGCTTACCTCGTCGGAGTAGGTGGGGTCGGGGATCGACGGGTAGGGCGATTTCTTGCGGTCGGCGACCGATCGGGGAATGAGGTCGCGGACGGCTTGGCGGAGCACACTCTTTTCGGCGCCGTCGCCGGTTTGGACGTCCCACCCGAGCGGGGCGACCAGTTCGACGAGTCGGTGGTCGCAGAAGGGGACGCGCACTTCCAGGCCTGCGGCCATGCTGAGGCGGTCCTTGCGGTCGAGGAGGGTGGGCAGGAAGCGGGTCAGCCCGAGGTGGGTGAGTTCGCGCATCCGCCGTTGCTGCCGGGTGTCGGTGTCGCTGTGGTGGACTTCGGCGAGCGCCGTGCGGTATTGGTCGGTGACGTAGTCGTCGACGCCGAGTTTCGCGCGCAGTTCCGGGCGGAAGACGTTGAGGATGCGCCGGTGCAGGCGACCGTGTGCGGGGCTGTCGGACATCCAGGGGAAGGTGTCCGCCCAGACGGCGTCGTCTCGGTGGAACCACAGGTAGCCGCCGAAGACCTCGTCGGCCGATTCCCCGGACAGTGCGACGGTGGAGTGGTCTTTGATCGCCTTGCAGAGCACGTACAGGCTCATGTCGAGGTCACCGATACCGAAGGGCAGGTCCCGGGAGCGTACGCATGCTTCGCGGATGGCCTGATCGGCGAGGCCGGCGCCGTCGAGGACGATGCTGGTGTGGTCCGATCCGATGAATTTCGCTGCCTCGTGGGCGTATTCGGTGTCGGCGTTGGGGGTGACCTCCGATCCGACGAAGGGCGCGGAGAAGTCCACGGAGAAGGAGCGGACCCGCCCGGGGGTCAGCTGGTTGTTGGCGAGTGCGGTGATGGCGGTCGAGTCGAGTCCACCGGAGAGCAGCGTGCACAACGGCACATCCGCGATGAGCTGGCGGCCGACGGTGTCCTCGAGCAGGCCTCGCACCGCGTCGGCCGAGTCGGTGAGGCTGCGTGCGTGCCCGGTCGGGGCGATCTGTTCTTCGAGTCGCCAGTACCGGTGGCGGGCGAGCCCGGCGCGGGAGAAGGTGACGATTTCCCCGGGCCTGACTTCGCCGATGTCGGTGTAGGGGCTCTTCCCGGGGATTTTCAGCAGCGGGAGCATCAGCGCGATGATGCCCTCGTCGTCGATCTCCGGGCGGTGGCGGCTTTGTGCGAGTATCGCTTTGGGTTCGGAACCGAAGACCAGGCTGGATCCGGTTTGCCGGAAGTAGAGGGGTTTGACGCCGAGTCGGTCCCGCACCAGCGACAGGGTCTGGGATCGGGTGTCCCAGACCCCGAATGCGTAGATGCCGTTGAGGCGGTCTGCTGCTGCGGTCCCCCACTCGGTCCATGCGGCGAGGACGACCTCGGTGTCACTGGTCGTGCGGAAGGTGTGCCCGCGGGTGCGCAGTTCCGCGCGCAGTTCGCGGTAGTTGTAGATTTCGCCGCTGTAGGTGAGTACCAGGGCGGGGTCTGTGGTGCCGGTCGCGTCTGTGTGGGCGAGCATGGGTTGTGCTCCCCCGGCCAGGTCGATGATCGAGAGCCGGCGGTGTCCGAGTCCGGCGATGGTCGAGGTCCAGATTCCCGCGCCGTCGGGTCCGCGCAGTGCCTGGGTGTCGGTCATGCGGGTCAGGACGGTGGCTGCGTCCGGGCCGAGACCGTGGTAGTCGATCCATCCGGTGATGCCGCACATGGCGAATGTCCTTTTCGGTCAGAGGATGCGTACGTGGTACTGACGCAGCCAGGTGTCGAGGTTGAGCAGGAAGTTCAGCCCGGCGGTCGCGGTGGTGGCCGCGCGGGGGCTCGGCAGCGGTTCCCCACGTTGGATGCGGCCCTGGACCTCGGTGCGGTCGACGAGGTCGAAGACCGGTGCGTTCGGGTCGGCGAGGAGTTCGGTGGCGCGCTCGCGCAGGACCGCGAGATAGTGCGGGTCGGGGTTCGGGGGGAAGCCGCTCTTCTTCCGGTTGACGACGGATTCGGGGAGCAGATCGGCGACGGCCCGGCGGAGCAGTCCCTTTTCGTGTCCGTCCGCGGTTTTGTACTGCCAGGGCACATTCCACACGTACTCGACGAGGCGATGGTCGCAGAAGGGCACGCGGACTTCGAGGCCGGTGGCCATGCTGATGCGGTCCTTGCGGTCGAGGAGGGCGACGAGCCATCGGGTCAGGGCTAGGTAGGAGATGCGGCGGGTGTCGGCGTCCTGCGCGGACTCGCCGTCGAGGGTGGGTGCCTCGGCGATCGCGGCGGCGTATCGCTGGCGGACGTACTCCTCGGGGTCGACGGCGCGGCGCACGTCCTCCCGCAGCAGGGCCGTCGGCCCTTGTTTGCCGGCGAGCCAGGGGAATCCGTGGAACGCGCGGGCCGCCGGGTCGGTGAAATAGGGGTAGCCGCCGAAGATCTCGTCCGCCGATTCCCCGGACAGGGCGACGGTGGAGAAGTCCCGGACCTTGTTGAACAGCAGGAACAGGGACACATCCATTTCCCCCCACCCGGGGAGGTCGCGTGCGTCGAGGACTGCTTGCTCGTACGCGAGCACGTCCTGCGGCTCGACGACGATGGTCGTGTGCTGGGTGCCCAGGTGCGCGCTGACCGCGGTGGCGAACGGCTCGTCGCGCGTGGGGTGCCAGGTGGTGCTGCGGAAGGCGCGCTCGGCGTCGGGGAAGTCCACCGAGTAGCTGGAGATCTTCTCGTGCCCCTGCTGGGCGCGGACCTTGCTGGCGAGCGCGGTCACGGCACTCGAGTCGACGCCGCCGGAGAGCAGCGATCCCACCGGGACGTCGGCGACCAGTTGTCGTTCGACGATGTCGGTGAGGAGCTCGCGGACATGGGAGGTCGTCTCGTCCAACGAGTCACGGTGTTCGAGGGCCGGCAGTGACCAGTAGCGCACCTCGCGGAGCCCGTCCCGGGAGAACTGCACGATGGTGCCGGGCTCGACCTGGCGCAGACCCCGGTAGACGCCGTGCCCGGGCGTGGGTGCTGTTGCCAAGGCGAATAATTCGGCGATTCCGGTGGTGTCGAGCTCTGCGGTGAACAGCGGGTTCGCGAGGATGACTTTGGGTTCCGAGCCGAAGATGATGCCGCCGTCGTAGGCGTGGTAGTAGAGCGGTTTGATGCCCAATCGGTCCCGCACAAGCGTCAACTCCGATGTCCGCTGGTCCCAGACCGCGAAGGCGAACATGCCGTTGAGTCGCTCGGCGAGTGCCGGCCCCCACTGCCGGTAGCCTTCGAGGACGACCTCGGTATCCGATCGGGTGCGGAACCGGTGACCCAACCGGATCAGCTCGGACCGCAGTTCGCGGAAGTTGTAGACCTCGCCGCTGTAGGTGAGGACGAGGTCCTCGCTCGGGGAAATCATCGGCTGCACACCGCCATCGAGATCGATGATCGCCAGACGGCGGTGGCCGAGGTAGACGTGGTCGCGGACCCAGGATCCGCCGGCGTCGGGTCCGCGGTTGACCATGGTGGCGGTCATGGCCGCAGTCGTGTCGGGTTCGTGGACCAGATTTCGGTGCCAGTCGACCCAACCAGCGATTCCGCACATGTGTGTCGATCCTTTCGAAGGAGGTCGGTCATCGCCGCAGGGGCATGCTCGACGCGGTGGTGTGTCAGGTGGTGGACGCGGTAGTGGTGGTGTCGGTGTCCGGTTGCAGCGTCCACCGGCAGCCCCGTTGGGCGTTGTCGTCGAGCAGGGTGTACTGGGA
The DNA here is from genome assembly GCF_042738615.1 of Rhodococcus sp. NPDC059968. Classification (NCBI taxonomy): domain Bacteria; kingdom Bacillati; phylum Actinomycetota; class Actinomycetes; order Mycobacteriales; family Nocardiaceae; genus Rhodococcus; species Rhodococcus sp. NPDC059968. The sequence goes on from NZ_JBHWUE010000033.1 coordinate 53,779, forward strand.
CCGGTATCCCTTCGCGGCGAAGTTCGCGGTCGTCGCCTTCGTGCAGTACTCGCAGGGCGAGGCCAGGGTGATGGGGACGCCGCGGGCCCGGGCCCGTTCCCGGTACTCCCAGATCCCGCACCGGGCTATGGTGACCTGCGCGGTGTCCGAATCTCCGAGGATGACGTCGGTGTCGGACTGGTAGTTGTCGAGTTGGCGGCGGAATCGGTCGGCGACCGCTGCGGCGTCGTACCGGGATGTGGTGGCGGCGTAGACATCGGCGTTGGATTGCGCCCAGTCGGACATGCGGTCATGGCCGTAGTGGCCGACGATGAAACGCTCCATCAGTGCCTGCCCGCGGAAGAACGCCCGCTGCCAGCCGGCCTCATCGACGGTCCCGGTTGCGGGGATGTCGGCGAAGATCTCGGATTTGACCTGTAGCCATTCATCGAGGAGTCGGTCGTCGCTGTTCTGGATGAAGAATCTGGTCAACCCCGACTCGGCCTCGAACAGGCGGCGTTGCCACAGCTTCGCCCGCTCGTGCACGTCCCGGTCGACGGTGGAGATGCTGGCGGACACCCTATGCCCCTACTGCGGAGGCGAGCGCTGCCGGTTCGTCGATGGCGGCGGTCGCCAGAGTCCGTCCGACGGCGGCGAGGATGGGCCTGAGTTCGCTGACAAGGGTGGCGAAGGCGTCCGGGGTCAGTGCCTGCCCGGCGTCGCACGCGGCGGTAGCCGGATCGTTGTGCACATCGATGATCAGCCCGTCCGCGCCCACCCCGACCGCGGCCTTGGCCAGCGGGGCCACCAGGTCGACCCGGCCGGCGGCATGACTGGGGTCGACGATGACAGGAAGGTGGCTGAGTTTCTTGGCCACCGGGATGGCGCTGAGATCGAGGGTGAATCGTGTGGACGGGTCGAAGCTGCGGATTCCGCGCTCGCACAGGATCACCGAGGTGTTGCCGCCGTCGAGGAGGTATTCGGCGGCGAGCAGCCACTCGTCGACGGTCGCGGCGATGCCGCGTTTGAGCAACACCGGGACGCGGGTGCGCCCGAGTTCCTTCAACAGGGCGAAGTTCTGCATGTTCCGGGCGCCGACCTGGGCGATGTCGGCGCTGGCGGCGACGGCTTCGACGTCGGCGGGCTCGATCACCTCGGTAACGACCGGCAGGCCCGTCTGGGCGCGGGCGGCCTCGAGAAGCCGCAGGCCCTCGGTGCCGAGGCCTTGGAAGCTGAAGGGGGACGTGCGCGGTTTGTAGGCGCCGCCGCGCAGGATTCGGGCGCCGGCGGCGTGGACGGCGGACGCGGTGGCGCCCAGCTGGGTCGCGGTTTCGACGGCGCACGGTCCCGCGGCGATGACAAACTCGGTGCCGCCGATCCGGGTGCCGTTGCCGAGTTCGACGATCGAGGTGTCGCTGCGGTAGGCGCGGGAGGTTCGGCGGAGTTTCCCGGGTATCTCGATGACGTCGGCGACCTCGGGCAGTGCGCGCAGTTCGTCGGCGACCGCCGGCGCCGGGGCGGGGTCGAGAACCAGCTGGGACGGCTCGCCGCCGCGCCAGGGGTGCAGGCCCCTCGATCGCAGGTGGTCGGTCAACCGGTCCGCCGCGGTCTCGTCGGCGCTGGGGATGAGCTCGATGATCATGCGAAAGCCTTTCCTGGAACGTGGTTCACAATGTCGGCTAGCTGGAGATCGGTTGGGTGATCACCGATCGCACGCGTTCGACGTGGGCGGAGTTCTTGTGCTTGTGCAGGAGGTTGATGCGGTTGCGGGTGATGTCACCGCGGTGGACGAACTCGTACAGGTCTTGCCTCGAGCCGAAGCCGTCCTCGGTCAGGTCCCAGGCGAGGCGGAACAGCCGCGCCTTCTGGTCGACGGGCAGCGTCTTGCCGCGCATGTAGGTGTCGAGGAACGGGCGCAGCTCCGTCGACGCCAGGTCGGCCTCGGTGGGCTGCATGAGGATTCCCGCGGAGCCGATACGTCGGACGATCTCGGTGCACCGCGAGGCGATCTGGGCCGCCCAGACAGCTGCAGCGGGCGTGGCCGCCGGTGCCAGGAGCCCGCCGTCGGTGTGGTGAGCGCCGGCTTCCCCGGCGTCGAGGAAGTAGTCGAGGATGTCGATGTAACTCGCCAGCTCGCCGAGGTCCTCCTGAATGTTGCGGAACCCGTCGACGCCGATCGACTCGGCGAGGACGAGGCCGACCGACAGCAGGGACTGCAGGCGTTCCCGGAATCGGACTTGCCCGACGTACTGGCTCCAGGCGTTGATGCGCCCGAGGCCTTCACGGGCGAGCGCTCCATCGTGCAGGAGCAAGATCCGGTCCCAGGGGACGAAGACGTCGTCGAAGAACAGCATCGCGTCCTGTTCGTCGAATCGTCTCCCCAACGGGTGTGCGTGCCCGAAGCCACCGTGTCCGAAGGGTTCGCGGCACAAGATCTTCAGTCCGGGTGTGTTGATCGGGGCTCCGAACCACACCACGAACTGTTCGGCTCCCCGGTTGGCGAAGGAAGCCGACAAATACACCAGCACTTCGTGTGCGAACGGGGCGAGGGTGGTCAACTGCTTGGCGCCGCGGACGATGATGCCATCGTGGTTCTCGGCGACGATGCGAAGCGCGAGGTCAGGGTCGTCGAGTGGTGTGGCGCTGCGATCGATCTGGGGATCGCCGAGGGCGTGTGCGAGCACAAGGTCGTTATCGGCGCAGTAGCGGTAGTAGTTCTCGGCGTTGGTTGCGAATTCGGGTCGATTGGTTCCCAGGCGTGTGCGGAAATCGTAGATGCCCACCGCGATGGTGGACATGAACGCTGGCGATCGTCCGTGCTGTCCCCACGACTCGTGCATCCAGACATCGGCGTTGTGCCTCTTCGCTCGCAGGTCCCGGGCCGTGGTCGGCAGGTGGTAGGCCCAGCTGAGGCGGTGGGTGCCCCCTGGTGCGGGGGTCGTGAGCTGATCGCGCAATGCGGGGTCGTGTTGGAGGTCGAACAGCCGGCCCAGCTCGCGGGCCGCCTCCATGAAGGCGGGGTGACCTGCGACGTCGGTGATGCGTTGCCCGTCCAGCCACACTTGTCTCCCGTCGGCGAGACTGCTCAGATAGCGGGTCGAGGTCTGCAGTCCGAGCGGCGTCGCCGGGGACCGCGGCGGGGATTCGATCGTCATGGTTTCTCTCCTACTCGGTTCGTGCGTGTGTTCGGCGACACTCAGGGAAGGGTGTGGAGGCTTCGGTATCCGCCGTCGAAATACAGCAGCGGCTGTCCGTCGGTGCTGTCGGCGCCGATCACTCGGCCGATCACGATGGTGTGGTCACCGCCCTGGAACGAGTTCTCGATGGAGCAGTCGAAATAGCTGAGGTAGCCGTCGATCACGGCGGCACCCGATCTCGACGGGGTGGTCGCGATCCCGAGTGATTCGGTGCCCGCCTGTCCGGAGCCGGGCGCAGACAGTGCTGCGGAGACGCGGTGTTGATTGGCTTGCAGGATGCTGACCGCGAAACAGCCGGATTGATGTATGGCGGACACCAGGGGTGATGCGGACCCGATACAGACAGAGATCAGAGGCGGATTCAGTGAGACCGAGGTGAACGAGGACACGGTCTTCGCCAGCGTGCGGTTCTCCCAGCGGGCGGCGACCACCCCGACGCCGCTGGCGAAGCGGCGTGCTGCGGACCGGAACTCGTATGTTTCGATGCCCGGGGTGTCCAGCACTGCGGCCCGGTGTGTGGTTGGTGGGTTGTGTTCCACGTGCTCGACCCTGTCGGGTTGCGCTTACAAGTCTCTTGCAGAGTGCCTACAGCACGTCCGATCAGGCTGAGCGAAAGAATTGTTCACGGTCTCACCTCTGGATACGGTGGCATCGGCCAGGGAGCTGATCACGAAGCGGCCGAGGGGGGATGAGATGAACAGGGTGTCCGTGCTCGGTCCGCTCTCGGTTGTTCTGCGGGGCGTTGACGTTCCCATCTCCTCGACGAAGCATCGGGTTCTGCTGGCCGCGTTGGTCACAGGCGATGACTGGTCCGCGACAGTGGCCTCCATCGCCGATCGACTGTGGGGTGAGTCACAACCACGGAACGCGAAGGCGGCGATTCACGTCCACGTCGCGCGGCTCCGGCGAGTTCTCGATGACGCGGTGCCCGGCGGTGGTCGAATGATTGTGTCCGCCAACCGAGGTTATCGACTCGCTCTCGCCGACGACGAGGTCGACATCGGACAGGTACGCGCCCTGGTCGGTCGAGCGAACACCGCCCGAGACACCGGTGATGCGCTCGGGGAGAAAGCGTCGGTATCAACGGCCCTGGCGTTGTGGCGCGGAAACGCGTTCGACGATATCGAGTCCGACGCCGTTCGATTGACGGACGCGACCGCATTCGACGATCTCCGAATAAGTTTGCAGGAGCGTCTGTTCGGAATCGAGATCGCCCTCGGGAACCACCTCGACATCACTCACGACCTGCAGGCCGCGGTCGCGAAAACTCCGCTGCGCGAGTCACTGACGGCGCAGCTGATCCTCGCTCACTATCGCAGCGGACGACAGGCCGATGCGCTCGAGGCGTACCGGCTTCTCTCGGTGCGGCTGGCCGACGAGCTCGGCGTTGATCCGAGCGGTGATCTCCAAAACCTGTTCCGCGACATCTTGAATGGGAACCCTGATCTCCTCCGTCCGCCCGGCCCGGAGACGGACCTGTCGGCACCGACAGCGTGGCTTGTCTCGTGCACGCTGCCACGCGAGCACGATCATCTCGTCGGTCGGCGACCGGAGACCGAGGACGCCGCCGCGTCGATGACCACCGTGTGCGGCGAGGGGTCGTCCGGGCCGTCGGTGATCGCCGTCACCGGACCGCCCGGGGTCGGGAAGACCGCGTTCGCGGTGCACCTTGCACATCGGCTGCGTGGGCGATTTCCGGACGGGCAGTGGTTCACCACCAGCGATGACCACGAGGACACAGCCGGCGCCGGGGACGTCGAGCTGACCGGCGGCCCTCCGACCGCGACGACGAGCCCGGTGGACCGGATGTTGGCCGAGCTGCTGCTCTCGAGCGGCCTCGCACCCGAGAACCTGCCCGACACCAGATCTGCGCGGTCGGCGCTGCTCCGTGCCCGCCTCTCCGACAGACAAGTCCTGATCGTCATCGACGCCGCTGAGACCGCCCACCGCCTCGCGGCGCTGCTCCCCGGGAGCGGCCGATCAGCGGTGATCATCACCAGCAGATCCAGCCTTTCGGGCCTGGCGGTGCACCACGACGTCCACACGATCACCCTCGGCCCGCTCCCTAGCCCCGCCTCGGTGCAACTGCTGCACCAGATGCTCGGCCGGTCCGGCGACGGGCCCAGCACTGCCGAACTGATCGAGCTCGCCGAACTCTGCGACCATCTGCCCCTGGCGCTACGCATCGTCGGCGCGCAACTGCGCGGCCGATCCACACAGTTCCATGACTCATTCCTCGCACGACTGCGCAGCGACCACCTGCTGGCGCGGCTGACCACCGACCCCGCCGACGGTGCCATCAGCCTCGCGGCGACCCTGCGCACGAGCTACACCGCGTTGAGCGACATCACGCGCCGGCTGCTTCGACTCATGGCACTCATACCGGGCGGCGGCTTCACCGTCGAAACGGCCGCGGTGTTGCTCGAAACAGCAGAACTGCAGGCGGCAGGAGCCTTGGACGAGCTGACCCGACTTCATCTGGCGACAGAGTCCGACTCCGGAGCCACCGAACTGCCGGAATTGTTCCGGCAGTTCGCCGCCCACCGCAGCACCGAGGTCGACACCGCAGCCGATCGGCGCGCGGCACTCGACCGGCTGACCCGCTGGTATCTCACCCCGGCCGCCGACATCCGGCTCCGCTCCCCCGCCGAGGTCCGCCGACACCGCATCACCATCCTCGCGCTGATCCACCTGGACGGGGCACCACCGAGCTCACCGCTGCCGGTCGACCTCGCGGAGGTGGCGTGCCGGATTTTCGCAGGCCACGGCCATGCCATCGACTGGCGGGCCGCCGCCGGCCACGGACTACGCGCAGCACGCGAACTGAGCGATCACCGCCGGGCGGCCGCCTTCTCTGCCGCGCTGAGAGCCGCGGCGAGAGCGGAAGGACGACCACTTCGGCTTAGTGGCCGCGGTTACTCAGGTGGCGGGTCCGAGCGGATCCTCGCCCTGCCCGGCGACACCACACCGAAACCGGTGAACAGGCCAGCACTCGTGGTCTCCGCGCCGACCCGATCTGAACACCACGTGCCCACCGACGGGCGTGCGGTGGCGTCTGCAGATGAGGTCACCGGAGATCTGCACCACGCCCTCGAACGGGCAACGACGATCGACGAATCCGACCGCACTGCCCGCCGTGATGAGTACGAGCCGGACAATCTCACCCGCATCGGCCGGATCCTCATCGGACTCGACCGACTCGCCGACGGGCAAGCGTTCCACCACCGCGCGCTGCGGGCGGCCCGCCGCAACCACAACCCCCATGCCAGCGCCGGAGTGCACCTCGAGTTGGCCACCGCGTACCTGCTGTCCCACCGGTTCGCCGAGGCCGAACACCACGCCGACACCGCACGCGTCCTGTTCAGCTCCCTCGGCGACGACCTCGGTCACGCCCGCGCCACCGTCGCGCTCGGTGACACCTACCGGGCCGTCCGGCGACTGGACGCGGCCGAACGCCTCCACGAGAGCGCTCTGCGGCGAGGACGGCGCCTCGACAACGACCGTGTCGTCGTCGAAGCGAGCATCGGTCTCGCACTGACCTACCGCTACCGCGACGATCGGGGCCGGGCGCTGTTGCACGGAACCGAATCGGTGCTTGTGGCCGGCAACACCGGGCTGCGACTGCTCGAAGGCAAGGCCCTGGGAGTCCTCGCCGTCAACAACCTCTTCGCCCGGCGTCCCCGGCGGTCCAAGGAACTGATCGACCAAGCGCTGTCCGTGCACGAGGAAACCGGTCACGAGCTGGAGAAGTCCTGTGTTCTGCGGTGGCTGCCTGCTGTCGACGAGGCCGTCGACGCGAACCCGCACCCCTGACCGGCCCACCCTCTTCACCCACTCCCGGCGACCACACGCAGCGATGGATTCGCATCAGGAGCGCGTGGCGCCCGGCCAGGCTGCGACCGACGCGCACCCGCACCCGCACCCGCACCGCTGAGTGTCGGCGATCGTAAGTGATCTGTAAGCGCCGATGATCATGCTGACCGGCGTGCGAAACAGAACACCCCTCGCGTCGGCTCCCCCACATCGCGGCCGGCTCCGCGTGATCCGCCGCAGAACTGCGGCCCCCCACCTCCCGTCCGACCACACCACCGCTGACCACGCGCGGCGGGCCGGATGGCGGATTCCCGTGATCGTGATGACCAGCAGCGCAGTGCTGGCCGGATGCTCCGGTCAAACCTCACCCACCGCCGCCGGCGGAGACCCGGTCTCCGGTGGCCATCTGACGGTGGGGATCGGCACCGCGATCGACTGCTTCGACCCACAGATCAGCCCCTCAAGCCTGACCTCGTCGATTCTGCGAGGCGTCTACGACTCCCTGGTCTACGCCAACCCGGACGGCTCCTTCTCCCCCTGGCTGGCGACCTCGTGGGATATCTCCCCCGACGCCACCACCTACACCTTCCACCTCCGCACCGACGTCACCTTCCACGACGGCACCGAGTTCGACGCGGCCGCCGTCAAGGCGAACCTCGACCGGATCGTCGACCCGGCCACCGCCTCCCAGTACGCGGGGCAGCTGATCAGCCCCTACCGGGGCAGTGAGGTGATCGACCCCCATACCGTCGCGGTGCATCTGGCCGCCCCGTACAGCCCGTTCCTGCGGGCCGTCGCAAGCCCGAATCTCGGGTTCCACTCCCCGAAGTCGTTGACCGAGAACGCCGGCGACCTGTGCCAGGGCGGCCGCGCGCAGGTCGGCACCGGCCCCTTCACCTTCACCTCCGCGACCGACGGGGAAGGCTTCACCTTCACCCGCAACGACACCTACAACTGGGCCCCGGCCTCCGCCGACCGCACCGGCCCCGCCTACCTCACCTCCGTCGACTACCGCATCCTGCCCGAAAGTTCGGTTCGGCTGGGCGCGCTGACCAGCGGCGAGGTCGACGCCATCGACCAGGTCGCCGCCACCGACATCGACACCCTCGACTCCGCCGACGGGATCGAGGTGCACCGCGCCGACCCGACCGGTATCCCCTACACCTATTTCTTCAACACCGACCGGGCACCGTTCAACGATCCCCGCGCCCGCCTGGCGATCCAAAAGGGTGTCGATCTGAACACGTTGACGCAGGGCATCTTCCAGGGCAAGTATGCGCCCGCCGCCGCCCCGCTGAACCCGGCGACCTTCGCCTACGACGGGACCCTCGACGGCACCTGGGGATACGACCCGGACGGGGCGAAAAAGCTGCTCGACGAACTCGGCTACACCGCCACCGACGCCGACGGGTACCGGACCAAGGACGGCAAACGGTTCACCCTCGCCCTGATCTACGACCCCACCTACCAGAAGCCCGAACGCATCACCTACGACACCGCCGTCCAGGACGCCCTGCGCACCCTCGGTGTCGAGCTGACCATCACCCCGATCGGCAACGGCAGCTACATCGGTGTCCGCAATTCCGGTGCCTACGACATCATCGCGTTCGGCTGGAGCGGAAGCGACCCCGACGTGCTCCGCACCATCTACGGCTCCGATCAACAACTCGCCGACGGCGGCGCCAACGCATCTCACGTCCGTGACCCGGAACTCGACGCCCTACTGCAGCAGGGGCTGACGATCACCGACCCCGACCAGCGGGCGAAGATCTACCGTGCCGCCCAGCAACGCATCCTCACCTCCGGCTACGGGCTCCCCGCCTACGTCGCGCCGGTCGTGACCGCCGCCTCCACCCGCGTGCAGGGAATGACCTACACCCCTGATGCCACCGTTCCCGCCCTGTATTCGGCATGGACACCAGTCGACTGAACCGGCGGCGATTGGCCCGGCGAGTCGGTGGCCGCCTCGCCGGCGCCGTCGCCGTCGTCTGGGGGGCGGCGACGCTGTCGTTCATTGCGCTGCATCTGATTCCCGGCGATCCCGTCGATGCCCTGTTGGGTCCGAATGTCGGAGCCACCCCGCAACTGCGCGCCACGATCACTGCGGACCTGCAACTCGACCAGCCACTACTGGTGCAGTACCTGTCGTACCTGCACCGCCTCGGGACGGTGGATTTCGGTCAGTCCTACCGGCTCGGCCGGCCGGTCGCCGACGTGGTCGCCGAGAAGATCGCCCCCACCGCCCAGCTGGCGGTCGCGGCGTTCGGTGTCGCCGTCGTCCTCGCGGTCACCCTGTCGGTCGTGGCGGCCATCAGGTCCCCGGCGATGCGCGCAGTGGTCTCGGTCGCCGAACTGGTCGGCAGTTCGGCACCGAGTTTCTGGGTCGGGATCGTCGCGATCAGCGTCTTCTCGTTCGGGCTGGGGTGGTTCCCGTCCAGCGGCAGCACCGGAATCGCATCCCTGGTGCTGCCCGCGGTCACCCTTGCCCTGCCCATCGGGTGCGTGCTCGCCCAGATCATCGGACAGGCCCTCGAGAACGCCGACGACCAACCGTTCGCCACCACCGTCCGGGCCCGCGGAGTGCCGCACCGCACCGCGGTGATCCGGCACTACCTGCGCCACGCCGCCGTGCCGGCTTTGACGCTGAGCGGGTGGACGCTCGCCGGATTCCTCGGCGGCGCCGTGCTGATCGAGACCGTGTTCGCCCGCGCCGGTCTCGGCCGCACCCTCGTCGACGCCGTCACCACCCGCGACATCCCCGTCGTCACCGCCATCACGATGCTCGCCGCCGCTGCGTTCGTCGTCGTCAACACGATCGTCGACCTCGTCAACCGCGTCGCCGATCCCCGCACCCGAACAGCGAACAGGCCATGACCGCACTCACCGCTCGCCCCCACCCGACCGCTGCCTCAAGTCCCGCACGCGTGCGGGGCACCGCCGGCCCCGCTTTCGCGGCTCTCGTGCTGGCGGTGTTTCTCGCCGCCGCACTCTGGCCGGCACTGCTCACTGCCGCCGATCCGGCCGCCACCGACTACACCGCCACCCTGCAATCCCCGAGCGCGGCGCATCTGCTGGGCACCGATCAACTCGGCCGCGACCTCTACAGCCGGTTGATCCACGGCACCCGCCCGTCACTGCTCATCGGCCTCGGATCCACTGCGGTCGGTGTCCTCCTCGGATCGGTCATCGGCCTGCTCGCCGGGATCGGTCCCCGCATCATCGACACGATCCTCATGCGGCTGACCGACATCGGACTCGCCTTCCCCGAAATCCTGCTGGCGCTGCTGGTCCTCGCCGTCCTCGGACCCGGCACCGTCAACGTGCTCCTGGCGATCGGGATCGGCTCCGCCCCCGGCTACGCCCGCCTCATCCGCGCACAGGCACACACCATCCACGCCTCGAACTACGTCCGTAGTGCCGTCGGTTTCGGTATCGCACCGGTGGTGATCCTGGCCCGGCACGTGCTGCCCAACGCATTCGGACCGGTCCTCGTCCTCGCCACCATCAGCGCCGGCACCAACATCATCATCGCCGCCGGCCTCAGCTTCCTCGGATTCGGCGCACGACCACCGGACCCCGAGTGGGGTCTCGCGCTCGCGGAAGGCCGCAACTTCGTCCAACACGCCTGGTGGATCGCCCTCTTCCCCGGCATCGCCATCACCCTCGTCGTCATCGCCGTCACCGTCGTCGGCAAGACCCTCGAAGCACGAGGAGCAGGCCGCCGATGACCGACATCCTCCTCGACATCACAGGTCTCACCGTCACCTACCCGAACCGCACACCCCGACCCGCCCTGGATGGGGTGTCACTGTCGGTGACCGCGGGCGAATGCGTCGCCGTGGTCGGCCGGTCCGGGTCGGGAAAGAGCACCCTCGTCAAGGCCACGCTCGGCCTGACCTCCCCCGGCGCCACCGTCACCGCATCCACCCTCAGCATCGGCGGCACCGATACCCGGTCTCTGCGACCACGGGACTGGAACCGGTTGCGCGGCAGCCACGTCGGTCTCGTCCTCCAAGACGCCCTGGTCTCGCTCGACCCGCTGCGCACCATCGGCCGCGAGATCACCGAACCGCTCATCACCCACCGGATCGTTCCGCGCGAGCAGCGCGACGCGGAAGTCGCCGCTCTCCTCGACCGGGTGCACCTGCCGCACCTGACCGGGCGTCTGCACCACTACCCACACCAACTCTCCGGCGGCGAACGCCAACGGGTGCTCATCGCCTCCGCCCTCGCGGCGCGGCCGCGCCTGATCATCGCCGACGAGCCCACCACCGCACTCGACGTCACAGCGCAGGCCGGGATCCTCGACCTCCTCGGCGAACTCCGGAAACACGGTCACGGGATCCTGCTCATCACCCACGACCTCGCCGTCGTCGACACGGTCGCCGACCGGGTCCTGGTCCTGCACGACGGGGCCGTCGCCGAGCACGGGACCACCCGGGACGTGCTGCACCGCCCGCAGCACCCGGTCACCCGGCACCTCCTCGACGCGATCCCCGGCCGCCGACCTCACACCCCATCCGAGACCCCTCACATCACCGATCGGGCGCCGGTCCTGGTGCTCGACCGGGTCAGCAAGACCTACACCACCGGCGGCGACACCCGCGGCGTCATCGAGACCAGCCTGCACCTGCACGCCGGTGAGGCGGTCGGTGTGGTCGGCGAATCCGGCTCCGGGAAATCGACGCTGGCCCTGCTCGCCCTCGGCCTGCTCGAACCCGACACCGGCACTGTCACCCTGCACGGCCAGGCGTGGAGCGGAATCGGTGAACGCCACCGCCGACCACACCGCCACCGGATCCAACTGATCGACCAGGACACCCTCGCCGCGTTCGACCCCCGCCACACCGTGCGCCGCATCCTCACCGAACCCCTGCGAGCCACCGGACACCGTGACCGAACCACCATCGACACCCGCATCACCGAATTGCTCGAGCAGGTCGGACTCGACCCCGCCCTGGCGCGGTCACGGCCCCGGCACCTCAGCGGCGGCCAACGCCAACGCGTCGCCATCGCCCGCGCACTCGCCACCGAACCCGAGATCCTGGTCTGCGACGAACCCGTCTCCGCGCTCGACCTGATCAGCCAGGCCGCGATCCTCGACCTGCTCGACGACCTGCGCCGCTCCATCGGGGTCGCGGTGCTGTTCATCTCCCACGATCTCGCCGTCGTGCGCCGCCTCTGCGACCGCACCGCGGTGATGCGCGGCGGCGGCGTCGTCGAAACCGGTCCCACCGAGCAACTCTGGACCACCCCGCGGCACCCCTACACCCGTGCCCTGCTCGCCAACCGACTCCACACCAGCACCGACACCGACCTGCCTGCCCTCAGCGGCATCTGACCTGGAGGAGAACCCGCACCCATGAACACCGAAATCGTCGGAGGAATCCTCTCCGCGCCTGCACTCGGAAACTGTCCGCAGGACCGGCGGGCCGCACACTTCCTGCCCGACCCCCGCGCCCGCCACATCGATCCCGAACACATCCGGTGGGAAGCACGCCAGGATGAACTCGACGGCTACGACCGGTCGCTGATCCACATCTACAGTGCCTGGGCCGATCCCTGGCTCGTCGCCGGCCACGCCGCCACCGCCACCACCCGCACCGGGCTGACCGTCGCCCACCGCCCCGGCGTCGTCGCCCCCACCGTCGCGGCACGCTCCTTCGCCACCCTCGACAACCTCTCCGGCGGCCGCGCCGCCACCCACATTGTCATCGGGTCCAGCGATGCCGACGTTCGCCGCGACGGCGACTTCCTGAGCAAACAGGGGCGGTACGAACGCGCCCGCGAATACCTGGAAATATTCACCCGAACCCTCACCGCCGACGAACCATTCGACTACCACGGAAGCCACTACCAGGTCGAAGACTCCTGGGCCGGATTCCGGCCCGTCCAACACCCTCACCCCCCGATCTCGATCGGCGGATCCTCGCCCGCCGCCAAGGAACTCGCCGCCGAATACGCCTACGCCTACGCCGGAACCTTCCCCACCCTCGACGCCGCGCACACCGTCACCGCCGAGGTTCGCCAACTCGCAGCCCAACACAACCGGACACTCCGGTTCTGGAAGCAGTTCTTCGTCGTCCTCGGCGACACCGACACCGAAGCGCAGACCACCGCCGACGCCCTCCGGGCACACGGGGAGCAACTACTGCACGAGCGGAGCCCGGAATCGCTTCGGTCCTCCGCTCAGATCGCCCGCAGCAGCGAACGAGAACTCCAGAACGTCGACGACATCCGCCAGGCCGCCCACCAACACCTGCGCAACACCTTCGACGGACTGGTGATCGGATCCGTCGAACGTGTCGCCGACTACATCGACACCTACCGCCGAGCCGGAATCGACATACTCCAGGTCGTCGCCCTCACCGAAACAGATGACGACCGCAAACTCCGCGCTCGTCTCGTCGCAGAGTTACGCCGGTAGCCAGACCTCAGTCACCGACCACCTCCGACGAAGGAACACCGTGAACGCTTCTACCCTCCGAGCACTTCACCTCGACCGGAACTCGACCGCAGACGACCGCACCATCGACATCACCACCACCGGTGCCCGATCCGGCCGCCCGCACAGGCAGGAGATCTGGTTCTACCGCGCCTTCGACACCATCTACCTCACCGGCCGACCCGGACCCCGGGACTGGTACGCCAACATCGTCCGAACTCCCACGCTTACGCTTCACATTCGCGAACCCACGGCCGTGGACATTCACGCCACCGGCCGCGTCATCACAGACGCCACCCAACGTCGCCGTATTTTCGGGGCCATCATCGACGGCCTGCTCCACTCCCCGAACCTAGCACTCGAAGGGCCAACACCGACCGTCGACACCTGGCTCACCGGAAGCCCATTGGTCGAGGTCCAGATCTGCTCGAGCTCGTGAACTGCACGCATCGAAGTCGCCCGCTCCGTGCATCTGCTCCGCTGTTGCGCTCCGATTAATCACCGCGGCATGCCATTACAGAGACTGCCGGTACGAATGATGGAACGCGACTACGCTCGTCCAGCGGCGAGTCGACCTCCGAAAGTGATGTCCACGGTGCTGAAAGCAGCCTGCTACGGTACCCCGGCGGCAGGGCGCCGCGTGAGCTGCGTGAGCAACAGCAGGATGAGGAAGGCGGCGGGGATGGCGCCGGCGAGCACCAGACCCACTCGGGGCCCGAGGTACTCGTTGATGACGCCGAGCAGCGGGCCACCGACGGCGGCGCCGCCCGTTTCCACCAGAAGGTAGACGCCCATCATCCGGCCACGGAGCGCGGCCCCGGCAGCAAGTTGCACGGCGGCGTTGGCCGAGGCGAACAATTGCGTGCCGACAATGCCGATCGCGGCGAGAGTGCACGCGAGACTCCACGATGTGGGCATGGCAGCGGCGAACAGGTACAGGCCCGCCAAGACGAACCCGGTTCGGGTCAGTGCGCGCACGGTGGTGCGGGGACGGATGGCACCGATCAGGGCGCCGACCACGGAGCCGAGCGCCACGGTGGAGGTCAGCACCGCATAACCGGCGGGACCGGCGTGGGCCGTGCGAGCGTAGGTAGCCAAAGTGACGGGCAGGTTCAGGGTGAACATCCCGAATATGCTCGCCAACACCATCGGCCGCCAGATCTCCGGACGCCGTATCAGTGCGCGCACCCCGCCCGGCGGAACCGCAGCAACCCGCGTCGCCGGACGCGGATGGGAGTGCGGGAGCTCGGCAGCGTCGATGCGGGCGAGAGCAATGAGCGGAGCCGCGAAGGACACGGCGTTGAGGGCGAACGCCCAGCCCGGACCCACAGTGGTGATCAACACCCCGGATATCGCCGGACCGGCGAAGCTGCCCAGATAGAACACCGAGAACGAGAGGCTGACCGCGCTGTGGATCTGGCAGGGCCCGACCAAATCGGTGGCGAACGTACTCCGGACAGGCTTCTCGATCGCGGCAATGGTGCCGACCCCGGCCGCCAAAAGCTGCACATGCCAGGCGGCGACATGGTCGGTGAAGGTGAGCCCGGCCAAGACCGCGGCCAGAAGCGCAGCTGCGGTCTGGGTGGCCTGCAACACACGCCGCTTCGAGTAGCGGTCCGCAATCCACCCGCCGAGAAGACCGAAGACCAGCATCGGCGCCCACTGCAATGCAGTGGTAATACCCACGGCCGTGGCACTTCCGGTGAGGTCGAGCACCAGCCAGTCCTGAGCGACGCGCTGCACCCACAACCCGGTGGTCACCACCGCCTGACCGAGCAGAAACAGCCGGAAATTACGGGAACCCAGCGCGGCGAACCTGGCCCTACGCGGAGTCGTCCTATCGATTGCGGGCCGGGGGTGTGATGAATTCGTTGGGGTGCTGTGATACTCGTCTCTCTCGACCGTCCTGGTCACGACGAAACGCCTCTTTCATTGGCCGGGTGTGTGTCTCCATCGTCGCGGATTCCCCACCAATTTAGAAAGTTAATTGATGCAATAATTCTCATTGCGAACCACAATGAGTAGGCAACCGGGCGCGATGCGCGGGGCAACAGGATGGAAATGACAAGAATCCAACGAGACGGCTATAGCTGGGTCACCTATCGTCGAGCATGAGCCGCGATCAGCCCTCAGTAGTTCCTGCCTCCAGTCGCACAACTACGCAAGCGATGCGTACAACCTTCCCACGTTTCCCCCCTCGTCGGTCGCCGTGTTTGCAACGTCGGGGACCCTTCGACGGTCATTGCTCGTATCTCGCGCTAACATCGATGGTGCGGCACAGACGAGCGTGACGACCTCCGAGCCGAATCGGCCGGTCCCCGATCAACAAAACCGACCAACAAGAGGCAGCCGACAACTCAGGCTGCGAAGGTGTGGTGGCACCGCGACGAACCCGATCGCCCACACCTCCCGGGACGCAACCAGGAGGTGTAATTGATGTCACGCATTCTTGTTTCAGCACTACCTGCGATGAACACGTCTGAGTCCGCCAAGTCCGTGACCGTTGAGGGATGGATTCATCGGCGCCGCCAACTCGCATCCGTCACGTTCGTCGTTGTGCGCGATCGATCGGGGCTTGGGCAGGTTGTCGTGACCGATCCCATAGTTCGAGAACAGATCTCGGAACTGCCGGAGGAAACGGTGGTCCGTGTGACCGGGTCGGTGGCCGAGAACACGAAAGCGCCCGGCGGTGTCGAGATCGTCGACCCGACGATTAGCGTATTGGGCGCTCCGGCACAGCTTCAACCGGTCGAGTTGTGGCGACCGAAACTCAGCGCCACCCTGCCCACCGTTCTCGACCACGCCGCGATCACCTGGCGCCACCCCACCCGACAGGCGGTGTGGAAGATCGCCGCCGCGTCGATGACCGGGTTCCGCCGACATCTCGACAGCATCGGGTTCACCGAGGTGGCCACCCCGAAGATCGTGGACCAGTCCACCGAATCCGGGGCGAACGTGTTCACACTGGACTACTTCGGGAAGGACGCCTACCTCGCGCAATCACCCCAGCTCTACAAACAAATCCTCACCGGGGTGTTCGAGCGCGTCTACGAAGTGGGACCGGTGTTCCGAGCCGAACCACACGACACCGCCCGGCACCTGGCCGAGTACACCTCCCTCGACGCCGAGTTCGGCTTCATCAACGATCACCACGACGTGCTGGCGCTGCTGCGCGGCACCCTCGCCGCGATGATCGACACCATCCGCCACACCGCCGGCGACGCAGCAGCCACCGCGGGCATCGACCTCCCGGTCGTGCCCGAACAGATCCCGGTCCTGCACTTCTCCGAAGCCCTCGACCTTGTCGGTGCCTCACCGCACGAGCCCGACCTCGCGCCCGAACACGAACGCCTCCTCGGCAAGTGGGCGAAGACGCAGTTCGACTCGGACTTCCTCGCCGTCGAGGGATACCCAGCGGGCAAACGCCCCTTCTACACCCACCCCCAACCCGACGACCCGCGGTGGACGAACTCGTTCGACCTGCTCTTCCGCGGCCTCGAACTCGTCACCGGCGGACAACGCCTACACAACCACGCCGACTACATTGCGGCGTTGGCCGCCCGCAGCGAAGACCCGGCCGCCTACGCCCCGTACCTCGAAGCGATGGGAAGTGGCATGCCCCCGCACGGCGGGTTCGCTATCGGCCTGGAACGGTGGGTCTCCCGACTCCTCGAAGCCGACAACATTCGATACGCCACCCTCTTCCCCCGGGATATCCATCGGATTCGCCCCTGAGAGGCTGTTGAGCAAGAGAAATGGTGCGGGTCACTGCGTCCCCTGCGCCGATAAACCATCGGTTACCCGCTTCGCGAACGATGACCGGGATGGATCGTCCGAACGTCGGGCGTCGATCCGTTCCACAAGCGGATCGACGAGAGCGACGGTTGGCGGTGTTAGCGTCCCTGCCATGACGACATTCGTGGTTGACCCGACGAACGCAGGCTTGGGATGACCGACTCCGAGATCGAGATCACGGCAGAGCTGGTAGACGATCTTCTCGAGGACCAGCATCCGGACCTTGCAGGGCTGGCCATCCGCAAGGTAGTGGGCGGCTGGGACAACCACATGTGGCGCCTTGGGAATGAGTTGGTCGTGCGCATGCCGCGCACGGAACGTACCCCGGATCTCCAGCGCAAGGAGCGCCGGTGGCTGCCCGTCCTGGCCCCGCGCCTTCCGCTCTCGGTTCCGACCCCTGTGCGGATCGGTGAGCCGTCCGCGCGCTTCCCGAGGCCCTGGACCATCATGACGTGGGTTCCCGGCGAGCCACTCGACTGCGCCTCGATCAGCCGCGGCGACCACGCGGCCGACAGCCTCGCGCGCTTCCTCTCGGCGCTCCATGTAGCGGCGCCCACCGAGGCGCCGCCCAGTTCGGACCGCGGCGCTCACCCCAAGAAGTGCACGGACGGCTTCGAGAAGTTCTTACAAGCCGTTGCCCCCGGAAGCATGTCCGCCGACGTCCACGACATTCGGGACGTCTGGGACGATGCTGCTGCTGCCCCCGAATGGGAGGGCCCGCCGGTATGGCTGCACGGAGACCTCCACCCCGCGAATGTCGTCGTCTCGGACGGGACACTCTCGGGCGTGATCGATTTCGGCGACATGTTCGCCGGCGATCCGGCGTGGGACCTCGCGGCCGCGTGGCTGCTCCTTCCCGCGGGAACGGCATCACGGTTCTTCGACGCGTACGCGCAGGCGGACGAGGCGACGATCCGGCGCGCCCGAGGATTGGCTGCCCTGAAAAGCCTTTTCCTCATCCATATGGGCCAGAACGGGGAACGAGGCCTTCCTGGCGGCAAGCTGACATGGGGACCCGCAGGCCGGGCGGCGCTCGATCGTGTTCTGACCTCCAGCTTGGACCGACCCTCTCCCGCATAGGCCCCGCGCCCATCTCGGAGCGAGGCGGAAGGCACAACGAATGGTGCCGGTGTCCTAGCTCCGGCACCAGTTGCAAACTCCTTGGAATGGAGTGCCGACGACCTGGCTCCGATGAAGGCACCACCAGCGGGACAGTCCGGCCCGACAGCGCGCCGATGGACAGGTGGGTTCCGCTAGCGGATCGTTAATCGGGGAGCCTTCACGCGACCATCTCGTTCGGCGGGACGACTGCGCACACCTTGCGCAGCTTGGTTCCCGCGCGTCACCAAGGGCGAAGAGTCGGAGGAATGCAGATGGATATCGAGTGCCAGATCGGCGCGAATCGCGCCAACTGGGACGAACGCGTCGATGGCCACCTCATCGCGTACGACGTGGACGGATTCGTCGACACCCCGACTCGGCTGACCAGCATCGTCCGGGCGGATCTCGACGCGATGACCCCACACCTACCCGACCGAACGCCAGCCGGACTCACACTCGTTCACCTGCAATGCCACATCGGGCTGGACACGTTGAGTTGGGCTCGCCTCGGCGCCAACGTGACCGGGGTCGACTTCTCACCCAAGTCCATCGAGGCCGCCACCGATATCGCCCGACGGGCGAAGCTCTGTGCACGGTTCGTCGAGAGCGATGTCGACCATGCCGCCGAGCACCTCGGCGAGCAGTTCGATGTCGTGTACACGGGAATCGGGGCCCTCCCGTGGCTGCCCGACCTCGCTCGATGGGCACAAGTGATCGCAGCACTGCTGCGACCGGGTGGACTCTTCTACATTCGCGATTCGCACCCGACACTCAATGCCCTCGACTACGACCGCCCCGATGGTGAGTTGGTGCTCCGGCAGCCGTACTTTGCCGCCGGGGCGTCATTGCGCTACGACGACGGCACAACGTACGCCGACCCGAACATGGTCCTCACCAACGCCACTACCTACGAATGGCCGCACTCACTATCGGAGATCATCGGCTCGCTGCTCAAGGCCGGGGCCGACCGTGGAGGCGTTTCGCCGACTGATGGACCGGCCCATCTTCAGCTACGGCACCGTCGACAAACGCGGGAACCTCGAGCTGCGTAAGCCTGATGGCAGCGTCGGGCTCGTCGACTTCGCGTTTCTTGCCAGGAAAGCTCCCGAACCGTTCAAGAGTGAATGGTCCGGCGGCAAGGGCCGCAACGTCCACCACAAGTTCGTCGTCACCGACTTCAGCCTGCCGACGGCCAAGGTGTTCACCGGCTCGAGCAACTTCTCGCCCTCCGGCGAGGCCGGCAATGGTGACCACCTGTTGATGATCGAGGACCAAAAGGTCGCAACCGCCTACGCGATCGAGGCCGTGCGCGTGTTCGATCATCTCCAGTTCCGCAACCGGATGCGCGCCGCGTTCGGCTCCAACGCCCGCCGGCTCGCTACCGCCACCGCGCCCAAGGTGATCACCCTGCAAAAGCCCACCGCGATCAGCGGCGCGGACGAGGCCTGGTTCGACCGCTTCTATGACCCCCAGAAGCAGGCATTCCGCGACCGAGTCCTGTTCTCCACCTGACAGTTGCCTCCCTGCAAGTGCTCCTCGTCGATGCGGTTGATTACGGAGTCCCCCTTGGTCGACCGGCAGGCCTAAACTAACTAACGGGCCTTGATTGCAACGCATTGTGCAGGGGACTTCGGTGGCGCCGTGGGAGTCGACCATGGTTGTACGCCCACAACACGAATACCGGGCCGCACGGTGCCTCCATGGCGGACAATCGCAAGATGCTTGTCGGAGTCCCTCACCAGCCCCGCCGGTACGCATCGACGCTGTGCAGGGCGCACCCTCGTTAGATGTCGGCACGAGATACGTTCCGTCGCGTCGATCCACGATGTGCGACGAACCAGATCGCGGGTGGAGCGGCGCCGACAATTGAGGTCCCGACGGATGCGGATGGACCCGAGACGGGCGCTATACGGCTCTGCGATTCGGGGAAACCCTGTTCCTGCAAGGACTTCGGCCGTCGATCGGGTCGGTAGGTGACGCCTACGATAATGCCCTGGCGGAGACGACGATCGGGTTGTACAAGGCCGAGTGCATCGCCGACGATTCCCCGTTCCGCAAGGGGCCGCTGCGCACCATCGGTGACGTCGAGGAGGCCACCTCGGCGTGGGTGCACTGGTACAACACCGGCCGGCTCATGCATCGTCTCGGGCGGATCCCACCGGCCGAGTACGAAGCCAAGTACTACGCTGAACACCGTGCCGATCAACCGGTCGCACACAAATGACAGTGTGTGCATGAGACCCGGGATGGTTCACCTTGAGGGCGCCGAGCTTGAGGGCCTTGAGAAGGGTGATCAGGTCGGCGCCGATCGGATCGACCGGGCCGGAAATGGGTGCGGGTGGGGTGGTCATCGTGGCTCCTTCGTGTCGGCGTTGCCGCCGAGGATCACCGTCAGATGCCCGGTCCTCTCGGTGGCAACCCCGGTCCCGGCAGTGGCAGGGGTGGTCCTCTCGGTGGCAACGCCGGTCCCGGTAGTGGCAGGGGTGGTCCTCTCCGTGGCGGAGGTGGTCCCAGAGGTGGCAGGGGTGGTCCTGTCGGTGGCGAACTCGGCGGGGTCGCGGGTGAAGCGGGACGGTGCAGCCGACCCGGCGGCCGGCAGCAGCGGTGTGGTGGTCTCGGTGGCGCGTTCGAGCATCGAGGCGATCTTGCTCACCGACACCACATCCAGATCCAACGCCGTGCTGCACGCAGCTTCGACCGGGCCGGGCCCGTAGCGACGGACCAGCCCGAGCAGCCGGTAGACCGCCCGCATCCGGATCCAGGGCAGCGGATCGTCGAGCAGTCTTTCGGCGTAGATCCCGACGGCGCGGCCGTGCCCGGCGCAGGTGCCGATCAGCCGGTCCAGATCCCGCATCGCGTATCCGACCTTCTCGGTGGGCAGATCCTCCGGGTCCGTGCTGCGCCCACCCGCGGGCTGGCGCGGATGCACCTTCACCAGGGTTCCGCGGGCGTAGAACTTCACCAGCGCACTGTCCGCCCGCACCTCGAGGATCGAGCCGATCCACTGTCCCGGGATCGAATACAACGCCTTGGCGACCTCGGCATGAAATTCTCGGTGCACCTTGACCTGCTTGAAAATCGGCACGTCGTAAACCGGCGGAACAGGCAGCAGCATCGGTGCCTCGTCCTCGTCGAACACCTCGAGCGGGCGGGCGGCGGTGCTGCCGTGGGTCCGCATCCCCGCGGTGTCACGGCACCACGCTTCGGCACGCTGTTGCGCCTCGGCAAGATCCGCGAATTCCTCACCAGCCCAGTAGTTCCCGCGTACATATTGAACTGCGCGCTCGACCCTAGGTTTATCTTTCGGGGACCGGATCCGGGCCGGGTCGGTGACGAACCCGGCGTGCTGGGCGTAGTCCAACCAGCCCTGCGACAGCCGCGGATTGACCGCGTCCGCCTCAGTCACCACCGGCTTGAGATTGTCCGGGATGAGAACCTTGAAGACACCGCCGAAGAAGGTCCACGCCGCCTCGCAGCCGGCGATCACCGCCGCCAGGGTCTGCGAGTACGTCAGCCACACGAACATGTGCCGCGAGTACACGGCGGTGAAGATCAGTGCGTGCACCTTGCGGCGCCGCCCGGTCTCCGGGTCGGTCAGATAGCCCAGGTAGCCGAAGTCGATCTGGCATTCGCTGCCGGGATCGCCGTCGACCACCCGGACGGTGGTGTCCCTGCGGCCGAAACCGCACCGCTCGGTGGCGAATCGGTGCAACGTCCGATACGGGACCACACAGCCCTGGCGGGCCAGCAGCGTGTCGATCTTGGTGATCGTCAGCGGTGGATGGTTCCCGTCGCCGGCCACCCACGCGGTGATCTGGTCCTCGAACCCCAACAGCTGGTCCCAGGCGGACCCGTGCCCACTGGGGCGGGCCGGGCGCACCGCCTCGATCACCGCCCCGATCAGCCCATCGTCGAGGGCCCAGGCCCCGTCGGTGCGCTGCAGCCCCGCCGCCTGCGCGGCCTCGACGTACCGGCGCGCGGTCTTGCGGTCCACCCCGCAGTGCGCCGCGATCGTGCGTAACCCCGGTGGCCGGGACCCGGGCACCCCGAGCCAGACGCGGAGCACTTCCTTGACTTCGTTCACGTTGACCTCCCGAAAAGCCATGCCCGTCCGCCTTCGTGACCGGGGATACCGACACGACGATCAAACGAGCCATCCGACGGGACTCCGGCGCGACGCGCCGGGGTGGTCCCATAACTGGCAATCCGAGTGGTCCCATGATGGTGGCAGAAATCAAGTCAGACCGGTCCCATGCTCATGGCAGGCGACAATCGGTACTCGATCCCTCACGGTTTCAGCCGCTCGGGACACTCCCTCTCGCCCCCTCATCAACCCAGGTGGGCAGTATCGGTCCGCGCCTTCTCACGTTCCACGCAAGAGCGGCAGATCGGGCTCACGTCGCCTGTATGCCGGACACCGCCTGGCCAGTAAGCGGGACTCCCGCCAGACTCATCCCGGGACTATCCGTATACCCCGGTTCTGATGTCATCCGAACCTGTTACGACATTTCAACGGCTGTGACGCTCGTCTTCCCGATCCCTGCCTGACGCATCATGTGCGCCTTTTCCCACATCGCTCACCACGACGGTCTTCAGCCAACGCAGCAGTGGGCGGCTTGAAGCCCTCCCCCGCAGGACGGCTCCGAGGGGCCATACACCCTCATCTCTTACGCAGCACCGCTTCAAGAAGCTCTTCCTACATCAAGCTCCTTTCAACGTTCGTGACACACACGGATCCAGGTTTAGACGATATGAGGGGCTGGGCTGAGGCCCCACGCACATGTGAACGTGGGTTGCCGACAGGAAACGGGTCCTGGCCGGTAGAGCCACAAGATGTGGGAGGCCCCCAGCGATGAATCAGCGTACGAGCATTGGATTGGATGTGCACGCACGATCGGTGGTCGCCTGCGGCCTCGACGGGCAAACCGGTGAGCTGTTCGAGCGAAGATTGACACCGGATCATGGCGAAATCGTGGGCTGGAGCAGGTCCCTACCGGCTCCGGTGGCGGTGACCTACGAGGCCGGGCCGACCGGCTTCGGGCTGGCCAGGTCACTGACCGCGGCGGGCATCGAGTGTCTGGTCGCGGCGCCGTCGAAGCTGCAGCGCCCGCCCGGCGATCGGGTCAAGACCGACGCCCGTGACGCGCGGCATCTGGCTCGTCTGCTGCACCTCGGGCAGATCGTCGAAGTGACGGTGCCGAGCGTCGAGCAGGAGGCGGCCCGCGATCTGGTGCGTGCCCGTGAGGACTGTCGTCGGGATCTCATGGCGGCCCGGCATCGGGTGTCGAAGTTGCTTCTGCGGCAGGGGATCGTCTACTACGGTGGCCGCGCGTGGACGAAGGTGCACGACACCTGGCTGCGCACCCAGCACTTCGACGCACCCGCTCTGCAGCTGGCGTACGAGACCGCCTACGACACCATGCTCGCGGCGGTGGACCGGCGGGATCGGCTGGATGTGGCGATCGCGGCGATGGCCACCGACAGTGACTACACCCCGGTGGTGACTCGGCTCGGCTGCCTGCGTGGGGTCTCGACGCTGACCGCGTTCGGGTTGGCCGTCGAGATCGGTGACTGGCAGCGCCTGACCGGACGCTCGATCGGCGCCTACCTCGGGCTTGTGCCCACCGAACACTCCTCCGGTGCGTCGCGCTCGCAGGGATCGATCACCAAGACCGGCAACGGCCACGCCCGGCGGCTGCTGATCGAGGCCGCCTGGCACCACCGACCCCGGTATCGTCCCGGAGCGGAGCTGCGGCACCGCTGGGACCAGGCCAGTCCTGCGGCCCGGGCCCGCGGACAGCAAGCAAACCAGCGCCTGCACGCCCGCTGGTCCGGGTTCGACGCCCGTAACAAACGCCCCGCACTCGCGAACACCGCGATCGCCCGCGAACTCGCCGGCTGGTGTTGGTCGCTGGCAGTGCTGGATACCTGAAAAGCCGGTTCCCCGTTCCGCATCCCCCGGTTGCGAGTGTGGTCGTCGACTCGTCGGGTCGGTATTTTTCAAGGTGTTTGAGTCCAGTGGGAGTTATGCGGCGGGTTGATCCGTTTCGGGTTCGGCTGCGGTGGCGTCGGTTGCGGGTTTGTTGATCCAGGCGTCCGTGGGCAGGTCCAGGATCTTCGGTGTGATGCTCGGTGTACCGAATCGTTCGGGGTGGTCCAGGCGGGCCCGGGCGAGCACCGTGGTCCGTTCGGTGGCCTTGTGCGTGGCCAGGCCGAAGTGCACATCGGCCGGGGTGTGCAGGCCGATCCCGGTGTGCCGATGGTCGTGGTTATTGAGGTTCCCCCCAAACAGCGGACAGTTGGTTACGCGGCTTGGTCCGAACCGGACACAGTCAGAGATCGTTCGTAGTCATCCGGGCTGAGCATCCCGATCGACGAGTGCCGACGACAACTATTATAGGATGCCATCCATTTGTCAATGGCAGCAACCAATTCCGATTTGGTGGCGAAAGTATGCCGGTAGTAGTGTTCGTGTTTGAAAGTGGACCATAGCGATTCGGCGCCAGCGTTGTCCCAACACACCCCGGTGCGGCCCATCGAACGACGTAATCCATACCGGGTGCAGGTGGATTCCATGGCGTTGGCCGTGTATTGCACGCCGCGGTCGGAGTGCACAATGGTTCCTTCGCATTTTCCGCCGCGAGCCGCGACCGCCTGCTCGAGCGCATCGGTGACCAGCTCGGTCCGCATATGGTCATCGACGCACCAGCCGAGCGCCTTCTTCGAGTGCTCATCCTTGAACGCACACAGGTACATATCGCCTTCGCCGCAGGTCAGATAGGTGATGTCGGACGTCCACACCGCGTCGATCCGGCCCTGATCAAACTTCCGCTGGACCAGGTCGGGCGGGAACGAGGCGTTCGGGTCGACGACAGTGGTGGCCATGTGGAAAGTCCGGGGGCTGATCCCCGAGAGGCCGATCTCGGTCATGACCTTGGCCACTGTCTTCTCCGTGACAACTTCGCCGGCGGCACGCAGGTCTGCAGTGATCCGCGGGGCACCGTACACACCATCGGAGGCACGGTGAAAGTCGACGATCTTGACGGCAAGGTCCGCTCGCCGTTGCCGTCGTGGAGTCAATTCGGTTGCAGTGGAACGTTTATGGTGTTCGTAGTATCCGGAGGTCGACACACTCAGCAGGCGCGTCATACGGGTAATCTCGGTGTCGGCGCACTCCATGGCCATCAGCTCGAAGCGCTCTACTTCTGATGTTGTGCCGCAAAGTACGCCGACGCTTTTTTCAAGAATGCGTTGTCCTTTTCCAGCTCGGTGACCTGCTTGCGCAGTCGGGTGAGTTCGTCTCGCTCGGCCGGACTTAAGGGCGCTTGCCCCTGGGCGGTGGCCGCGTCGACGCGGCGGCGTTCGTCGGCGACCCAGGACCCGAGTAGCGATTCGTTCAGGCCGAGGTCGCGGGCGACCGAGGCGATCGTGCGGCCCGAATCGATGACTCGATGGGCTGCCTCGACCTTGTATTCGGTCGTGTACGACCGACGGGAACGGGACATGTGAACATCCTTCCAGCGAGACCTCAGGTCCCGCTATCTCGGTGTCCACTATTCGGGGGGAACCCCATATACCAATCGGTGAAGGAATCGATGAACTCTCGCGCATGATGGATGGATCCGAAGCGTTCCGGGAACGCCGGTCCGTACTTGAGGGTCTTGAACAACGATTCCGAGTTATGGCGAATTCGAGATAATTCAGATTATGCCGGGTCTGTGATTATGCCGAGGATGAACCCGTGTGAGCGGGTTCGCGCTGGTCGGAGGACTGCCGCGGGCTGAACCGTTCGGCATAATCACGTAGCCGATTGATGCTTACTCTGTACAGATTTTCCGTTCAGAGGAGGCCGAGATGAAGATGCGACAGTCGGTAGGCGATGCTGGTCCACTTTCGTTGTATGCGGAGGGGTTTGGGGAGAACCTTGAAGGTAGGGGCTATGCGCCGGACTCGGTTCGCTGGAGGCTGCGGCAGCTCGCAGCACTGGATCGTTGGTTACGCGACCATCGTCTGGCCGCCGGCGATCTGGATGCCGCGTGCGTGGATCGGTTGGTCGCGGCCCGACGGGCCGAGGGGAGAACGACATTGGTGGCAGTCGCGAACTTTTCGGTTCCGATCTCGTACTTGCGCGAGATCGGCGTTGTGCCGCCTGAGGTCTCATCGCAGTTGGATCCAGTCTCACAGATCCTCGAGCGGTATCGCAGCTATTTGGTCAGCGAGCGTGGTCTTGTCGAGAGTTCGATATCGGTCAACCTGCGTGTCGCCGAGAGCTTCTGCAGAAAGCAAGCTCTCCGGTTGGAGGAGCTGTCGGCAGCCGAGGTCACCGCATATATTGTGGCGTTCTCCGCACGCTCGAGTATCGGGTGGTCGAAGAAGACGGTGAGTGCGTTGGCATCGTTTCTGCGGTTCCTCCACGTCACAGGCGTCACCGCCCAACCGCTCGCCGCGGCGCTGCCGAAGCTCGCCGGACATCGTCGCACCGTGCCATGTGAACTCGACGAATACGATTTCGCACGTCTGCTCGGGGGCTGCGACTGCAGCCGCGACGTCGGGTTACGCGACTGTGCGATCTTGACGGTTCTATGGCGGCTGGGACTGCGCCGTGGTGAGGTGGCCGGGTTGAGGGTCGATGACATCGACTGGCGGCGTGGTGAAATCACGATCCGAGGAAAGGGCCACCGCCACGAGCTTCTCCCGATGCCCATCGACGTCGGTGAAGCGATCGTGCGGTACCTGCACGATGGTCATCGTCGGGTCCCGCCGGGTTGCCGTGCGTTGTTCGTTCAGGTGAGAGCACCAGAGGGCGCGATGAGTCCCGACGGTGTCGGTGACGTGGTGGCACGGGTGTCCCGTCGCGTTGGGCTACCCGCGATGGGTGCGCATCGGCTCCGGCACGGCACCGCGACCCAGCTGGTGCGCAACGGCGCGTCCTGGCCCGAGATCGCACAGGTCATGCGGCACCGCACCGTCGCGGTCACTGCGTCCTATGCCACTGTCGACCCTGTGCTGACGAGCGAGTTGGCGCGCCCCTGGCCGGGTGCGCTATGACCGACGTTGCCGCCGCGGTCGACTCCTATCTCGCCATGCGTCGCGGTGTGGGCTTCGCGCTCGTCGATGCCGGATCGTTGTTGCCGGACTTCGTCGGCTACCTGCACCACAACGGCGCTGAGCATGTCAGCACCGAACTGGCCGTCGCATGGGCAATCCAGCCCGTGAACGCCGGGTCGATCTGGTGGCGTCAACGGCTGGGGATCGTGCGCGGCTTCGCCGAATACCTGCGCACCATCGATCCGGACACCGAGGTGCCGCCACGGGACCTGCTACCGGCACGCCAGCAGCGGGTTGCGCCGTACTTGTATTCCGCCGCCGACATCGCGGCGCTGATGGCCGCTGCCCGGGCCCTGAACCCGCCGCTGCGTGCCGCGACCTACGAGACGTTCATCGGGTTACTTTCGGTCACCGGCCTACGACTGGGAGAAGCTCTCGCGCTCAACCGCGACGACCTGGACAAGAAGCGATTACTGCTCATTGTCCGGCACGCCAAGCGAGGAGGCCGAAATATACCTTTGCACGAGACGACCTTTCGTGCCCTGCAACACTATTTCGAGGGTGTCGACCGTTGCTTCCCGCAACCCGTGTCACCGTCGGTATTCGTTTCGATCCGAGGCACTCGGATGAACAAGGACTCGATACACGCGACGTTTCCCGCACTGATCGACAGGGCCGGGCTGACCGGGCGCGGGCAACGACCCAGGCCCCGGATTCACGACCTCCGTCATACCTTCGCGGTTCGCCAACTGGTCGACTGGCACCAACAGCACGCCGACGTCGATGCCCGAATACCACTGCTGTCGGCTGTTCTCGGGCACAGTGATCCCGCATCCACGTACTGGTATCTCGAAGCCGCACCCGAACTCTTCGCCATCATCGGAAGGCGCCTCGAAGACTTCCTCGGAGAACTGCCATGAGCCCCCTCGCACCCACCCTGCAGAAGTTCTTCACCGACCGCCTTCTCACCCAACGGCAGGTCAGCCCGGCAACCATCGCCGCCTACCGTGACACGTTCCGGCTGCTCCTCGGATTCATCGCCGACAGAAAGAAGCTCGCTCCGGAGAGCTTCGACTTCACCGACCTCGATGCCCCGACGATCGGCGCGTTCCTCACCCATCTGGAAAACGAGCGAGGCAACAGCATACGGACCCGCAACGCCCGCCTCGCCGCGATCCATTCGCTGTTCAGGTTCGCCGCGCTCGAGCACCCCGAACATGCCGATCTGATCTCGCGTGTCCTGGCGATCCCACAAAAACGGTTTGATCGAGCAATCGTTGCGTTCCTCACCAAAGAGGAGGCCGAGGCGATCCTCGCCGTTCCCGACCGAGACACCTGGATCGGTCGACGCGACCACGCGCTACTCACCGTCGCAGTCCAAACCGGTTTACGTGTCGCCGAACTCACCGGTCTGCGCCGCGACGACGTGGTGCTGACAACCGGGCCTCACGTTCGTTGTCGCGGCAAGGGCCGAAAACAGCGATCCACACCTTTGACCGCCGGCGCCGTCACCACGCTGCGAGAGTGGTTGAAAGCACATGACGCCCAACCCGACTCCCCACTGTTCCCGAGCCGACATGGCACACCGCTGAGCACCGATGCCGTTGAATGGCTGGTGAACAAACACGCCACCGCCGCGGCATCTCACTGCCCATCGTTGGCGACCAGACGAATCACCCCTCACGTCCTTCGCCACAGCGCCGCGATGTTCTTACGCGAAGCAGGCGTGGATATCTCGGTGATCGCGCTGTGGCTCGGGCACGAAAGCATCGCCTCCACACAGATCTATATGCACGCCGACCTCGCGGTCAAGCAACGCGCCCTGGACAGGTCCACACCTCCAGAAGTGACTCCGAACCGCTACAGACCTTCCGACTCACTGCTTGCCTACCTCGACACACTCTGAATTATGCCGAACGGTTCAGCCCGCGGCAGTCTCCGACCAGCACGAACCCGCTCACACGGGTTCGTGCTCGGCATAATCACACACCCGGCATAATCCGAAAACGGGTTATCGTTGGAGACCCGCGGGCGCGAGTGCGACCGGGTCACCTCGAGGTCGGCGAGCAGGGTGGCGACGGTCTTGCTGGTCATCGAGGTACCTCGATCGGCGTGCACGACGTTCGGGATCCCGTGCACTGCAAAGATTTCGGTCATCATCTCCGCGGCGAGGAGTCCGGACTCGTGGGTTTGCACATGTGCTCCGACGATGTACCGAGAGAAGATGTCGATCATCATGTACGCGTCGAAGTAGGTGCCCTTGACCGGGCCGGCGAGCTTGGTGATGTCCCAGGTGTAGACCTGTCGGGGTGCGGTCGCGGTCAGTTCCGGGCGGGCGCGCGCGGGATGGCGGGCCTGGCGTCGCCGCTCGACGACCTGCGCGTTGTCCCGCAGGATGCGGTACATCGTGGACACCGAGCACAGGTAGGTCCCGTCGTCGAGGAGTTGGGCGTACACCTCGAGCGGCGCCTGGTCGACGAACCGGTCGCAGTTGAGGGTGTCGAGGACGGCGCGGCGCTCGGTGTCGGTGAGCTTGTTCGCCGGTTCGGGTCTCGTTGTGGGTTCGGTCCACGCTGGCGCGTTGCACACGGCACTCTTCGCCCGTGCCGCGGTGGATCGGACAACGGATGTCAATGCGGTGGCGTCCCTTGTTGTCACACCGGCATCGGTGAGTTCGTGATGGGCGAGCCTCAGCGCCGCTTCCGCTGCTCGTCGGTGTCCGCGCTCTCGGAGATCTGCTCCAAGAGCGCGTGAGCTTTTCCCATGATCGACAGGGCGGCCTCGGTGGTGGCCAGTCGCTTCGTCTTGATGTCGAGCTCGCGTTGGAGGCGGGCGATCTCCGCTTGCTCGGCGGTGAGTTTGCCGATCTTGCCACCCGGTTTCCTGCCCTCGAGGACCCCGGCGTCGCGTTGTTTGCGCCACTCGCTGATCAGCGAGGAATGCAGGCCTTCCCGACGCAGGTACGCGCCGCCGCCGGTCCCGTCCTGGCACGCCTGCTCGTAGGCGGCCAGGTGCGCGAGTTTCTCGGCGGGGGTGAAGGTACGCCGCTTGTGTGGGCCGCCGGCGCGGGGATGGGTGGGGTCCATCCCGCCATTGTCCTCGATCGGCACAGTGCTGGAAATCGTCATCGTGGGGTCGATCCGTATCTCGCCCTGCAGGCGGGGTTGCTGTGAACCACTGGACTCAACTCACCCTGACACACAGGGGGTGGCAAGGTCGGTTCTCCTCGCTGCGCTGCGGGGACTCCACCTTTGCCCCCTCGTCGCCGACGACCGGTGAGGCAAGGACCGGGGAACGGGAACGGGGAACCCCCACAACGTCCGGACGAATCATGCGGTGGTGACGGCAGCGCCCGGGAGTGATCCGCGAGACGACCTATGAGCAATCCTCAACTGTACGTTGGGGATCACGCTCGACGTTAGACCAGCGATCCACTCCAGCCGAACAACCGTCCTGCGGTACCCAACCCGCGAATATCAGAGTTGACCACGCGTCGAAACCGACACGCTCGCCACCACCCCAGATCCGACCGGGCCCACAGAGGCGGCGCCCACGACGACGGTCCTGGACGCCGCCTCGCCCTGCGCCCTTGACAAACCCGCGTACATATCAGGTCCCGGCGCGAATCGTTGGGCTGTTCTCGGCAGCTACTCGTTCGCGTCCGTCTATGTCGTCAAGGTTGCGGTTGTGCGTGT
Source organism: Rhodococcus sp. NPDC059968 (assembly GCF_042738615.1). Classification (NCBI taxonomy): domain Bacteria; kingdom Bacillati; phylum Actinomycetota; class Actinomycetes; order Mycobacteriales; family Nocardiaceae; genus Rhodococcus; species Rhodococcus sp. NPDC059968. Next base: position 84,852 of record NZ_JBHWUE010000033.1, read on the forward strand.
TGGCGCCGAAGACGCCGATGACCAGCCCGGCAACTGTTGAGAACAGGGCCGCTGCTCCGAAGGCGCCGGCGAAGCCCAGCATGGCGACGACTGCTGCCGTGATGAAGCCACTGGCGATTCCCGCGGCGCGGCCGACGCCGTTGGCGAGGCCCGCCCCGGACCCGCGCAGTGTGGTGGGGAAGTTCTCGGGTAGGTAGGCGTACAGCACCTGGAAGGTGGTGACGAAGAACAGTTGGGTTGTGAATCCGGAAACGACGAGGATGGCGTAGTTGTGGGTGTATGCGAAGGTGGTCACTGCTGCTGCGGCGAGCAGGCACAGCACCATGCAGGTCCGCTTTCGCTCCCAGCGGTCGGTGATCGGCAATGCGAGAAGTGTCGCAGCCAGCGGTGAGGCGGAAAGGACGGTACTGACGGTCAGGGCGTCAGAAATGGTGAGTCCGCGGTCGACTAATAGGGTGGGTACCCAATTGTTGAAGCCGTAGTAGCCCAGGAGGAAGAAGATCATCGCAACGCAGAGCACCACCGTACGCCGCCGGTATGGGTCGATGAACAAGTCGGTCATCGGTTGTGGCGCAGTTGGTACGGCAGGTGCGGGTGCTGGCAGCGGCGATCCGGTGTGTGCGGTGACTTGCTGTTCGAGTGCTGTCACGAGTTGGTCGGCGCGGGAGGTCTTTCCGTTGCTTTCGTCCCAGCGTACGGATTCCGGCAACAGGAACGGTACAAATATCACGGCGAGGAGTCCGATGCCGCCCAGGACGAACACCCAGCGCCAGGTCTCGGGGCCGGCGGGGACGATGATGCGGGCGGCGAGGGCCATGGGTGGCATGCCGAGGGAGCCTAGACCGATGACAAGGGAGATGTATCGGCCGCGTGACATTCGGGGGAACATCTCGGCGACGTAGATCAGTACGACACCGACGACGGCTTGCAGGCCCGCGCCGGTCAGAGTGCGGAGGACGGCGAACACCTCGTAGTTGGGTGACAATGCGGACAGGATGGAGGCGATTGAGAAGACCACCGTTCCCGCGATCAGCGTGGGGCGACGGCCGAATCTGTCGGACAGTCTGCCGCCGACTACGGCGCCAATCGCCATTCCCGCGAAGGCGCATGAGGTCAAGGCACCGATTTGCGTGGTCGACAGGTTCCAGGTTTGGCGCATAGCGGGTATCGCATAGGACAAGCTGAATATATCGGCCCAATCGCACGCGTAGATGAAGCTGAGAATTGTTATCCACACCCAGTGAGAGCGGGTGATGCGGGGCAGGCGTTCGAGCCGGGCGGACGCAGATGCGGGGCGCGTGGTCGGGGGGCTGCTCGGGGGGTCGACGATATCCATTGCGCTCTCCTAAGAGCAGATGGGTGGATAAGGGGTGGGTTGTCATGAAGGGGGCCGTATTTCGGGCCCGGTGACGCCGAGGGGGGCGGATGAGCGGAAGGAAGATTGAGCTGCTCACCCTGATGAATGACGGCCGCTGGCGCTCCGACGGATCGGGTGCCGCGGACTTCTACTGGCCTGTACGGCGGTTGGTGTTGGCCGCTCGAAACTGGTCAATGTTGGGAGGAAGGCCATCTTTGGGGTGTGTGCGGCCGGCGCCCGGGCTTGTCTGAGCGCCGACCGCACCAGAATGGGTCTAGGTCGTCTGGGGGTAGTGAGTTTTGATGAAGTGCTTGCTAATTCGTTCGTCGGCGAGATCTCTGGTGACGAGGTCCGGGTCCCGGTCACACGCATTTCCGATGCCACCGCCTCCGGCTGTTTCGCGCAGAAATTCGTCGCCTGGCTTGAGGGACACGAGGGTTTTCGACGGGAGGACTCGCTCGTGTTCGGTTCCAGGGTTGAGCACGAACCAGCAGGGTTGTCCGTCGGCGGCGCCGTCTACTCCTCCTGGTCCAGATGCCACCTGGTCGCCCCGGATCATCAGTTCTCCTCCGAGGTCATGGAGCCGGAAGCTTCGCCGTAGACCCAGACCGCCTTGGAAGCGGCCGGCGCCGCAGGAATCGGGTCTGAACTCGAAGGAGGTGAATTCGATGGGGAACTCGGCCTCGAGCGCTTCGATCGGGGCATTCATGCAGTTTGAGATGTGGACGTCGGTTCCATCGATTCCGTCGTCCTGGGGTCGCGCCCCCAGCGCGCCGGGCATTACCTCGAAGAAGATGGGAGCGGGACCCTCACGGCGATCGAACTGCAGGCTCATCGTCATGTTTCCGCAGCTGCCGGCCGTGTAGCGGTCGGGTGTGAAGGTGGCGCATGCCCGTAGTAGGGCGTCGACGATGCGGTAACACGTCTGCATTCGGCCGCCACACGCGGTCGGCGAGAGCGGATTGACGATGGTTCCAGACGAAGCGATGATTCTCACCGCGCTGTTCAGGCCGTCGTTGGCCGGCAGGTCGGGTCCGAACACCGCTCTGATGACATACAGCGCGGATGCGGTCGTTGCGCTGAGGACTGAGTTGATCGGGCCTTCGGTTTGGGGGGAACTGCCGGTGAAGTCCACGACCAGCTCATCGCCGGTGATCTCGACTGCGACCTTGACGGTCAGGGGACCGTTGCCCAGTCCGTCGTCCTCGACGAAGTCCGAGCCGGTGCCACGTGCGTCGGGCAGTTCGGCGATTCTCCTTCGGAATTCTTGCTCCGTGGACTCGATCGACCGCTCCATGGAAGTCAGCACATATGAGGTGCCGTGTTCGCTCACGATGCTGTGGACTCTGGAAACGCCGAGCGTATTCGCCGACAACTGTGCCTGCAGGTCACCGAAGGTGACTTCCGGCAGGCGTACGTTCGCAGCAAATATGCTGGCGAACGTTTCGTCCATGACCCCGTTCCGATATGCAACGACCGGAGGGATACGCAGGCCCTCTTGGAAGATGTTCCGGTTGTCTCCCGCCACGCTACCGGCGACGCGCCCACCCACGTCGATGTGGTGAGCAACGGAGCCCACGTAGGCGACAACGTCTCCTTCGACCACGACCGGGCTGAATAGCAGGATGTCGGGCGTGTGTTGAGCGCCGCTATAAGGGTCGTTGACGAGAACAGCGTCGCCAGCCGCCAATCGGCCCTCGAAGGTGCGGAGAGCGGTTTTCAGAGCCATATCCATCGAGCCCATCTGAATGGGGATATGAGCCGCTTGCGATACCAGCCGACCCGAGCGGGTGAAGATGGAACAAGAGAAGTCTCGCTCCTCGCGGATGATCGTCGAGTATGCGGCGCGCTGGAGGACACGTCCCATCTCAGCGCTGGCGGCATCGAGCGAGTTGTTGATGATCTCCTGTGTGATTGCGTCAAGCATTGTTGTACCTGTCTGTCGGGGGAATTAGGAAGCCACTTCGATGACCAGGTTGCCGACCGGGTCGACTGATGCGGTGTCGCCCTCAGGGACGAAAACCGTTGCGTCGGGCTGCTCGATCACGCACGGCCCGGCCACGCGTATACCTGCGGGAAGGCAGCCTCGGCTGTAGATACTCATCGTGACCGAGCTGCCGTCGGGGAGCAGCAGCGGGCGTGTGGCCGACTCCGACGTGTCCATCGAAGGCCGACGGTCTGGGTTCGCTGCGAGGGCGGGCTTCGGCAGCACACCCATGGCCTTCACCCGCAGGTTCACGACCTCGACCGGTGCGCCCGGCCTCGAGTGGCCGTAGGCGGCCTCATGTGCCTGGTGGAACCGCTCGACCAGAGACTGAGCGTCGAAACCTTCGTCTTCTTGGAGCGGTACGGCCATCACCGTGTCCTTGGGGACGTCGACCTCGAGTTCGAAGGCTTGGCCGTGGTAGCGCATGTCGACACTGCGGATGGTTCGCACGTCCTGCGGCTGGACACCTTGAGCGCGCAGCGCTTCCTCACTGCGCGTCTCCAGTTCGCGGAACTGCGCTGCAGCGAGGTGAGGATCGAGAGTGTCCAGCGGGGTCAGGATGGTCCGCACGTCATCGCGGCGAACGTCCGCGTGCAGCAGTCCCCGGGCACACAGCGTGCCTGCATCCAGCGGGATCACGACCGTCTTGATGCCCAGCAGCCGGGCAACCTGGGCAGCGTGCAACGGTCCGGCGCCGCCGTAGGCGACCAGGGTGAATTTCCGCGCGTCGTGCCCACGCTGCACCGACACCGAACGGATGGCATGTCGCATGTGGTCGTTGGCAACTGCAATGACGCCGTGCGCCGCCTGAGCGAGACTCAGGCCCGCAGGTTGCGCGATGTCTTGTTCGAGCACTCGGCGTGCCTCGACATCGTCCAGGCCTCGGTTCTGCCCCAGGAAGGGTGCATCGACGAAGGTGCCCAGTACGCGGTGTGCGTCGGTCACAGTCGGCCGAGTGCCGCCCTTGCCGTAGCAAACGGGGCCTGGATCCGCGCCGGCGCTTTCTGGGCCCACCCGCAGGGAGCCCCGTTCGACCGATGCGATCGAACCTCCGCCGGCACCAACTGTGTGGATATCCAGCATCGGCAGGTGAACCGGGAAGTCGCCCACCGTTCCCCCAACGATCTCGGTTGGACGCCCACCCACCACCAGCGCAACATCACAGCTCGTTCCACCCATGTCGAAGGTGATCAAGTCGCCATATCCCGAGGCACCGGCCACCGCGACAGCTCCCACCACGCCTGCGGCCGGCCCTGACAACAGGGTCGAGGCCGCCAAGCGCCCCGCCGCCTCGATCGAGAGCACACCGCCGTTGGACTGCATCACACTCGGGGCAACTCGTACGCCGAGTGCTGTGAGGCGACGACGTGTCGCATCGAGGTATCGGCGCATGACCGGCATGACGAACGCATTCGTCACAGTCGTGCTGGTCCGTTCGTACTCGCGATATTCGGGTCGAACTTCCGATGACAGGACCACAGGGAGATCCGGGAAAGCGTCTTTGGCGATACCAGCTACCGCTCGTTCGTGTTCGTCGTTCACATAGGAGTGGAGCAACGTCACTGCTACGACTTCGGCGCCCCGTTCTACCAGTGCAGTCAGCGCCTGGCGAACAGCGGACTCGTCCAGCGGAGTGGCCTTGGTTCCATCGGCGAGCACACGTTCGGGAACACCGATCCTCAACCTGCGTGGAACCAACGGCTCCGGACGGCGATAGGTAAGATCGAAAACGTCCTCGCGGTCCTGCCGGCCGATTTCCAAGACATCGCGAAAGCCCTGTGTCGTAATCAATCCCACACGCGGGCCCCGCCGTTCCAGCACGGCGTTGGTGGCGACTGTAGTCCCGTGTCCGAAGCGGACGATGTCATCACCCTTTCGGTGAGACTCTCGCAGGATCGCCTCCACGGCATTGCTCACCCCGACAGAGAAGTCACCGGGTGTGGAGGGCACCTTCCACGACCAGCTCTTCCCCGTGTCTCGGTCGAAGAGCACGACGTCGGTGAAGGTCCCACCGACATCCACCCCGATATGGCAGTTGCTCAGATCGGTCGTGCTCGTGTGATTCCGCTCAGTCATGCTCTTTGGCTCCTTAGTTGTCACGCGGTGTGCCAGCATCTGCACGCCGCCGCAGATCGATTGGTGTAGAACACGGCCACCGCCGCTCACGCGAGTGCGAACCGACCCCGAAAATGAGTAGTCCGAAGTGTGGCCGGCCCACGGTTTGGTCGCGAAGGTTTGCTGCGCTATCGGCCCTGTGGTCTTGCAGCCGGTCGGGTTGCGGTCCGTGCGGCGCATCGGAGCGTCGGGAAGCGCGTCCCACGTGCGGCTGTCCGGACGTGTTCCGACTTGCCTGGGATCTAGTCCATCACAGCGCTTTTCGGTTGGTTCTGCGTTCCTGTCCGACGAAAGCGTTGCTGATCTGGGCTGCGCAATCCATGACCTCGCGTGTCATCTCCTGCAGCTCTGTCGCGCTCACCAGGCCGATAGCAAACCCGTTGCTGACTGCAGCAACAGGTCGACCGGAAGGGCCGAAGACCGGCGCCGCGATCGACCCGGTCGCCTCGTAGAGCTCGCCACTGTTGATCGCGTATCCAGCTTCTCTTGTGCGTTCCAGTCGGGACAGGATCGTGTCGATGTCGGTCACCGTGTTGGGAGACGGTCGCTCCAGGGGCTCGCGGGACAGCAGGTCCCGTACTTCGGCTGTCGGCAGGTGCGCAAGAAGCACTGTGCCCAGTGCAGTGGCATGGGCGTACGTCCGGGTACCCGGTGTCGCTCGGATCTGTATCGGCCCGGCTCCTTCGACCGTGGACAAATAGGTGATGTATCGGTCCCGTAGAACCCCAAGGTAGGCAGTGTGGGAACGACGCGCAGCGAGCTGACGTAACGGTCCGAGCGCGGCTTCCTCGAGCACCTGATGAAGCTGAAACTGGCTACCGATCTCGAAGGCGTGCAAACCGATCCGGTATCTGCCGTCCTGTTCACGCTCGAGCAAACCCGTTGTAACGAGAGTCTGAGCGATTCGGAAGGTCACCGTCTTACCGAGCCCCAATCGCCGGGCAATCTCGGCTACCCCCAATGTCGGCGTGTCGGGTCCGAAGCAGTCGAGAACACGGACCGCACGCTCGACGGACTGGAGAAGATCCCTGTTCGGACTATTCACCACAACCTCGTATTCCGATAATCGGAGTGGCATAGCGCATATCGGTACCTATGATGTGTCGCGGATCACCGCGTTGTCAAGGGTGCCGAACCCGCCGAAATTCGACTGTTTTCGCATATCCAAAGAACTTTCCTATTGCTACGATCAGACCCTCGGCCGTGCCGCCCTAAAACAGAATCGATGCATCGATTCTGATCCAGAACTAAATGTTCCGATAATCGGCACGCGCAGACAATTCGTATTTCCCGGCTCCGAAATGGTGCCGTCGACGGAAACCGTTCGCGCGGGCCGGAACGACCGACGTCCCCGTGCCAGAGGGTGCCGGCATGCGTAGGCGGAAACGATGAACTCGGAAAGCGAAAGGCCTCCGCGAGTGCGAGATCCAGCAAAGGAGAACCGTTAGATGTCAACCACCACTTTCGACGTCGTCAAATGGATTTGTGGAGCGTCACCCAGGGCCGAAGCTGCCGACACCTTCACCAGCGCACACCTGTCGCTCGTCGACTTCGTCGGCTGCTCGATCGCAGGCTCCGACCACAGTGCTGCGCGCGCAGTCACCGCAATCTCCGCCATCTCCGGTGAGGTGCCGGCCCTCGGCCACTCGACTACGAGGCTGCACGCTGCATCTGCCGCATACCTGCACGCACTACAGGCCCACGCGTTCGAGCTCGATGATGGGGACTGGGACACCTGGGGTCACCTGGGCGCACCAACCATTGCAGCCGGGCTGTCTGCCGGATGGCTGAGCAACGCCACGGTGGGCGATGTGACTGATGCAGTCGCAACCGCTCTCGTCTTTGGTATGTCCCTGGGGCGCCAAGTCAACCCCGGCCACTACCAGCACGGTTTCTGTACGACCGGCACCATTGGTGCACTCACTGCCGCGGCTGCCGCGGCGCGACTCCTTCGACTGGACGAGGTCTCCACCGCGCATGCTCTGGACTTCGCCGTTGCGCAAGCAACCGGGGTGCGCCAGTTCGCCTTGGACGGCAGCGCCTCGTGTTTGATCATCCCGGCGAACGCCGCGCGCGTCGGCTACGAGGCAGCCGCGCTGGCGGCAGCAGGCCTAGCCGGCGGCCTCGAGGCGCTCGATGGTCAATTGGGTTTTCTACGCGTTATTGGTGGTGCCGCGGCAGCGGATTTGCGCTTGCCCGCGTACCCCGAACACCGGCCGTCTCAGATCTACTACAAGCCGCACAGCTGCTGCGGTAACGCTCTCGGACCAATACGGGGTTTCGTCGAGGGATGGGAGCGTCTCGACCATGCTCCACTTCGCCACATCCTGTTCGAGCTGCCCAGAGAGGTTACCCGCAACGTCAATCACGCGACGCCGGACAGTGAACTGGAGCGTCATCTCAGTCTGCAACTCGCTGTGGCGATGCACCTGACTCGCGGCGCAATCGCGGCGCGCGATCTGATCGACGTCGCGGTGACAGATGAACTCAAGCAGATCATGGGCATCGTCCAGGTCGAAGTCCTCAAAACCGACAACGCACACGAGCTGCGGGCTGACGAGATGGGCTTTGTGAGCCTCATCGCCGCGGATGGACGCAAACTCCGTTGTCCAGTCACAGCAGTCGGACCCGCGATGGGTGAGAGTGACATCGATGAGAAGTTCCGATCGCTCGTGGAGTCATCAATAGGTGAACGAGGATCCGAACGACTGCGTTCGATGCTGGGTGATTGGTCGAGCCCAGTCCGAGAAGTGCTCCTTGCCGGGCGGGTCCCCGCCCAGATCAGCAGCGCAAGCGCCTTCCACTGACCTTTCAGCAACCGGCCGCGCGGAGACGGACGAATTCCCACCGTAAGTGAGCGCGAACTAATACCCAGCGAGCGACCACTCGCTGCTGAGTGTGGTCACCTGGGTTGGTCCCAGTTGGACCGCTGATCGAACGAATCTCACGGCGGGGACCAGGGTAGCGTGGTGGCGCGCCAGCTGAGCCGGGAACTCCCTCCGAATGGTCCAGTCCAAAAACGCCTTTCAGTTCCGGTAGCCGCTTGATGCACCATCGGATCTTGGCCAAGCGCACCAGCTCTGGCCTCACGAGGGCGCTCTCCATCGCACCCCGGACACGGCCTCGACGGGCAGACTGGTGACAATCATCTGGCGAAACAAGCACGGCGCCGACGAACGTTTTCATGAGATCGCCAATAAAGGCAAGCGTTGCCTGACGCGGCACTAGCGACCATGGTTCGCTAGATCGGTTCAGGGGCGAGTGTCGTGGCGACACCATCGGATCCGTGCGTGATTGTCACCAACCACATCTTCACGGGGAGGCAGTGAATCGGAGTTGCGAGTCTCGGTGTCGATGGCGGCCTCGGTCTTGGTGGGCGCGCCATGTTTCTGTGAAGGCATGCTTGAAATCATCAGTTCCGAATCGGTGAAGGTCCAGTAATTCTTTTCGTTCTGTAACCGTCAGTCATTATGACGAGTAAGAACATCTCAGCAGCGGAAAGGTCGCTGAAGTACCTCGACATGTTGTTCAACCGGGTACACACCTCGAAGTCCAGTTGGGTGAAAACCAAACTGCCATTCGCTGTTGAGGTCTTCGCCGTCGCACAGGCATCCGGGGTGCGCCAGTTCGCGCCTGGACGGCAGCACCTCGTGTTTATCATCCCGGCGAATGCCGCGCGCCGAGCAACGCCTCTTTTTAGTGAGCCCGTGGTTGACTCCGTGCGGTGCGGAGTCGGTCCTGACAGATGAGTTTGAGTTGTTCGTGTAGGGCGAGCGGAAGGTTGGCGGACGCACCGTTGCGCTCGTCGAGCAGTGTCTGCAACTGCCGGAAATACTCGGTTGGTGAGAGCCCGAATTCGACGACGATATCTTCGGCGGACCCGCCACCCCAATGCCGCCACTTTTTGGCGAAGGTCAACATGTAGTTGCTGTTTTGGTCGTTGTTCATGCGCCGAAGTCCTTGTTGCTGTGCTGGCAGATTTACACGACCCGGGCTGGTTGGCCGGGTCGAGAAGACGATCAAGCGTGTGCGGGGTCGCGGGTCGGGCGGGGCGGCGCCGTGGTGGGCCATCTATGTCGTCGGGGCGGGCCGGCCAGTCTCGACCGCGCTGGTCTGGGGTCGTCGGCGCCGGTGAGTGCCGGGAACTCGGGGATCATGGAGCCGATCACCGACTAGCCGAGACCGCGGGCTCGGCGAGGTGTTGGCGGGTCTGGCCGGGCAGCAGGATCCAGGAGCCAGCCTCACAGGTCCGCACCACTTGCCGGTGGTGGTCGAGGACGTGGAGGTTTCCGGCGGCGTCGACGGAGGCGGTGTGTCCGGGTTCGAAGTGTTCGATCTGGCCATAGACGAGTACGGAGAACTCCATGCTCAGGTCCTTGGGGTGGTGGTGGTTTCGATCTCGACCGACCGGATGAGGTTGGCCGGTTCAAGAATGCGGTCGATCTGCGCGGCATCGAGCAGGCCTCGTTCGGTGACGAGAGCGGGAATGCTACGGCCGGAGGCGAGGGCCTCGGCGGCCACGCTGGTCGCGGCGGCGTACCCGATGTAGGGGTTCAATGCGGTGACCACTCCGATGGAGTGCTCGACGGTCTGCCGGAGGTGGTCGGTGTTGGCGGTGATCCCGGCAATGCACCGCGCGGCGAGAATGCGGCAGGCGCGGTCGAGGTGGGTGATCGACTGGAACAGGCTGTGGGCGATGATCGGCTCGAACGCGTTGAGCTGGAGTTGGCCGGCCTCGGCGGCCATGGAGATAGTCACGTCATTGCCGACTACCTCGAAGGCGACCTGGTTGACCATCTCCGGAATGACCGGGTTGACCTTGCCGGGCATGATCGACGATCCGGCCTGGACGGGCGGAAGGTTGATCTCGGAGAATCCCGCGCGCGGACCGGAGGAGAGCAACCGCAGGTCGTTGCAGATTTTCGACAGTTTCACCGCGGTGCGTTTGAGCACGCCGGAAACCTGGACGAACGAGCCGACGTCCTGGGTGGCCTCGACGAGGTCGACGGCGGTGGTCACGGGAATACCGGCAGTGTCCCGCAGGTGCCGGCAGGCGAGTTCGGCGTAGCGGGGATGGGCGTTGAGGCCGGTACCGATCGCGGTACCGCCGAGGTTGATCTCGCGGATGAGGGCCGCGGCCTCGAGGAGCCGGTCGGCGTCCTCGCCGAGCATGATCTCGTAGGTGCCGAACTCCTGACCCAGGGTCATCGGGACGGCATCTTGGAGCTGGGTGCGTCCCATCTTGACCACGTCCGCGAATTCGCCGGACTTGGCGCCGAATGCGGTTGCCAGCTCGCGCATCGAGGTGTGCAGGCGACGCAACGCGAATTGCACCGCCACCTTCACCGCGGTGGGGTAGACGTCGTTGGTGCTTTGGCCCATGTTGACGTGGTCGAGGGGGTGGACGCGGTGGTAGTCGCCCCGGCGGTGGCCGAGGAGCTCGAGTGCCCGGTTGGCGATGACCTCGTTGGCGTTCATGTTCGTCGAGGTTCCGGCGCCGCCCTGGATCACGTCGACCACGAACTGGTCGTGCAGTCCGCCGTCGCGGATCTCGATGCACGCTTGTGCGATCGCGTCGGCGATGTCTTGATCGAGGAGGCCGAGGTCTCGGTTGGCCAGTGCAGCAGCCTGTTTGACACAGGCCAGTGCGGTGATCAGGTCGGGATAGGTGCCGATCGTGATGGCGGTGATGGGGAAGTTCTCGACCGCGCGCATGGTGTGCACGCCCCAGTACGCGTCGGCCGGGACGGCGCGATCGCCGAGCAGGTCGTGTTCGATGCGGGTGCCTACCACAATCGGCGTCGCCGGCAGGGCGCCGGTGTGGTCGTCGGGTGCCGCTGGTGCGGCGGAGGTGGTATCGCTCGTGCCGAGATATGCCATGAGGCAGCTTTCTATGAGTGATGCGGTGTTTCGACAGCTCAGGTAGCGATGGTGCTCGCTCTCGCCTCCGGCGAGTCTCTAGAGGCGAGAGCGAGGATTTAGAGGCGGGTTACCCGGGTTCGGGACCCTCCACAGTTCGAGCGCCGAAGGATGAACGGCGCCTATGTGGGGCGACCATCACCGCTCTTCTACCGAAAAGCCGTTCTGGAGTCGGCGCTTGACGGTCGTCAGGTATCGGGCGGCGTCGGCGCCGTCGACGATGCGGTGGTCGTAGGAGAGCGATAGGTACGCCATCGACCGCACTTCGATCTGCAGGGCACCACCGTCGCCGCGGGTGGGGACGAGGCGTTCGACGACGGTTCCGAGGCCCAGGATCGCCGATTGCGGTTGGTTGATGATCGGGGTGTCGAACAGGGCTCCGCGACTGCCCGTGTTGGTGATGGTGAACGTGCCACCGGACAAATCGTCCGGGCGGACCTTTCCGGACCGTACGTTGTCCGCGGCGCCCGCGATCGCACGGGCGAGGTCGGGGATGCGCATCGTGTCGGCGTCGCGGATGACGGGAACCATGAGGCCTTTGTCGCTGTCGACGGCCATCCCAAGGTGCACCCCGCCGTGGTAGGTGACCGCCGTGTAGTCGTCGTTCAGCGATGAGTTGATCACCGGGTGCTCGCCGAGGGCCTCAACCGCGGCAGCGACGAAGAACGGCAGAAACGAGAGTTTCACCCCGGTCCGGGCGTGGAACTCCGCCTTCTCACTGTTACGCAACCGAGCGATTGCGGTGACGTCGACCTCGACGACGGTCGTCAATTGCGCCGACTCTTGTAGGGATTCGAGCATCCGCCGGGCGATGGTCCGGCGGATCCGCGGCAGCTTCTCCACCCGGTCCGAACGAGCATCAGACGAGCGTCCCGGTGCTGGTGCTGGGATCAGGGCCGGTGTCTGTGCTGGTGCCGGCACAGACACCGGTGTCGGTGTGGTGGTGGGAGCCGGTGGCGCCGCCGCCACGCTCACCACCTTCTCGTCCGGCCCGATCTGGGCCAGCGCGCCTCCGACCTCGACGAGGGTGTCTTCGGCGGTGAGTATGTCAAGGAGAACACCAGTTGCGGGGGAAGGGATTTCGGTGTCTACCTTGTCGGTGGCCACCTCGAGCAGCGGCTCCCCTTCTTCGATGCGGTCGCCTCGCGATTTGAGCCAGCGGGTGATGGTCGCTTCGGTGACGTTCTCACCGAGCGAGGGCAACGTGACGGTGACGCTAACATGGGTGATGTTTGTAGACATCGGCATTGGTCTCTTCTAGTCAGTGAACGAGGTTGAGTGCGGTGCGGACGACGGCATCGGTGTCGATGCCGTGGTAGCGGTACACGTCGTCGAGGGAGCCGACCTGCCCGAACTTGCTGACGCCGAGTGCCGCCCCGGGGACGTGGTTGATGCCGGTCAGGAACGCGAGGGTGTGCGGGTGCCCGTCGAGGACGGTCACCATCGGCGCCGCCCGATCCGCGGGAAACACCTGGTCGAGAATCCACGACGGCCCGTCGGCGAGCCCGCGGCGGGCCTGCACCGCCTCGAACAGCAGACCCGGGCTGGTGACACACACGACGTCCGCGGCGACCCCCTGCTCGGCCAACCGGTCGGCGGCGGTGAGGGTTTCGGTGATCACCGCACCCATCCCCACCAACGTGACCGCCGGCTTGTCGGTGTGCCGCAGCGTGTACGCGCCGGCGACCACCTGCCGGCGGCGACGTTCCCGCGCGGCGGGGTCGGTGGGGACGGCGGCGAGGGTCTGATCGACCGGGCGGGTCGACAGGCGCAGATACGACGAGGAGCCGTCCGGGCGGCCCAACCGGGAGATGCTGTCGAGCAACGTCCACTCGGTATCGATCGCGAACGCGGGTTCGTAGCTGATGCACCCGGGCTGCTCCAATCCGATCGACGGGGTCTTGATCGACTGGTGCGCGCCGCCCTCCGCGGCGAGGGTCACCCCGGACGGGGTGCCAACCAGGATCGACTGCCCACCCGCATAGATGCCGTACGACCACGGCTCGAGGGCGCGTTCGACGAACGGGTCGTACATCACCCCGATCGGGAACAGCGGCTGCCCCCACCGGCTCCACGTGGCACCGAGCTCACCCATCAACCCGACCAGATTCGTCTCCGCGATCCCGAGTTCCATGTGCTGCCCGGTGGGCTTCTCCCGCCAGTGCATGATCGTCTCGGCGTCGTCGGCGAACCAATTGCGGCGCTCGTTCGGTGACCACACCCCGACCTTGTTCAGCCAGCCCGCTAGGTTCGTGGTGGAGCTGACATCCGGGCTGACCGTGACCACCCGTTTCGCGGCGTCCGGGGCCTCCCGGGACAGATCCAGCAGCGCACGACCCAAAGCGGCCTGGGTCGTGGAGGTGCCCGACGGGGTGCGGCCGATATCGGCCGGCACCGAAGGCGGGGTTGCCAGGTCGACGGGTTCACGGGTGAGCCATTCGGCGGAGGCGGCACAGACCCGGCCGGCGGTGCTGTCCGGGGCGAACCGGGCCCACGGGTTCGCCGGGTCCATGCCGAGTTCGGCGGCGAGCTGTTCGTACTGTTCCACGGTCAGCAGCGACGAGTGATTCTGCGGATGCCCCTGGGTGGGCAGGCCGCGGCCCTTGATGGTGTAGGCGATGATCACCGTGGGACGGGTGTCGTCGATCTGCCCATAGGCGGCGCGGAGCGCGTCGAGGTCGTGGCCGCCGAGGTTGCGGATCGCCGCGAGCAGGGTGTCGTCGTCGAGTCCGGCGATTAGGGCGGCAATTGCCATCGCATCCGCCCCCGCTCCCGGCAGCCGGTCCCGCACCTGCTCGGCGTCACATCGCAGCAGTCGCTGGTACTCGGGGTTGGGCATGTCCAGGATCCGGGTCCGTAGCGCCGGCCCACCCGGGCGGGTGAATAGCGATTCGAGCAGGGTCCCGAACTTGACGGTGAGCACCTGCCACCCGGCGGCCGCAAACATGGCTTCGAGCCGGCCGGCGGCGATGTTCGGCACCACCCGGTCCAGGGACTGCCGGTTCAGGTCGACGATCCACACGATCTCACCGAGTTCGGCGACCGAGTGATCGAGGATCGCCTCCCACACCGCACCCTCGTCCAGCTCGGCGTCCCCGACGAGCGAGTACTGCCGGCCCGTCCCGGCGCCGCCAATCGCGGTGTCGACGTAGCGACGGGCGATGGCACCCCAGATCGGGGCCGTCGCACCGATCCCGACCGACCCCGTCGAATAATCCACCGGATCAGGATCCTTCGACCGGGACGGATACGACTGCAACCCACCGAACTCGCGCAACGTCGTCAGATACTTCTCGTCCAGTTCGCCGAGCAGGTAGTTGATGCCGTGCAGCACCGGGGACGCGTGGGGCTTGACCGACACCCGGTCACCCGGGCGGAGTTGCTCGAACCAGAGCGAGGTCATGATGGTCGCGATCGACGCACACGACGCCTGATGACCACCGACCTTGAGGCCCGTGGGGTTGGGGCGAACCCGGTTGGCGTGATGAATCATCGACATCGACAACCACAACACCCGACGCTCGATCTCATTGAGCGCATCGGGTGTGGACAGTCCTGCTGCGGTGGTGGTTTCGACCGTCTGAGTGCCGTGCATGAGTCGTATCCCTTGACTGTGAGTTCCTGGCACCGAGTCTGGTCCTACCCCGCTGGTGAGCCGGGTCGACTGTCGGTGACGGCAGACGGACCTTTCCGGACCGGACTCCCGCGCTCGGGCTGTGCCGCGATGTCGTACGTGTTCTGTGTGCAGAACGCCTACAAGTCCACCATTGGCATACACTTTCGGCAATGCCCACTGCGAATCTTCAGCATTCTGCGAACCGCTGACCGCTCACTACACCCTGGAGGTGGGCGAAATGCCCAACGTGACACCCACTGTCGATTCTATTGATGCCAGCATCCTGGTCGCACTCAACGAGGATTCTCGCGCAACTGTCATCGCGCTTGCGGAGAAGACCAAGTTGTCCCGCAACACGGTCCAGGCACGGCTCGCCAAGCTCGAGAAGCAGGGCGTGCTGCATTCGTTCGAACGACGTATCGACCCCGGCGCCCTCGGCTACCCGCTCACCGCGTTCATCCTGACCAGCGTCACCCAGCGCAAACTCTCAAAGATTGCCGATGCTCTCGACGGTGTCCCCGAGGTGGTCGAGGTACACGGACTCAGCGGCGTCACAGATCTTCTCGTCCACGTCGTCGCCCGCGACGCCGATGACCTTTACCGCATCGCCGGCCGGATCCTCGACATCGACGGAGTTGAACAGACGACCACAGCGCTCGTCATGCGCAAGCTGGTCGACTACAGGCTGGCGCCTCTGCTGAGGCAGCTCGTGATTCAGTCGTGAAACGTGTTGGCCCGGTACGGACAAGGACCTACGCCGCCACCTGCGCCTAGACAACCGGCGGGGTCGGGGTCTGCATCGCCACCTCCGGTCCCGGCCCGCCAAACCTCGTCATGCCGCTCGGTGACACTCGAATGCACTCCGTCCCCGTCGTCGCAATCACAGGTCGGGTCGCCCGTCGGCTGATCGGCACAGACGCAGTCCACGAGGCCGACATCTCCACATCACCATGAGCAGATCAACCGAGTGGTGACCGACGCACTCCGCGATCCCCGACCTGTCGTCCACGCTAGCCGCTGATCTCACCGGCTAGCGTGTCTCACGCGATACCGTGCGCCGCACCTACCCCGACACGGACGGCACCACGTGAATGGCACGCTCTCACCGCTACTCGTCCTCGTAACGCCGGGCCGGTAGCTGCCTACGCTGGCACACGTTGGCCGATCGTGAACCCTTCTACCTGGGCCCTGGACCAACCACCGGACAGGCCGAAATGCCAGGCGGCAGGCAACTGGAGAAATCGAGTTCAGGGCCACACTCGTTCTCGCGCAGCCCATGATGGAAGAGACCTTCCGGCAGACCGGCGGAGCGCGAACCTCGAACTAAGCGGCACCGGAACCATTCTCGACGAGCAGGTACCCTCCATCTTCGAAGCCGGTAGTGTTTCAAAGGCCACCCGCGCGGTCGCCGAGGAGGCATTCTTGGGTATCGGCCCAGGAGTGACAGCAGCCGCTGGATACCCTCCAGACCCGCATCACCGGCCGCCTCGGCCAAGGCCCAACCGTACTTGCGTTCGACTTCACCGAGCAGGCCGCCATGTGCGCACTTCATCCGTCGACTCCCCCGGCGAAAGCCATGTACATAACGTGATGAACCCCGCCGGTAAGTCCAAGACCCTGATACAGCATCAGATTGCTGCCAGGTTATTCACGAACAACTGGTGTGCAGCAACATAATTACTGAACGCTACAGGTCATGGCGGGTTACGCCGACGGGGATTGCTGTAATGCGTCAGCGTTGGCTGTTGCTGCGTACGTGTTCGGCGACCGCCAATCGGATGCAGGTGCACAGACCCTCGACGGCAAGACGCAACTCCTGCACCGGGGGCAGGGTTGGGGCCAACCGGATGTGGCTGTCCCGGGGATCGTCGCCGGACGGGAAGGCCGAACCGGCGGGGGTCAGTGTGATGCCGGCCGCGTGTGCCAGGGCCACCACATGCTTGGCCGTGCCCGGGAACACTTCGAGATTGACGAAGTAACCTCCGGACGGCTGCGTCCACGACGCGATGCCTGAGTTACCCAATTCCCGCTGCAGTGTGGAAGTCACCAGGTCGAACTTCGGTGCGAGAATCTGCTGGTGTTTGCGCATGTGGGCGCTAACACCGGCGGCATCGACAAAGAACCGAACATGTCGCAGTTGGTTGACCTTGTCCTGCCCGATGCGCTTACGCGAGAGATGACCCAGGTACCACGCGACGTTCCCGGCGGAGCCAGCAAAGAAGCTCACTCCACCTCCGGCGATAGTCATCTTCGAGGTCGAGGCGAACACGTACGGCCGTTCGGGGTTGCCGGCCCGCAGAGCAATACTCAGGACATCGAGAACGGGCGGGGCATCGTCGGTCAAGGGATGAACCGCATACGCGTTGTCCCAGAAGATCCGGAAATCGGGGGCGGCTGTCTCCATGCTCAGCAGGTCGCGGGTGACCTGCTCGGAGTAGGTCACCCCGCTCGGATTGGAATACGTGGGAACACACCATATTCCCTTGATGTGAGGATCCGCGGAGACTAACTCGCGGATCGTAGCGAGGTCGGGGCCATCGGAGAGCAGCGGAACCGGAATCAGCTCGATGCCGAACGACTCGGTGATGGCGAAATGCCGATCGTAGCCGGGCACGGGGCACAGGAACTTCACCGGATCGGAGGACCAGGGTGCGCCCGTTTCGCCGGTACCGTGGATCCAGGCGAACGACAGGACGTCATACATCGTTTCCAGACTCGAGGTGCCACCGGCGATCAGGTTCGCGGGTGCGATATTGAGCACCTCACCGAACAGCTCACGCAGCGCGGGCAAGCCGGCGAGATCACCGTAGTTTCGGCAGTCGATCCCATCGATCACGTAGTCACCGTCCCCGGGTAGGGCGAGCATCGCTGCGGACAGGTCGAGCTGTTCTGGTGCCGGCTTGCCCCGGGTGATGTCAAGAGCGAGCTGTTGGGCCTTGAGTGCCGCGTAGTCGGCGCGGTACCGGGCAAGCTCGACCTCCAGATCGCGGAGGGCGAGATCGTGCAGGGGCGTGGACATCAACGGCTTCCTTCGGGTGGTGAGGAGTTCGATGAGTGGGGCGACGGCAGATGCCGAGAAAGCTACGGACCCGCAACCAGACCCGTCACATTGATCACGGACCCGAGGCCACGACTCGGCCGCGGCTCCGGCCGGACGAACCGGCCGGAGTTCCACTCGTGCAACGTCTTTCAAGCAACCATCTCGGCGACCGCCAACCCGCATCCCTCATCGTCAAGCACGTGTCATCGCAGGTCCGATTTGGTAGGAACCCTGTGAGTTGACGACCTTGTGGACCACGCTCAAGCAGAGGTAATCGGCTCGGGTGAATTATGGATGGCAGGCGCGGCGTAGGTCCCTACCAGCAGTGTCATTCCTGACTCCCCGGGAAGGAACTCACGCAAGAGCACTGCCGATCCAGGGGTGGCGCACCGCGTCATACACCAGATGCCAAGGCCGCAACCAACGCATCCAGTTCCGGCTCAATGGTCGGTATGTCCGCCCGATGCGCGGCGGCTTCCGTGGCCGATTTGAGGCCACTCGAGGTGATCACGAGCACGAGCTCGTCGGCCGCGCTCAAGGCTCCGTCCTCGCGCAGTTGTACGGCGGCAGCCAAGCTCATGGCGGACGTGGTCTCGGCAAAGACCCCGACTTCACGGGCCAACACGGCTTGGGCACTCAGGATCGCGTCGTCGGTGATCGGTCCGACGGCGGAGCCGGCGCTGAGCCGCAATGTCGCGAGCGTTTGGTAGGTGCCGACAGGGGTTCCCGCGGAGAAGGCCAGCGTCGGTCGTCGCTCGATCTCGGGTACCAGATCGGCACTGTTCGCCTGGAGCGCCTGAGCATGAGCGCCGAGCGCTTCGGCGGCGATCATGCGGGGCACGTTCGAAATGTGTCCCGCGGCGCGCAGTTCCTCGAATCCCCGAAATATCCCGGTAAGACCGTCGCCGTAGGCCGTGGGCACGATCACCAGCGATGGTGTCGCAGCGAGCTTCTCGTGCAATTCGAAAGCAATGGATTTATAGCCCTCGATTCCGAACGGCGGTGAGCCCACCACCGGACTCTGAAAACCCGAGACGGGGAACCAGCCGAACTCCTCGACCGCGGCCTTCATCACCGTCCAGCGGTCCGGAATGGTGGGGAGCGCGATGACCCGGGCACCGTACGCGCGCATTTGCTCCACCATCAGCGCTGACGCGGTACGGGCAGCAAGGACGACACAGTCGAGCCCTGCCCTCGCCGCGTACGCCGCGGTCGCGGCGCCGTGGTTGCCCGTGGAGGCGACGACGACGGTCCGCGCCCCCACCTCAACCGCTTTGGTGACAGCCACCGCAGCGAGACGATCCTTGTACGACGAGGTCGGATTGTGGGTCTCGTCCTTGACCACCACGGACGCGACACCGAGAAGGTCGGCGAGCGCATCGGAGCGCACCGCTGGAGTATCGCCCTCGCCCAGACTGATCGCGGGGGTGGACGGCTCGATCGGGAAACCGGCCCGCCACCGGAAGATGCCGGGCTGAGCCCGCTCGGCAGAAGCAACCGGGTCATAGGCGTCGAATTGGGCGTGCAGGTTGACCGGGACACCCTGTGCACCGCAGGAGCGGCAGCCACCGATTGCGTGCCGGTCGGAGACCACCGCTCCGCACCGCCCGCATCCCATCTTCCCGGTGTAGCCCGAGCGGGTCGAGTCCCTCGTCTCCGCGGCCGTGATCACGACACCGTCCTGAGCTCCCGCGTG
>NZ_JBHWUE010000034.1:0-102571 GCF_042738615.1 Rhodococcus sp. NPDC059968
CGGCGCTCACCTCACGAAAACGTCCTACCAGGATATCGCTCCGAACACGCGAAACGGGACCCCACAACGGTGTGCGAATCCGCAGATACCTTGCCCCGCCGGGGTATGTCCCGACCGGCGAGACGCCGAAGGCGGTGATCGCCGGCATCACCGTGATCGTGGGCCGGCGATGGTGGACGAGCCCGACGTGTCCTGGGCTCGGACTTCACCACAACGCCCTGCCGACATCATCGACACGGAGAGCGAGCGGGGAACACCGGATGGTCGGTGAAGGCGGTGGGGCGGGCGGGGCTCGAACCCGCGACCAATGGATTATGAGTCCACGGCTCTAACCGACTGAGCTACCGCCCCGTCACTGCACTATTCGTTATCGCGGGCGTGGTGATGGTACCGCCGGCCCTTCGGACCGAGTGTGTGCGATGCAGTGACACACGGTGGTGGTGTCTCCGGTCAGGTAGGTGACGTCAGGAGGGGTGCACCGCCTTCTGTGTGGAGACGTCCGAGGTTTTCGGATGTGTCGATGGTCTTTAGGCGCAGTCTCGGCAGATCAGCTGCGCATCATGGGCGAGGCGGCTGCGGTGATGGACCAGGAAGCAACTGGTGCAGGTGAATTCGTCCGATTGTTTCGGGATGACGCGGACGGTGAATTCTTCACCGGACAGGTCGGCGCCGGGCAGCTCGAACGACTCTGCGGTGTCGGTGTCCTCGACGTCGACGACGGGGGACTGGGTGTCTTTCCTGCTGGCGGTCAGTTGTTCGAGCGAGGTGTCCGTCTCGTCGGAGTCGGTGACTCTCGGTGCGTCGTAGTCGGTGGCCATGCTCTTCTTTCCTCATGCTCTGCGTGTTCGGACCCGCCAGGCTAGAGGGTCCGGCCCCCGCGACACGCTCCCGGGGTCATGGCGTGCGGTGGCCTCAGCATTCCGGGGGCGGCGGGGATCGTGGTCCGCCGGTTCGGTTCCGTCTTGCTGGGTTTCCCATTGTCGTTTTCTGGCAGTGGATTTGGGGATGTAGGGGAGGGGGCGGGTGGCGTTCGAGGCCGAGTGATCGATCCAGTTTCGAGTGTAAGCAGATCCAGTTCGGGCGTACGCAGCAGAAACAAAGCGCCACGCGTGTCAGCGCGCAGTCGGAGTGTCGGGTCGGCGGTCGTCGGCGTACATGGCTTCGATTCTCGACTTGATCTCGGCGGTGCTCATCACGCTGGGCCGCCGCAGTGTGCGGGATGTGGATACGGAAATCGTCGGGGTAGGGGGTGTCGCCATCAGAATTCTGCTTTCGTCGTCTGGGTGCTGGGCCGCCGCGGCAGCCGCGTGGCTGTTCCGACAACCACGCTTACATGTGATCGGAGTCACACCGAGTTGCGTTACGTTTTCCGTGCCCACCTCCGACCGGCTGCCACTCGCACAGCCGGGCCTACGGGGCCTACCTCGTCGATGCCGCCGACATCATCGCTCCGGACCGCATTCGGGAGTATGCGCCGGCCACCTTGACCAATTGGGGGGCGCGATCGCCCATCACCACCACCGCATCGGCCACGAGTCCTCGACCGGGCAGGAGATCGTGCGCGCCTTGTCCGGAATCCAGCGTGACTATGCCGCGGTAGGAGACCGGCGCCGCATCGCCCGTGCCGCCCTGCTGTCCACGGACATCGTCACCATCACCGTCGTGAGCATAGCCTTGCGTCAGCAAAGTACACTCGGAAGTTAAGTGCCGCAGAATGTTTGGAAACTCTCGCTGAATGATTGTGGGGCGGGTGTGGTGTAGTCGGACCACTCGTCGCGAGGAGATTTCGGCACTGCGGGTGTTCGATGTGATCGCGTGGATGGACGGCAAGAACCGCGCCCTGGGTGAACGTTCTGACCTGGGAAGATGACACGTCCCGGGGTGTTTCATCATCGGCACGGCCGATGATGGGTGGTGTGGACGAGGTGGCACCGGCCTTGCTGGTGTTCGGGTTGGTGATGGTTCCGTGGCGGCCCGCCCGGCAGTTCGCTGTGCCGTTGGTGTGTGCGTTCTTGCCGGTGGCGGCGTTGGTGGCGTGGTTCTTCATCGGGGTGGAGTTGTTCTTCACCCCCCGACTGAACCTGCTGCTATTCGGATTGGTTGAGGGCGTCGGTGATGCGGTCGTGGATCCAGGTTTCGAGGTTCTGGCCGGCGGTGCGGGCGGCGTCGTGGGCGTGGGTGTATTCGTCGTCGCTGAGCCGGATGGGGATGCGGTGGGCGGGGCCGGGAGTGGGTTGCTGGGCGAGTTCGTGCTGGAGGTGCTGGCGCATCTCGCTGATGTTGAGGGGTGTGAGGTCGGTGAGGATCTGGGCGCCGGTGGAGGCGGGGTCGTCGAGCAGGGCCAGGAGGAGGTGGTCGGTGCCGATCTCCTCGTGCCCGAGCAGGGCGGTCTGGCGCAGGCTGCCCTCGAGGACCTTCTTCGTCTTCGGAGTGAACGGGATGTGTCCCGCGGCCGGTGCGGAGCCCGCCGGTGCGCTGACACCCTCGAGCTTGCTCTCGAGTGCCAGCGCGGTGACACCCCATGAGGTCAGCGCTGCCGCTCCGGGGCCGCCGGCCTCGAAGATCCCGACCAGCAGGTGTTCGGTGCCGACGGAGTTCTGGTGGTGGGTGCGGGCGGCTCCGGCGGCGAGGACGACCACCTGACGGGCTTGATCGGAGAATCTCTCGAACACCACTACGCGCTCCCTCCGCAATCCACTGCCGAACTTTCTGATGTTCATTCTGGGGACCCTGGTGCGGTGTGTAGGTGGATATGGGTGGGATCGGTACGACGCTGTGGGCGTAATGGCGTTGTGACCCCGGTTGGTTCGATCCCGAATCCGCGCATGTGAGCGGTGAGGACGCCGGAGGCGAGTAGGTCGGCTGCGATCCGGTCGCGTGGGCGGAACAGCGGCGACGTCAGCGGCATGGACGTGCCGAGCGGTGGGAGGGGCGGATGGGTTGCGGCCGCCGGACATGCTCTGGAACGGAATCGGATAGTGGGACGATAGAGCTGATGAGGCGATATTCCCTGGCGACCGCTGACCACGAAGGATTGCAACGTGCTCAAAGCTAAGCGAAGCAAAGTAGTTGTGGCAGCCCTCGCCCTGTGCCTTCCCGTTCTGGGGTTGTCGACCGCGTGCGGAGCGCCGGACGAGACCCCCCCGAGCCCCGGTGCCGGTGAGACGACACGGGATGGACAGTGTCAACAGTTCGAGTCGTTCTCCGGGCAGCTCCTCGTCGGCAATCCTCCGCCGGTCCCCACTGGGTTGGTGCCGGTGTCGCCTGGTGAATCTTTTCCCCCTTCACCGACTCGACCATCGCTGGACTCGATCGATCTCGAGCGGACCCCGAACGGCGAGATCGTCACTTTTCGTCTGGGTGGCGACGGATCGATGGGCTGGTCCGCCCGCTTCGTACAAATGCCGCTTCTTCGAGGAACAGACGGTGCCGTGCAGATTTCAGGATCGTGCATTTTGCAGCTCGACCTGACCTCGGTGGACTCGAATCAAGCCGGCGAGGGCCCCGGCCTGCCGATGCGCCTCACGCCCGACAGCGACGCATCGGCAGTAGTCGAGGTTCTCAGCTACCCAAGCAGCGACACTGTGGCGCAATCCTTCGTCGGAACCCGAAGCAGCACACCCGAGATCGCGGTCGACACGTCGATCGACAACCGCGCGATCACCATCGCAATCTCTCGCTAGAGAACACCCGCCCAGCACCCTAGTTCGACGGTCGGCACGTAAAGCATGCGTTCATTGATTGGGCTGCGAAGCCGTGGTAGGGCGAGCCCGCGTATGCCCTCTTCCCGGTGCAATTGGGTCCCGAGAACAACTCGAACACGTAGCCGGTGTTGTTGATGCTCGATCTGAGAGGGGCAACAGTGGGCTGGCAACCGCTCCAGCCTGTCGCTATATACCTATTGCCCGTGTAGTACGTGCCTGTCCAGAAGCATGCCGCGTCAGGCTCGCACGCCGACACAGGGACCTCGGCCGTATAGGCAATGGTTCCGTGTTGGAACGGCTGCTTGATGTACTGCCCCTCTTGATACTGAGCGCCAGTCGGATATCCCCAAGCTCCTGCCTCATAGCCTTCGCCGGCCCACATCTGTTCGATGGCCCCGGAAACATCCCACGCTCCCGTCGTAGGCGAAAAATAGATGACGCCGCGTTGAAAGCGGTTCATGCGGCCTTGTCCGTCGGGGAGGACGACCTCGTCGGAAAGGGGATATCCGAGGAGGCTATCGGGGCGCTCAGCATTGACGACGTTCCATCTATCACGGATGGCGCCACGCACCGCCCAGGCTTGGTTGGCGTTCCAGTAGATGGCGGCGGTGTTTTGGAACTCCTGCCGGCGACCGAATCCGTCGGGGTTGACGATCTCGTCCGAAGTGGGATATCCGAGGGGCCGGTTTCCCAGTTGTTGCGTTGCCACGCGGCAAAGAAGTGGTTGACTACCGGGTGCGCACCGCTAGCAGCGGACCAGTAGATCGGACCGTTGACAAATTCTCTGAACTCGGCAGCCCCGTCAACTCGACTCCGCAACATGGGTCTAGACGTCTTTCGCCATGGTAGGCATACCGAGTTCGACGTTGGTGTTGGCGGGGCTTCTGCGGTCGATTTGGGAGAGTTTGTCGTTGGCGCCGAGGAGACTGATGCGGAGTCCTTCGACCTCGCCGAGCCACCCTTCTCGTTCGGCTTCGGCGATGCGGGCGTGGAGATTGTCGCGGATGTCCGCGAGGCGTTGACGTTGGGCGGGGTCGGGCCAGAGCATCGAGCAGCGAATGCATGCGTGCTCGTGGATACACGGTGTTCCGAATGCTCGTCCGCATGTTCCGGTCGAGACGGTGCGACGCTCGAAATGGCCGAGGAATTCGGTCCATTCTGCATCGGTTGGTACTCGGTATTCCTCGGTCGGGCGCAGCGACCGGCGGCGTGCCAGAAACGCGTGGTGCGCTTCGATGGCCTCGTGGGGGTAGATGGCCTCTGGCGACGTCAGATATTGGAACTGTCTGAATGCCTGCCGTTTGCGGGTGCTCGACGGCTGATCTCCGCGGCGTAGGTGGCCCAGTCGCCGCTGCTGGCTCGTTGCCAGGCGACGGCGACGCCAAGGTGGATTCCGAGCATGCGGGCGAGCAATGCGGCGGGCAGGTCGGTGGCGAGCTGAAACAGTGCGGCCGAGCGGGATTGTCCGGAACGGATGCCGAGTTGGCGGAGCCGTTCGGCCAGTCGTTCGGCGCTGATTGGACGTCCTGGCCGGCCACCAGGGAAAAGCCAGGCCGACGTTCCCTGGTCACCGATGACGGCGTGGCCTCGTCGGGTTCCGACGACCTGGCGGATGAGGCCAGCGAGGGGGTCCGGAACCACCACTGGCTCCGGGCCGAGGCGGAGCAGGGTCCGGTCGTCGTTGGTGTCGACGTGGTCGAGGGTGAGGCGGCTGATCACGGCCGGCCATTGGGCGTAGAGCAGGACGAGTAGTCCGGCGACGCGGTCTTCCGGCTCGACGGTGTCGTCGTGCAGGAGCCAGCGGGCCTGCTGCCACCGCGTTTCGGTGTCGATGACGCCGGACGGCCCCGACCAGCGGTTGGCCGGCAGGTCCAGACTGGTCAGCTTCTGTCGTCGCGCCCAGCGGATGAAATTTCCCGCGCCGTTGCGGTGGCTGGGTTTCGCGCTCACCATCCAGGCGTCCAGGTCGCCCTGCCCGACGGTGGCCAGGGTGAGGCCCTGGTCGGTGAGCGAGTCCAGGAAGGCAATGGCGGCGTTGATGATTCGTTGGGCGGAGGCGGCCTGTCCGTGGGTGGTGTCGGCGTCACGCAGCCGACCGCGGAGCCGACGCAGAACATGCCAGACGGCGTATCGGTGTAGCACCTGCTGCTGGTCCGGGTCGGATCTTTCGGCGACCGTGGTGGTGATCCATTGCTCGAGCCGAACCATGTTCTCGTCTCGGGGCGGTAACGCGCCCGTGGAGACGAGGACGCTGCGCAGATGCTCGAGGGGCTTGCCGTCGGGCAGTTCGTCGAGGAGATCGTGGGTCAGTGGTCGCGCGTCCGTCGCGAGCTGCCGCAGGGCGGTGGACCCCTTGTTGTAGTTCAGCCAACGCAGCACGGTGGCCGGGCGTTCGTGGCCGGCGAGGATGTCGTGGAACTGCTGCAGTTCGGGACGGATGTCTCCGGTGTCGGAAATCAGCAACCCGCGCAGCCGACGTCGGAGGTTGCAGCGCTGACAGGATCGTCCGGAGCGGACTCGGTTGGGGTCGCCGCAGGTGGGACACGTTCGCAGGATCGTGGGGTCAGGGCAGGCGCAGGTGGCGCAGAGGGGTTCGTCGAGGGTGCCGCCGCGGATCGGCCTGGTCTGTCCGCAGTCGCGGCAGGTGGCCCAGCGAAGTTGGCAAGCCCTGCACCAAGGTTGGGAGGTGATCATGGAGATCTCGCAGGGTGCCGACCGTCCGCAGATCGAGCACGTTCTCGTCGGAAGCGGCCGACAGTTCTGGCAGAGCGGCCCCTCCGGGGTGCGGACGCTGACCGGGCGGCGGCGCCCGCAGCTGGCGCAGTCCTCGTGGTTGGCCGGATCGGTGGTCAGGCAGTGCGGACACAGGGGTCTGCCGCGCTCGTCGCGGGTGGCCGCCTCGCGAACGGTTCCGCAGCGTGCGCAGGGTTGGGCGCGGGACTTCGCAGTGCAGTTGCGGCAGAGCCACTTTCCGTCTATTGGCCGGTGCAGGTGGATGACCCTGTCGCAGCCCGGACAGGCCGGGTGGACGATGGTTGTGGCGCCGGCGTCGCAGAGGAGGTCGAGCAGGCGCAGCACGGCGGGCACGGGAGCCTCGGCCCCGGCGCCGGTCAGCAGTTCGGGCCGCTCCTGCAGTGCCCAGGCCAAAGCTCGTCGTTGGCTGCTTCGAGGAACGGCGGTCCGCACCGCCTGGGCCACCACCTGAGCGGACAGGGCCGCGTCGACGCCGGTGACGACGTCCACGATCACGTCGAGTGGATCGCCGTCGTCGGGTGGGCATCGAACGCAGCGGGGCATTCCTTCGCGGTCCCGGCAGGAGACCCGCCGGAGTTGGCCGCAGGATCCACACGGCTCTGGCGGCGGAGGACCGCAGACGCCGCAGTACCAGTCCTGGCCGCGGCGTTGAATGGTCCGCAGCTGCTTGCCGCACTCGGCGCAGACCGGCGGCGACACGGTTCGGGCGCCGGCGGCGCGCAGGGCGATGAGCAGGTCTGCGACGACTCGTGGCGCTGGGGAACGGCCGTCGGCCAACAGGGCTGGGTTGTCGAGGAGGGCCTGGGCGAGTCGGCGGCGTTTGGCCCGGCGGCTGCCCGCGATGCGCTCGGCGATCTCGACGACCACACCGTGACCCAGGGTCGGGTCGCGGGCCAGGACCGACTCGACAATCACCCTGATGGGGTCGGCTAGCACCTCAGCCGCCGTCGCGGAAGCCATCGGTCAGCCGTCGGTCCGGCTGACGCGGGCGCGTTTGGGGCGCAGGTCACCGACGCCGGCTTCCTCGCCGCCGGCGGCACGTTTCCTGCGGGCAGTACCGGCCGCTGCGATCGGCTCGATCAGGTCGTCCATTGTGCAGTCGAGGATATCCAGCAGCGCCATCAGGACTTTCAGGCTCAGCCGCTCTGGGCGCTCAACGACCAGCCGATAGACCTGGCTGGACGACAACCGGATCCCGCGCTGCGCCAACGGTTCGATCAGGTCGGTGGTGGCGAACATATCGCGGGAGGCCATCACCTGGCGCAGATTCCACCGATAGTCCAGTTTGCGTGCCATTTACGTCTCCTTCGGGTGCGGGTCTCGATTCTCGTCGAAGGCCGCGGTGAGCGCCCTGCGCAGGGCGGTGTTCATGAAGTCGCCGGACACGTGCGTGTAGAGTGCCGTCGAGGTGTCACACCGGTGCCCGACAGCTTCCTGAATGAACCGGCGGTCAACTCCGTCCTCGGTGAGATGAGTGACCCACGAGTGTCGAAGACTGTGTGGAGTAAGTGCTTTCGTCAATCCCAGCGCATCCCGGTAGGCCACGAACCGGGCGTTGATCTCCGCCGGGTTCACTCGCCCGCCGCGTTCGGTCACCCACAACGCGGGATGATCCTCGCATCCGAACCGGGGCCGGATGTTCTCGACATAGTCGGACACCGCGTCGACCGCCCACCCCATCACCGAGGGCACGTTGCGCCGCCGCGGCGGCTGCCCGCGCACCGCCTTGCCGTAACGCACGTGCAGCATCCCGAACCGGCCGAATTCCGGTGCCGCGGGATTGCGGCCCCAGTCGACCAGATCCAGCTTCGCCGTCTCGTTGCGCCGTAGCCCCCAGCCGTAGACGACCTTGAACAAGGTGGCGTCCCGGTAGGCCGCCAAAGCACCCTTGCGTTTCGCCCGCACCGCGCGGTCGACCTGATCATCCGCGTAATCGAGGAAACGTTGCAGCTCGTCGCGGCTGAAAGGCCGGGCCTCCGGACTGCCCTCGTAGTCGTTCAGGTGCGCGATCGTGTTCCACTCGTGGCAGATCGGCACCGGATGCTCACCATGGCCGAACTCCTCCTCGCATACCGCAGTCCATCCGTACCGGGCGTCGCAAAGGTACTCGCTGAACAAGCGCAGATCCGTCTGGTAACCCCGGATGGTCGACGGCGCAAGATGCAGTTCACCGGTCAGCGACTGCGTCCACTCATCCACATGCGCCGGGCCCCACCGCCACGGGTACTCGTTGGTGAACGAGATGAACCGGTGCACTAACCGTTCCCGAGGCGCGATCGTCTCCTCCTGCAGGCCCCGCGCGGCCTGCTGCGACCGCCAGCCGCGCAGCATCGCCTCCACCATGGCGTCCTCCGGACGCAGTTGCACCACACCGGACACCAGCTCCAGGTGCGCTGCACCCGCTAGGTCACCACGCCGCACCGTCGCCTCCCAAGCCCGATCTGCCGCGACCCTTCAAGCCATGGATCTTGCATTAAACGGGCGCATTGAGCAAGCGGTGCAGCTCAGACGGCGTGTCATTTCCTACCGAGGAACTGTTACCGCAGAGCATTCAGCAGGCGACCTGCGGAAATGCTCCCGTCTGATGCAATTCCCGAGGGTTTTTGTAGCCCATCGTGACGTTGATATCGCGATGGCCTGCGACGACTTGGGCGATGTGCGGCGGTAGGCCGTTGAGAATGGCATCGGTGATGAAGACACGACGGAAGTCGTGCGGAGTGAACCGAAGCGGATCACCGGTGGCGTGGTCGACGAGACCGGTCGCAGCAAGGGCTGTGGTGAGCATGTCTCGGATCGCCCGGGGGCCGATCGCTTGGTTCTCGGATCCAATATGGCGTTGGAACAACAGGGGCGCGGGAGGTAGCCAGGTCCGTTCGTGCAGGTCGAAGGCGGGTACCAGTGGAACAGCGCCAGTGGTGCCGCGGATCCTCGAGATGACTGCGGAGAGCACGTCGGCGAGTTCGGGACTGACGAGCAGTAGTCGTTCGGCATCGGTTTTCGACGGTGCGATCTGCAGCAGAGGGACGAGTTCCCCGGTGGAGGGTAGTCGGTACTGGATCAGACTGTGATGCGATAGCTCGGTCAGTTCCTCGATGCGCACACCCGTCGAACGCAAAACCTCCACTGCTGCGAACGCCCAAAACGATTGACTCTCTTCACGGTTGATATCGCGACGTATCCCGGTATCGGGGTCGTGAGCCCAGACCTTCCCGGGCGTCGATTCTCTGGTGAGCGATCTGACCAGCGTCTGTCCCGCGGCGGTGAACGTTTCACCTGGCTGCGCGGTGAGGGCTGCATCCAGCAATTCCGATGCCTCACGCCGGCGTGTATCGACGCTGCGCACCAAGGCTGGGAGCACGGGTAGCCGTGCCCTCGTTCTGGCGTCCATCCGGGATTTTCGGCGCAGCGTGGCTTTTCGTCGATCGATTTCACCTGCCCGGATCGGGCACGGGGCAACCCATGGGCCCCATCGTGCTGGATCTTCCAACGCCCATTGTGCGAGGTCAAGGTAGAAGGCGCGGACCGGTGTCAGGCATTCGTGGTAACCGATTCGCGTACCAGCTGACTCGTCGATGGCGCCCTCGGCGGTGGCAGAGCCTGTGCTGTGCAATCGCTGTTTCCAAGCGTCGGCGACCTCGGCCGACAGGCGCAATGAGTCGATCCCAGGATGGTGTTTCTCCAGATCCGCCCAGAACAGTTTCCCCAGCATCCGCGCCAGCCCCGTCAGGCTGCCGTAGTCGAGGACCGGTTGGCGCTCGCGGAGGTATTCGACCAGCAGATCGCGGATCGGTGTGCACTCGATGTGGTAGCGATCGATCAGCTCGGCGGGACTGCGTTGGCCGGGACTACGCAATTCGCGCAACGACTCCGGAGCGTCCTTTCCGAAGGTTCCGAGGGTGTGCAGCAGGCGGTAGAACACTCGGGTGGCCCCGATGCCGTAACCGATCAACCCCGCTTCGGTGTCCAGTAGCTCGACGACATCACCGACGGTGATATCGCTGATCGTTCCGCCCTTGGCTGCGATGATCAGCACAGCGCGATATCGGCACCGATTCGCCGCCGTCGTGGAGATCATCGGATCGGACGCGCAGAGTGCGTCGAGCCTGTCGAAGTCGATGTCGGCGCGACCACGAGGCACATCGGTGACGATGCTGATGCGCATCTTACTCACGATCAACCAGGCCAGCGATGGTCGGACGAGGTCGGCCGCGATCAGCGTCGATACTGCACGAACCATCACTTCGAGCTGGTATCTGCCACCGAGATCGCGTTGCTCGAGCCAGCGTCCAAGGGTGCTGCGCCACTGATTTCCGGCGTTCTCGATGTTGCTGGAACGCCAACGGTCCTGCCAAGTTCGACCGGTTTGTTCGTCGAGCCAGTCCAGCACGTGTCCGAGCCCGCGTCGACGGTCGCACTGTTTGTTGTAGTCCTCGAACACGAACGGGCTGCTCGTCAGCAATGTCCACGCCTGCGCCCTGTCGAGCTCCGTGGCACACCACGGCTCGTCGACGACTCGGCCCGGAACCGACCACTTCCTACGTGTCCTTCGGGTGGTCTCATCCACGACAATCCCAGTTTCAGTCGCGAAATCGGTGATTGCAGTCATCGGACAGCCGTCCCGAACAGCACATCGAGCGACTCGGGCCTGTATCCGGGAGCGAGTGGTGGAGTTTTCCGCTCGAGCACGCGCCGTGTCTGCTCGGCGTGATGAAGTAGCACTCTGCGGATCACATCCTCGGTCCGTGGGGTGAGGTAGATCTGCGTCGACGCCAACTGGGCGTGGCCGAGGACGTACTGGACGTCGGTCAGCGGCAACTGTGGATCTTCGGCCATCCGATACGCCGCTGTATGCCGTAGAGCGTGCAGGGTTGCCGAGCTGCCTGCGCGTTGTGCGGCGCGCTCGAACATGCGGTGCGCAGCGTGATAGTTCAATGGTCGCAACGGTGTTCGCGATGTCCACCACAGTGGCTGACGTCGCCCCTTCGGAATCAGCGACTGCATCTCGAGCTGATACAACCGCAACCACACGAACGCATCGGTCGAAGCCGGCAACTGCTGCTCGGCCCGGGTACCTTTGCGCACCACTGTGATCAACTGCTGACCTGGGTCGACACCACCGGCAGTTGCCGACAGCAACTCCGACGCTCGTGCTCCGGTGGACACGTAGAACGCGACCAATGCGCGGTCTCGATGCGAGGGCAATGCAGCGAAGATGTCGTTGAACTCGTCATCGGGCACTGCCCGTGGAATGCGTGCGGGGACCTTCGAGCGATAGAGCCCCGTTCGTTCGTTGCGGTAGGAGTCCATCGGATTGTGGTGTGCGTGCACCCGCTGACGGCGTGAGGATCGAGCAAGTGGGAACGGGTTGATGATCGGGCCGTCACCAGTGTCGAGGTGGAAGTCGTAGAAGCACCGCACCACCGTTTCACTATGCGCTCTCACCGCTGGGGAGTACGGCTTCCTCTTCGCACTGCCCAGTGCGGGGACGTCGTCCGGGTGACGCCAGTGAGGTCGAATCGGTTTGCCTCCCAATATCATCCATGTTGAGTAGTCGCAGGCCTCGACGCGCGTTGCAGCGTTCCATGCGACATCGATCGACCAGAGGAATCGGAACCACCGCAGCAGATCCATTCCATACGACCGCACCGTCGTCGGCGCACAATCTCGGGCCTGTAAGTCTCGGAAGTACGCGGTCACCGGTTCCACTGCTGCGCCTGTCGGGTCGATCATCACCAACGGCTGCCAAGGGTCACCGGTCGCGCTCAACGAACCTGTCGAAGGGACTGTCAATCTGGCCAAATCTCGTGGAACCTCTTCGGCTGCCGACACGAATCAGACCATACGCACAAACGTCGAATACCAGTCGTGAACTGCTAAGACGCGTGTCGTAGTTCAGTCAACAAGAATACGGATCTACGTCCAAATCCGTCGGGGTTCGTGAGTTCGTTGGTGGTGGGAAAGCCCAGGAAACTGAACTGTGCGCCGAGTGAGTTGTACTTGTCGCGGATGGCGCCGCAGACCTGGAAATCCGACGGCCAATAGACCTGGCAGCCGGGTGCCACCGCGGCCCGGAGGCCGAGAGCTTGTTTCTGTAGCTCCGCCTCCTTCATCTCGGCCTTGTCGGCTTCTTCCTTGGTGAACCCCTCGGGCAGCTCTTCTCGGTCCGACCGCATCTTGCCCGGGACCAGGGTCGCGTTGGGGTTCTCGGTCGGCTTGCCTGTGTAGGGGATCTTCGTCCCGTCCGCCGGTGGCGCGGAGGTTACGCTCGGGGCGGAGGACTCGGCGGGTGTCGTTGTCGGCGCGCCACTGTCGACTTGGCCGCTCGCTGAAGGCGGCGATGTTGGTGCCTCGGGTGTGGACGAGGACTCGGGGGTCGATTCAATCGGGGGTGCCGTTTCCGACGTGGTTGCCGATGGAGACGAAGGAACGGTGCTGCTCGGCGCAGCACGCTGCGCCGAGGAATCTGTGGGTGTCGGTGCCGGCGGTGTGGTGGTGGTCGTGCTCGGCGTGGGGGTCGGTGTGGTGGTGGGTTGCGCCGCGGCGATCCCTCCGCCGGTCGCGAACAGTACCGAAGCCAACGATGCCACGATCAACATTTTTGCAGGTGAAGGCCGTTTTGGACGCGGCGATTTCAGGTACTTCATCACTCTGGCCATCTGACATCCGGTTCCTGTGAGGGGACTTTCGGTCAGCGGCGGGCCCAGTCGCTCCCTGCAACGTAAACCATGCCGTTCAGGTTTCTCACAGGAATCATGAGCCCCATCAGTCACAGCAGGAGTAAATGAAGCTTCGATCGATGGAGTGACCTGCAGGGGACGCACCCGGAAATTCCGGGACCTGAACGGAGGATCCGGGCGTGTCGCAAAACCGGGAGATGGATTGTTATACAGCGCTTTACAGTATTGTCGTTTGGTTCTGATTCGAATGTCTTTGAGAACGGACAACGTGCGCCCGTGCGCACCACGACGTCCCAGATAGAGAACTCTCGTTCAGTGTGAGCTCTCGTTCAGAACCAGGAGCAGACGAGCTCCCAACCTGCCCCACATGCGGCCAGCTCCAGCGCATCGAACGTACGGAGCGAATCAGATCCTGTAGTGCGGTGCGATACGTTCCTCGGTCGCAGGAATGGGCCTCGATACCGTGCCCGGTGACGATGTAGTGGCTGTAGAGCCAGTACGTCAGCGGGGCGATGAGGACCTGGAACGCGACCGAGAATCCGAGGAGCCGGAATATCTGATCTGCTCCACGCAGACCCCATCTCCCGGCTCTCTGTTCGCGGGCCAGCTCGTACAGCGCGCCGGGCAAGAGCGCGAGCAGAGCGACTGCGAGCGCTTGGAAGGTCGAGGGCATGGAGCGACCTTAGTTCGCTGCAACGACACCGCGGCCCGAGCCAGGCCACTTGCAGGCAACGCTCGGTAACAGCGGCGGGACAGCATCACGACCCAAGCCGCTGAGCTGGTCAGTGGCCGGGCAAGGCGTGCGAAGCGGGACTCATGAATCTTGGATGGTGACTCGACCGGCCCGGCCGGTCTCGGCTATGTGCTCGGGAGCCGAGGTAGGCTCCCACAACGAAAATAGGACCCCGCAGCGCGGGGTCCTATTTTCTAATTCCTGTGTCCGCGGGGGGAGGCCGAAGCCCGCAAGTCCCACGACTCGTAGCGATGAGTGTACGTTCTCTCAATGCCGTTTGCCAAGCCAACGAATGAAGCAGCGATCAGGAGGGTACTGAGTGCTCCGCGCTCAAGCACCTACGTCGCGGCTACCGGAGGCGACACGACGAAGGCAGTCGATCTGTACGGGTGGAATGCACGTATATCGGCTGCACTGATGCTTCCCTCACACTTTGCTGAAGTGTCCACGCGCAACGCTGTCTCGGATGCGCTCTCGACTGTCTACGGCCCGCAGTGGCCGTGGGACAACACGTTCGAACAGAGCCTTCCCTCCCCAAATGGGCGGCCGTTTAATCCGCAGCGCGACCTACGCGAGACGCGGCGTCGAGAGCCGACGACAGGGAAGGTGATCGCAGAGCTCAAGTTCGCTTTCTGGCAGGGCATGTTCACTGCGCGTCACGATGTGCGCATTTGGAATCACCAGATCCTCACGCTGTTTCCGAATGCTTCGGGGATGACTGCTGAGCAGCTCCGCCGCCGAATTTATGACGATCTTGAGGCGATACGGAAGCTGCGAAATCGGATTGCGCATCATGAGCCGATCTTCTCCCGTAATCTCGGCGACGATCTCATGCGAATACTCGAACTTATCGAGCTGCGCTCGACCCCTACGGCGGACTGGGTGTTTGCAATGGAGGAGGCAAGCAACGTCCTCGGAGAGCGGCCGTAGGACGCCCAGGCCGCCTATCGGGCAATTTATGGCTCTACTGACCGATCTGTGGGTGACGTGAGGGCCGTATCGGGGCGCACGCCGTTGTCCCCGTAGCGTTCTGGCTTGTCTAAGGTCAGGTCGCTACAGATGTGGAAAACGGCGTGCGCAACAACAGGATATGGTTTCGGATCCTCGGTGTCGAAAAGACGGTCGTGGACGGTGTCGAGTTCGACGATGCCACGGGGTGCGTCGTGGTCTCCGTGCGGCCCACGCTGCGTGCCCGGTCACGGTGCGGGGTGTGCCGGCTTCGGTGCCCGGGCTATGACGGCGGGGCGGGACGCCGGCGGTGGCGGGCCCTCGATGCCGGGCTGACCACGGTGGTCGTCGAGGCGCGGGCGCCGCGTGTGGTGTGCCGGGAGCACGGGGTGGTCGTCGCGCATGTGCCCTGGGCTCGACACGGAGCCGGACATACGACGCGGTTCGACGAGACGATCGCGTGGCTGACCACGCACTGCTCGAAGGCCGCGGTGTGCGAGCTGATGCAGGTCGCCTGGCGCACGGTCGGATCGATCGTCGATCGGGTGTGGGCGGACACCGAGCGGACCTTCGATCGTTTCGCGGGGCTGCGGCGGATCGGGATCGACGAGATCTCCTACAAAAAGGGCCACAAGTACCTGACTGTGGTCGTCGATCACGATTCGGGCCGGCTGGTGTGGGCGGCGGAGGGCCGCAACGCCGATACGTTGCGCGGATTCTTCGACCTGCTCGGACCCGAACGGTGCGCGCAGATCACCCATGTCACCGCCGACGCGGCGCCCTGGATCGCGAAGGCCGTCACCGAACGCTGCCCAGGCGCGATCCGGTGCGCGGATCCGTTTCATGTGGTGGCCTGGGCCACCGCCGCGGTCGACAAGGTCCGCAGAGGCTCTTGGAACCGGGCCCGGGCGAAAGCCATGCCACGCAAAACGTTCGGTACGCGAGGTCGGCCATCGGCCGGTACCGGAAACGCTCCCGATCCGCACCGCGAGCAGGCCACCGTGGTCAAGAACAGTCGGTGGGCGCTGCTGAAGAATCCGGAGAACCTGACCGGCAAGCAGGCGGTGACGCTGCGGCTGATCGAACTCGAGGACCCCGTCCTGCACCGCGCCTACCTGCTCAAAGAATCATTGCGGTTGGTGTTCCAGCTGCGCCACGAGGACGCGGTCGTCGCGCTGGATCGGTGGATCGGCTGGGCCCGTCGATGCCGGATTCCCGAGTTCGTCGCGCTGCAGAAGAGCATCGTGACCCACAAGGAATCGATCCTCGCCGCGATCGAACACGGCCTGTCGAACGGGCGGATCGAATCGGTCAACACCAAGATCAGACTCATCACCCGCGTCGCGTTCGGCTTCCGTAGTCCCGATGCCCTCATCGCCCTGGCCATGCTCGGACTCGGCGGCCACCCACCCCAATTACCCGGCAGAACCACCCACGAATGAGTCAGTAGGGCCCAATTTATGTCGCGAACCCGATCGGTCGTTCCCTCCCGCCCCAGAGTCGCACTCCACCTCTTCCCGATAGAACCTAGTTGATGGATAGAACGAATAATCCGTGGTTTGGTTCATTTCGACACGGTGATTACTGGGAAGTCATGTATAGTTGCCCGTGTGAGTGAGAAACTGTAGATCATTCCTCGGCTGCGGACTGCGGGGGTACTCGACGGCGTTCGGTGGGCCTATGACTCTGCGGTGCGCCGAGCTCTGGACGACTACTCCGAGGATGCGGGGTATGACACCGCTCTGCTCGGTTCTCTCCGGTTCACCCTCTTCCGGGACCGTCTCGACCGTGTGTTCTCCTGCGGTCGCTACGCGCTGCAAGCCGGAGTCGATGAGAACGTTGGGCTTGACCTGGTGCGCGTCGAGCTGACGGACAAGGACCGTACATCCATGCCGGTGTTGCCCGCGGATCTCGTGCGGCGGGTCAACCGGGACGGTAGCCCGGGTTGGGCTCTCGGTGACCTACAGTTCCTCCTCGCCTCCTGCGAGTTCGGCAAGATCGACATACTGCCGTGGCCCAGGAGAAGTCCGGCCAAGCAGCAAGTGGCCTTGCAACTTCCCCCAGCCACCGAACAGCCTCTCGCGCTCTTCGACGTCGTCGATACGGAGCTGGCCGAGTCAGATCAGACCGCGCCGAGTCTGACCACATTCATGGTGGCCCACACGCTGGACGCCGTCAGCGGGAGACGCGAGCTGGTCTTCGGGCGGACTCGCTTCAATAGTGGTGGTGGGCAGGCCTGGTACTGGTACGAGAACCTGCTGACCCTTCCTCCCACCCAGGGCGGACAGCGTCCGAGCGTGCCTACGCCGTCGGGACCGGACGGTGTTCCCGACGCTCCGGTCCGCCTCCGCAAAGTGGCTTCGACGCTACCGAAGGCCAGTGATCGGCAATGACCGGTGGCATGTCGGCGGCAGACGCAGCTGCACTGTTCGACGGCTCCCGATTGATCCTTGCCCGCCAGCTCGCCGCGATGCGCAAGAGCGAACTGGCGCAGGCGATCGGCAAGAGCCCGACCGCGGTGGCGGGCTGGGAGTCTGGAACCAAACGGCCTACCGCATCGACGGTCGCCGAACTCACTCTGGCGCTCGGTCTCGAACCTGCCTTTTTCGCGGTGCGGCAAGAGGAGATTGCGGTCCCCACCAGCACACCGCATTTCAGATCGTTACGTGCAACTACACAGGTCGCTCGAGACCAAGCTCGGGCATACGGGCAGTTAGCGGTCGATATCGCAACGAGCCTGGAGCGGTATGTCGAGTTCCCGACCTTGGACGTGCCCGTGTTTCCAGTGGACCTCGATGATGCCGACGGGGACGGTCCGGAACGGGCCGCCCGCTTCGTTCGGGAGAAGTGGGGTATGGGCGGTGGTCCGGCCGGGCACGTCGTCCGACTGCTCGAAAATCACGGTGTCCTCGTGGTATTCAGTCCTGTGCAGACCGCTGCCGTCGACGCGTACTCGTTCGACAGCCACCTGCGGCCGGTCGTCGTCCTCAACCCCTCAAAGAGGGATTACTACCGTCAAAGGTTCGATGTTGCCCACGAACTCGGTCATCTTGTGATGCATGCCGACGCGGAGCCTGGAGGTCGCATCGTCGAGGAACAAGCGAACCGATTCGCGTCCGAATTGCTGATGCCAGCCGAGGAGGTTATCGACCTGCTCCCCGCCAGCATGAGCGGCAATGTGTGGGTATTGCTCGGCAAGTTGAAGGAACAGTGGGGCGTGAGTATGCAGGCGTTGCTGTTCCGTGCACGAAAACTGGGGAAACTCAATGACATCTCCTACCGAAACGCCATGACAACTGTTTCGATGCGAGGTTGGCGGCGCAGTGAGCCGGGTCAGGTGCAGATCCTCGAACAGCCCTCCCTGCTGCCGAAGGCGATTGAGATCCTCGGTGAGGAAGGGATCGAACAGGACATCCTCATCAACGAATGCAGGGTGCCGAGCCAGCTCTTCCGGGCCGCGACGGCGAGAACTCCGCAAGCCGATCCAGGTACGACTGCGAGTGGTGTGCAGCCGGACGATCGCGTCCGACGACGTGTCGTTTCCCTGCTTCCGAAGCTTCAAACTTCTCCACCAGCGTAATTGTCGCGCTGGCGGAACTGCGTATTACGTACCACGAGCGATGGAGATAACAATGGCGGGACCGAACAAACGAGTTGTCCAGCGACGCGATGACTCTTCCTGGGAAGTGCGCAAGCCGGGTTCCAACCGGGCGAGCGCAGTGACAGGAACTCAAGCAGAGGGCATCAGCCGTGCACGAGAGATACTCGGCAAAGACGGCGGGGGCGAGATGCAGGTCCGTGGAAAAGACGGAACGATTCGTGCACAAGACACAATCGCTCCCGGGAATGACCCGCGGTCCTCGAAGGGATGAGGTTCGAGTAGCGCCTCCGAAGTAGCGGGGAATCGAAAGGAGCACCGTGGCCTCATCGTCGCGCCGGAAGTTGAGGCGATACGTAACAACATCGCCGTGCAGCTCCGCACCCTGCGTAATGCGCGAGGATGGTCTCAGGACGACCTCGCGGGACGGGCGGGTGTCGGCCGCTCCACCCTGCAGCGTCTCGAGCTCGCCAGGATTGACATGAACATCAACCACATAGAGGCCTTGGCGGATGCGTTCGAAATGCCCTGGATCGAGCTTCTGCGATTTCTCGACAATCGACCCCCACGACAGGACGTCGAACCGTCGGCCTAGCGTCGTGTCGGTGAGAACGGCTGTGATGCCGCGGTAGCAACCGGCATGAGCGGGCATCGTTCTCACTACTGCCGGACTTGCGGGCAGCCAGTGCGAACCCCGCCCTGTGATGGGGCGCAACCACAAGCGGACCGCTGGTTCACTCCTCCCAAATCCGTCTGACTGCGATTCGTGGCCACGTGATCGCCTGTCGGGGGCGGGCCGTAGACTCAGGTCAGGTCGTTCTGGAGCATCCCCCCAATTTTGCTTCTGAACATCCCCCCTGTGCCCCGGCGTCACCCAAGCCCCCGATGTCGGGGCACAACCATGCGCACAGGCGGACGAGAAGATCGAGGAATGACGGAGACGAGGCCAGGTCGGATCCCCGTGGGCGATCCCATCGCGCTTCGCTTCGACCCTGAGACCAAACGCAGGCTAGAGGACATGGCCGAGGGAATCGGGCCGCGCCGTTTCGGGGCGCTTATACGTGTTGCCTGCGGCGACTTGTCACCCAACCCAAAGCCGTCGGCAACGGCCTCGCCGAACAGCGTCGACTCTCGGAAGCGTTGCGGGCGATCCCGCTGGTCATGCTCAAGATCAAGTTGGAACCGGATACCGCGCAGAAGTTCTCGGCGCTGGCCGCCGAGTACGACACCACGGTCAGCGCACTCATGCGGATCGCGCTGCACCGATTCCACGAAACCCCCGGTCGCTACAAGCACCCGATGCTCCGCGAGGCCGATCGCACCGGACTGTCCGACTGGGTCAACGTCATGGTCAACCCTTCCAGCAAGCAGCAAATCTGGAGACTCGCCGGCCGATACGGGGACAAGCTCAACACCGCACTGCTCAGAGTCGCCCTACGGCGCCTACTCGACGAGCCCGGTGACCTCACCACGGACCTGGAGACCATCGCCCCACTGCGAGACCTCCGACCCGAAATCTATCCAGCCAGGGCGAATGTGCACTTCGACCCCCCGCTACGGGACAAGCTCGACGCGCTGGCAGCACGGGTCGGCTCCGATCGCGCTGAGTTGATGCGCCTCGCCGCGCGGCGTGTGCTCGACGAGCCTGGATTGATCGAGCAGGCCGTGAACCGCGAGATCTTCCGCAGCGAAAAGAACAAGGCGCACCTCATGGCCCGGCACGCTCGCCGCCAGGTGCGACGCCGCACCCTGCACGACTGATTAAACGGCCAGCAAGCCGCTGGCCAATTCAACGGGGCGAGTTCCGATCCCGATGTACCCGCCTTCGGCGGTTACCAGGCCACCTGCGGTGTCCTCCGAGAGGATGCTCCGCTGCGCTCCGCTCTGTTGAAGAGCAATCGTTCTTTTGTCCTGCTGGCCTTCCGATTCTGATCGACGGCGGCCGGGGAACAACCCCTGGCGGCTGCGCCGGCACAAGGCTCCGAGAAACTTTCTCCCCCGTACTCGCTTCGCTCCCAGGAGAAACTTTCTCGGCCCAGGGGTTGCACCCCGTCCTGATACCGCCGATCCGAACCTCCCTTGCCAGCAGGCGCAAAAAGAACGATCAGGGGCCGCAGGTGCCTGATCCGAGCACGGGAGGCATTCCGTTGAGCAACACCATCATTCTCGATTCCGTCTTCGACCCGTTCGACGTCGCACGCGTGATCTACGCCGAACTCGCCATCCCCGGCGATCCGGGATTCGACGACCTCGACACCGACACCCGCACCGTCCTTCTCGGCATGGTCTTCGACCTCGAACCGGCCGACCCGCGCATCCTCGCCGCCCACCGGCCGGTGAACCCGGCCGATTTCGGCCTCACCGCCTGACCCCAAACCCTCATCACCGAAGGAGGAACCCCATGACCCGTAGCATCGACACCATCACCGGCATCACCATCGAAACCGACGGAACCTTGCAGGTCACCGACATGCGTGTGGACGACTTCTGGACCAGCCGCCGGATCGCCGATGGGCGCGGCGCGGCACTGGACGCCGTTCGCGACTATCGCCTCGCCGCCTACCCGATCGGCGGCAACGGCCGCCCCGGTGTGGCCTGCCTGTTCGCCGGTGCCAACCACCGCTTCGACCCCCGCCAGCCCGAGAACGACGCGGCCCGCGCGATCGTCGCCCGCTACGGGGCAGGCACCGACATCCCGATCCGGGGTCGGGCCGTCATCCTCGCCGGATGGGAGAGCGACCCGCGACCGATCCTCGAACTGGTCGCTCGTGAGCTGGTCGCGCAGATCAACACCGACCTGTTCACAGCCTCGCCGACGCGGGTGCTCCGGACCGCCTGACATCGCCGAAAGCCCCACGGAGAAAAAGGAAACACCGGACAGCTGGTACCTGCCCGGTGTTCTCCTCTCACCCTAGGAGAGAGAACACCATGACCGCAAACACCACCGAAATCGCTACCGCCGCAGACGCGGAACTGGTTTACCTGAACCCGGTCGAGGCCGAGATCGAACCCAACACCCGCGACACCGTCGACCCGGTCAAGCTCGCCGAACTCACCGAATCGATCCGCGAACACGGTGTACTCCAAGCGATCAAGGCCGTCCGCTACGCAGACGGGACCATCCGGGTGCGAGACGGCCAGTGCCGAACGTTCCCTGGAAAGTTAGCGTGTTGTGCCGTTGAGTGTTGTCCGCTAGTGCTAGTCCTGCGGCAGCAGCGGTAAGGCGATTCAGTGTTTGATGCCGAGGACGCGGAGCGCGTTCTGCTTGAAGATCAGGGGCGCAACCTCGGGTTTGATGTCGAGGTTCTCGAAGTCCTTCATCCAGCGGTCGACCTGGATGACGGGGAAGTCGGAGCCGAACAGCACCTTGTTGCGGAGCATGCTGTTGGCGGCCTTGACCAGCTGCGGCGGGAAGTACTTCGGCGACCACCCGGACAGGTCGATGAAGACGTTGGCCTTGTGGGTGGCGATGGAGATCTGCGAGTCGACCCACGGCACCGACGGGTGGGCCATGATCACGGTGAGGTCGGGGAAGTCGGCGGCGACGTCGTCGAGCAGCATCGGGTCGGAGTAGCGCAGTTTGATGCCGTGGCCGCCGGGCAGTCCGGCGCCGATCCCGGTCTGACCGGTGTGGAACAGGGCGGGGACCCCGGCCTCGGTGATGGCCTCGTAGAGCGGGTAGAACTGCCGGTCGTTCGGTTCGAATCCCTGCATGCTGGGGTGGAACTTGAACCCCTTCACACCGTATTCGTCGACGAGCCGGTGCACGCGCCGCACGGCGGCCTTGCCCTGCCAGGGGTCGACGGACCCGAACGGGATCAGCACGTCGTTGTGGCGGGCCGCGCCCTCGGCGATTTCCTCGACCGAGTTGGCGGCGTGTCCGCTGGCCGAGGCCGCGTCGACGGTGAACACGACCGCGGCCATGTTGCGCGAGCGGTAGTGGTCGGCGATCGCGTCGATGGACGGGGTGCGTTCCTCGCCGGACTTGAAGTATTTCTCCGACGCGGCCATCAGTTCGTCGTCGAGGGACCGGTGGCCGCAGCCGTCGATCTCGACGTGGGTGTGGATGTCGATGGCGTCGATCTTGTCGAAGTCGATGCCGTACTCGTATTTGGTGCTCATCGTGCGTTTACCTCCTCGGGAAGTTGTGTGTTCGACTCGCCGCCGGCCGCAGGTGCTTGGGTGCGGGTGGTTTCTTGGGCGGCGCGGAACGTGTGGGCTTGATCGATGTACCAGTCGATGGCCTCGGGGTTGGCCAGCGACCCGCGGTTGACGGCGGTGGCCGGGTTGTGGCCGGCGAAGAGTTTCTTGATCGGTACCTCGATCTTTTTGTTGGCGTGGGTGATCGGGATGGCGGGTGCGGTGATGATTTCGTCCGGGACGTGCCGCGGCGAGGTGTGTTCCCGAATGGTGGCGCGGATTCTGGCGTCGAGTTCGGCGGACAACGTCTGGCCTGGAGTTAAGGTCACGAACAACGGCATGTAGTAGCCGCCGTTCGGCTGTTCGAGACCGATCACCAAGGAGTCCGACACTTCCGGAACGTGCTGGAGTGCGGCGTAGATGTCGGCGCTGCCGAGCCGGACTCCGCCCCGGTTGAGGGTGGCATCGGAGCGGCCGTGCACCACGAACGCGCCGTCGGTCGTTTCGGTGATCCAGTCTCCGTGGGTCCACACGCCGGGGAACTTCTCGAAATACGAGCTGCGGTACTTGGCACCGTCGGTGTCGCCCCAGAAGAACACCGGCATCGAGGGCATCGGGCGGGTGATGATCATTTCCCCGACGTCGCCGACAACCCGGTCGCCGGTCTCCGACCACGCCTCGACGGCGACGCCGAGCAGGGGGCCTTGCAACTCTCCGAGGTGCACCGGCTCGAGGGGGTTGGATCCGATGAAGCCGCTGCAGATGTCGGTGCCACCGGAATCGGAGCCGAGGTGCACATCGGGTTTGACGTGTTCGTGCACCCACCGCCAGGTGGAGTCCGGGAGCGGGGATCCGGTGGAGAGGATCGCGCGCAGGCGGGACAGATCCCAGTCCGCGTGGGGTTGCAGGCCGGATTTTTCCACCACGGACAGGTAGGCGGCGCCGGTGGCGAACATGGTGGCGCCGGTCAGCGCGATGATTTCGAACTGGCGGTCTTTGCGGCCGAACATCGGTGAGCCGGCGTAGGTGACGACCGATGCTCCGGACATCAGGTTGTTGACCAGGGTGTTCCAGACCATCCAGGAGGTGTTGGCGGCGACGTAGTAGAGGTCGCCGGGGCCCATGTCCTGGTTCAGGCCGGTGCCCTTCAAGGCCTCCAAGGTGATGCCGCCGTGTCCGTGGACGATGCCCTTGGGGGCGCCGGTGGTGCCGGAGGAGAACAGGATCCACAGCGGATGATCGAACGCGACGCGGTGGTAGTCGGCGGCGGCGGTATCGTTGACCAGGGCCGCGAAGTCGAGTCGGGCGCAGTCCGGTTCGGGCGCTGCCGGATACGCGTTGCGGACGACGATGGTGTGCCGGACGCCGGGCAGGCCGGCTTCCACCGCTGTCAGGTGCTCGCGCCGGTCGAAGTCCTTTCCGTTGAAGCGGTAGCCGTCCACTCCGATCAGGATCTTCGGTTCGAGCTGGCGCAGGCGGTCGAGTGTGGCGGCCGCGGACAGGTCGGGTGAGTTGATGGTCCAGATCGCACCGATGCTCGCGGTCGCCAGCAGTCCGATGATGGCCTCGGGCAGGTTCGGCAGTACCGCCGCGACGCGGTCTCCCGGTTCGACACCGAGCCGTCGCAGGTGACCGGCCAGGGAGGCGACCTGGGCGTCGAGTTGCCGCCAGGTGAGTTCGGTGACGGCGTTCTCCTCGGTCACGGTCAACAGCGCGGTGGTGCCGGCGAGGGCGGGGTCCTGGGCGTGCCGCAGGACGTTTTCGGCGAAGTTCAGTGTCGCGTTCGGATACCAGCAGGCTCCGGGCATCCGGTCCTCGGCCAGGGCGGGTTCGTCGAATCCGTCGCCGAGGACCCCGAAGTATTCGCGGACCGAGTCCCAGAAGGCGGACAGGTCGTGCACGGACCACTGCCAGAGAGCGCGATAGTCGGTCAGGTGAACGTGCCGGTGCTCACCGACCCAGGTCATGAAGTCCCAGAGTCGGGACTGTTGTTGTTGTCGAACGGTGGGCTGCCACGTGACGGGCCGGCCGGCGGTGGGCTCGCTGAGAACTGACATCGTTGGTCCTTGTCTATCCGAGCCGGGAGGGGGCGCGCTCAGGTGCCGCCGCGAGCAGTTCCAGCAACTCG
The DNA here is from genome assembly GCF_042738615.1 of Rhodococcus sp. NPDC059968. Lineage (NCBI taxonomy): Bacteria > Bacillati > Actinomycetota > Actinomycetes > Mycobacteriales > Nocardiaceae > Rhodococcus > Rhodococcus sp. NPDC059968. Next base: position 24,683 of record NZ_JBHWUE010000034.1, read on the forward strand.
CCGAGGTTGCTGATGATGAGGTCGGGTTGGTGCTCGGGCGGTGCCTGATCCGCGTCGGCCGCCGAATGTGTTCCGGTGGTCACCAGGGCGCCCAGTGCACCGCCGCGGCGTGCCATCGCGCATTCGAGGGTGAGGTCGTCGCCGATGATCAGCATCTGCTCGGGAGCGACCTGCAGGCGTCGGGTCAGGACCTCGAATGCCTCGGGGGCGGGTTTGCCGAGTATGCGGTAGGGGCGCTGGGTGACGTGGCTCAGACCCGCGGCGATGAAGCCGGATACTCCGACGTTCAGGCGGTGTTCGGAGGCGAAGGAGCGTGCGTCGGAGGTGCAGTAGATCGGGGCGCCGGCGAGGACGGCTTCGGCGGCGATCTGCAGCTTGTTCCGGCCGAACTCGACGTCCCATCCGATGACGACTGCGGCGGCGTTCGTCGGTTCCCCGGCCAGGGCGCGATCGAGGTCGACGACGTCGAGGCCGCGGGTGAGGAAGTCGTGTTGGACTCCGGGCCCACCGAAGACGAGTAGGGGCCGTCCCGGATGCAGGGTCTGCATGGTTTCGGCGGCCACGACCGCCGGGGTGAGGACTTCCTCGTCGCGGACGTCCAGATCGAGGGAGCGCAGCGATTCGGCGATCTCGTGGGGTGTCTGCATGGAGCCGTTCGTGAACACGGCCATGCTCCGGCCGGTGCGGCGGATCAGATCGATGGCCTCAGGGGCACCGGGCAGTGCCCGTCCGCCCTTTCCGCTGGGGCCGTCGGAGATGACGAGGCAGCCGTCGATATCGAACATGACGCCGCGGACATCGGCGAGCCGGGTGAGGAGTTCGTCGCGGTTCATTCGGTGCCTCCGGTGGTGTTGCGGCGCAGTTCGACTCGTTCGGTGCCGCGGTTGACGGCGAGGTACTTCCAGCGGGGCAGTTCGTGGGCGGCGCGGATGAACTCGGTGATGGTGGTGACCGGGGCGCTGCGCCGGGTGGTGCCGGCCGGGGACCAGCGCGGAGCCGGTCCGGCGGCGAGCATGGAATCGACCTGGTCCTGGGGAAGCACCATCCGCAGCAGCAGTTCCTCCTCGGGCAATTGTCGTCCGAAGCGGCGGGCGTATTCCTCGTGCAGTTCCGCCAGGGTGGGTTCGGGCACCTTCTTGTCGAGTTCGCGGGCGCGGGGCAGCGCCGACACCTTCTCGAGGACCTCGGGTGCGATCTCGCCTTCGGGAGTGCCGAAGTGGCCCAGCACGAACCGCACCACTTCGTCGGGGATTCGGCTGTAGCGCTCTTGCCCGGACTGGGCGGCGAGCACATTCATCAGCGCCTGGCTGCCGACGAACTGGCTGAACGGGGTGACCATGATGGGGTAGCCCAGGTCGGCGCGCACGCGGCCGGTCTCCTCGATGACGGCGGGCAACTGCTCGAGCATCCGCAGTTCACCGAGCTGGCGTTTGAGGGTGCCCATCATCCCGCCCGGCACCTGATGGACGTGGAAGCTCAGGTCGTACTCGGTCGGCGCCCCGGCGGGCAGGTTCTGGGATTTGGCGATCGAGTAGAGGATGTCCGCGGCCGCGGCGGCGGCGTCACGGTCGGCCTGCACCGGGATGCCGAGGGCGTCGAGGTTGCCGACCAGGTTCTCGAGTCCGGGCTGGGCGGTGCCGTTGGAGAGCGGACCGAGACCGGTGTGCAGGACGTCCACGCCGAGCTCGGCCGCCACCAGGTACAGGTGTGACGCCGCGCCGGTGGTGCAGTGACTGTGCAGTTCCAGGGTCTTCTCACCGGCGGCGTCGCGGACGCCGGGGATCAGTTGCCGGGTCCGTTCGACGGTCAGCAACCCACCCGGGTCTTTGACGTAGACCGAATCGACGTAGCTGCTGGCGGTGTAGGCCTTGATGTTTCGGCTGTAGCTCTCGTCGGTGTGCACGGGGCTCTCGGTGAACGTCACCGCCGCGACGATCTGCTCGATCCCCTCTTCCTTCGCCCACTGGGCGACCCGGAGCAGGGATTCGACGTCGTTCATCGGTTCGGCGATCTGCAGACGGCGCAGTCCATGGTGGGCCATCAGGCGCAGCGCCATCCGCATGACGGTCTCGGACGCCTTCTCCCAGGACATGAACCGCATGCCGGTGGTGATGGCGGACAGTGGGGTGTTGGGCATGACGGCCCGCATGCGGGAGATCCGTTCCCACGGGTTCTCGTTGTGCCACTTCACGCCCATCGACAGGTTGGTGGAGCTGGTGAAGTCGATGGCCTCGTAGCCGACCTGATCGAGCAACGGGCCCACGGCCTCGACCATCCCGGTGGTCAAACCGGTGGCGCCCCACAGGCTCTGGTTTCCATCGCGCAGGCTGGTGTCCACCAGACGGATCGGCTTCCGGCGCCCTGCTGCGGTGGTCGGGCGGGCAGCGGTCGGGTCGGGGACGAGGGTGGTCATCGGAGTGCTTCCTTTCGCTGGGCTTGGTGCTGCTCCCAGATCGGCCCGAACCACGAGGTGCTGACACCGCCGTGAACGAAATCGGGATGTGAGAGCACGAATGCGTGCAGCGGCAGTGTTGTCGTGACGCCCTCGACGGTCACCGAGTGCGCGGCCGCCTGTACGGCCGCCACAGCGGCGTCGCGGGTGTCGGCGCGGACGATCAGCTTGGCCATCAGGCTGTCGTAGAACGGTGGGAACGAGTAGCCGTCGTAGATGTGGGTGTCTACCCGTACACCGGGCCCGGTGGGCCAGGACACGTGGTCGATGACGCCCGGGTTGGGCCGGAAGTCGTTGCCGGGATCCTCGGCGTTGATCCGCAACTCGATGACGGCGGCCGGCGGCACCGGGGGAACGTCGGGCAGCTGCGGGTCCTGCCCGAGGGCCAGGCGAAGCTGGGCTGCGACCAGGTCGATTCCGTAGGCCTCCTCGGTCACGGGGTGTTCGACCTGGATGCGGGCGTTCATTTCCAGGAAGACGACGTCCTCGGATTCGGTGTCGACGAGGAACTCGACGGTGCCGGCGCCGCGGTAGCGCAGGGCCTGGACCAGTGCGCGGGAGGAGTCGTGCAGTACGGTGCGCCGGCTTTCGGTGAGGCCCCAGGCGGGGCATTCTTCGATGAGTTTCTGATGCCGGCGCTGCACGGAGCAGTCCCGGTCCCCGAAGATCTGCGCGCCGCCCTGCCCGTCACCGAACACCTGCACCTCCACGTGCCGGGCCGCCGGGTAGAAGCGCTCGAGGTAGAGCGCGCCGTTTCCGAACGCGGCCTGGGCCTCGGCGGCGGCCTGCGGGGCCAGCCGTGCGAGGTCCTCGGGGCCGGTGACCAGGCGGATGCCGCGGCCACCGCCGCCGTGCACCGCTTTGATCAGCAGGGGGTAGCCGATGGATTCGGCGAGCGGCACCACGTTGTTCACGTCGTCGATCTCGGTCGCGGGTGCGACCGGAACACCGGCGGCGACGGCCACCTTGCGGGCGCTGCTCTTGTCGCCGACGGCGCGGAGGGTCTCGGGGCGCGGGCCGGCGAAGGCGATGTTCTCGGCTTCGAGGAGTTCGGCGAGTTCGGGTTGCTCGCTGAGGAATCCGTAGCCGGGGTGGACGACGTCGGCGCCGGCGTGCACTGCGGCCTCGGCCACGTACTCCGGCCGCAGGTACGACTGACCGGCCTGGGCGGGGCCGATGACGATGACCCGGTCCGCCAGTTGCGCGGCCCGTGAGCCGATGTCGGCGGTGCTGGCCGCCAGGACCGGGCTGGCGCCGATGCGGCGGGCGGCGGCGGCGATCCGCACGGCGATCTCGCCGCGGTTGGCGATCAGTACCACCGGCTTCTTCGTCGTGTCACTTGTGGTCATGGCGTGCCTGCCTCGGTGACGACGGCGAGCGGCTGCCCGTATTCGACCTGCTCGTTGTCCTTGACGAGGATCTCGGTCAGGGTGCCGGACACTCCGGCCGTGACCGGGTTCATCAGCTTCATCACCTCGATGATGCCGATGGTGGTGTCGGGTTCGACGCGCTCGCCCGGTTCGACGAAGGGGGGTGCGCCCGGGGAGGGGCACCGGTAGAAGACGCCGATCATGGGTGCGGGGACGGTGGTTCCCTCCGGTGTGGGTGGTGCCGGAGTTTGTTCGACCTCTACCGGTGCGGGCGCGCTGGGCGCCGACGCGGCAACGGGTTGCGCCGGCGCGGGCAGGGGTCCGGTCGACGCTGTCGGTGTCGCCGGGGCTGCGGCGGGTGCGGGGAGATCGCCGCCCCGGGAGAGGCGGACGGAGACGTCTCCGAATTCGACGGCGGCGGTGTCGTAGTTGCCGTCGTCGAGCTGGGTGACCAGGTCGAGGATGTCCTGCCAGCTCGGGGTGGTGTCGGTGCTCATCGGGTCTGTCCCTTCGCTGCGGCGGATACGAACCCGAGCAGGTTGGATGTGGCGCTCGAGGTGCGCTTGCTCTTTTCTTCCTTGCGCTTTTTCCAGTTGGTTTCCGGGCGGGACTGCAGCAGCATGACCCGGCTGGTGCCGTCGCCGTCACGCTCGAGGGCCCACTCGATGTCCTGGGGACAGCCGTAGTGTTCCTCCACCCGCAACCCGATCTCGGCGAGCTGCATCAGTTCGCTGTCGCTGAGGCAGGAGACCTCGCGGCGGGCCTCGTCGACCTCCCGGAAGATGACACCGGTGCCGTCCGGGGCGGGCACGTATTCGTGTTCCTTCGACGCGATCCGGCTGCTGGTGAGGGCGGGCCCGATCTTCGTCAGCCAGTACTCGTCCGGCGTCACCTCCCCGGAGACCACGGATTGTCCGAGTCCCCAGCTCGCGTTGATGGCGATCACGGACCGGTCGCCGGTGCGCGGGCTGACCGTGAACGTCACCCCCGCGACGTCGGCGTCGGCCATCAGCTGCACGCCGACCGAGATCTTCGACGCCTCGGCGGCATCCGTTTCGGACATCCCAGCGCGGTAGGCGATGGCCTGCGGGGTGTACAGGCTCGCCCAGCACTCGCGGACCTTCGCGATCACGTCGTCGGCGCCGACCACCCAGAGATAGGTTTCCTGCTGGCCGGCGAAGCTGGCCGCGTCCCCGTCCTCGTCGACGGATGAGGATCGCACGGCCACCGGGATGCGGTCGGTGTCCCCGGTGCCGCGGCGACGGGCGGTTTCCCGGGACAGGGCGAGATACGCCTCGCGGATCTCGCCCTCGATCGCGGCCGGCAGGTTCCTCTCGAGGACCAGGGCCACAGCCTGATCGTGGGCGTCCTGCAGTGACTTCGAGCTGTCCGGGTCGACGCCGAAGACCAGGCTTCTCAGTTCGGTGCGCAGATCCGAGTCGTCCCTGAAGTCCTCGTACGCATCGATCGTGACGGCGAATCCGTCTGGTACCGGAAGCCCGGCCTGGACCATCTCGCCGAGGCTGGCGCATTTGCCGCCCACCAGGGGGCGGTCGGTGGAGCGGACCTCGTTGAATTTCTTCGTGTACTTACCCACGGTCTTGTTCCTTTTCACGTGCTTCGGTGGTGGCCGCCGAGAGTCGATCAGGAGGCGTCGGTGGCCTCGTCGAGGATGGTGACGGTGCCGGTGTTGCCGTCGACGCGGATCAACTGGCCCGTCTTGATGGTCGAGGTGCCGAAACCGGTGCCGACGACCGCGGGCAGCTCGTATTCGCGGGAGACGATCGCGGCGTGGCACATGATGCCGCCGATGTCGCTGACCGCTCCGCGGATCCGGCCGAACACCGGAGTCCAACTCGGGCTGGTGACCGGGGCGACGAGGATCTCGCCTTCCTGGACGGTGTCGAGCTGGTCCGGGCGCAGCACGACGCGGGCGGGGCCCTCGGCGACGCCGGGCGAACCCGCGAAGCCCGACAGGGTGTTGCTACTTCCGCCGCCGTCCTGGGCGGTCAGCCAGCGTTCGACTGTTTCCGGGGTGATGCCCCAGAGCATGATGGTCAGCGGCTCGCTCACCTCCTGCGGGACCGGGCCGAGGGCAGGGGGCGGGTTCCATGCGTCGAGCGCGGCGTAGATTTCCTTGCGGCGCTCGATGATCTGCGGCCAATGGAAGCCGCCCTGCGGCTTACCGCCGGCACCCCAGGCCATCTGCAGGTCCACGATCGCTTCTTCGACCTCGGCGCGGCGGAGGAAGAAGATGTCCTCCACGTCGTCCCAAAAGCCCCATTTCTGCAGGAGCCTGCTGAAGTCGCGGGTCTTGTTCCAGAAGTTGGTGAGGAACCAGTGCTCGACGTAGAAGTTGTGGTTTTCCACGTAGGGGAACACGGTCCGCGACAACCCCAGTGCCTCGTCGAAGCCGGGCAGGTCTTCCTCGTCGAGCAGGCAGCGGTAGTGCTTGACCACCGAATCACGCTCGGCCTGCAGCCTTTCCAAGGGGCGGGTGAGGTCCTCGCCTTTTCGCAGGCGGTCGAGGTAGTCACCGATGGCCTGAATCGGCAAGCTCAGGTCGTCGATCCAACTGCGGTGCGAGTGGTACATCCCCGACCCGTAGGAGAAGTAGAACCACGGGTCCTTGCTCTCCTCCAGGGCGGCGAGCCACGCCTTGCCGGCGTCGGTGCCGCCGAGCCCGTCGGTCAAGTCCTTTTCGGTGGTGGCGGCCCGAACGATGTCCCCGACCCCGAGTTCCTCGGCCTTGCGTGCCAGGGCCCGCAGTTCGTCGTCCGGGCGGAAGAGCAACACGTCGACACCGCTGACCATCCGGGAGATCGTCTGGTCGTCGATCTCCGGGAAGTGTTCCTTACACAGGGTGAGGAACTGCAGGTACGCGGCGTAGCCGAGGTTCAGGAACTCCGAGTGCAGCGTCCAGATCTGGTCGCCGTACTCGAGGAGACGGTGATACGCCGCCAGTAATTGGTTGCCCTGGGTGGGACCACGGTCCTCGAGGACACGCTCGATCGGCTCGAACTCCGACAGCGCGGGGACCTCGAGTGCGTGCACACCACGGATCGCGTCGGTGACGCGGCCCTCCCATTCGGCGTAGAGGGTGTCCCAGTTCTGGAAGTAATACCCGGCGCGCTCGGCGAATTCCTCCGCGCGGCGGGCCTGCTCGCCGGAATCCGGGCTGGGCAGGGTGGACATGTAGGTGTACCCGTTGACGATCCGCACATCCAGGCCCTTGGCCGGCGGCAACGCGAAGACGCGGGTGTTCGTCACCCCCGTGCCGGTGAAGGCGCCATCGACCATCGCCTGGTCGAACGGGTACGAGACCTCCGGGTAGTGCAACGAATTGCGGAACCAGGTCTTCGCCGAGTCCTCCGCGCGCCGCGAGCCCAGGAACCGGTTGTGGTAGGCGTACATCTCCTCCCAGCCCTCCGCCCCCTCCGGGGTGGTGATCTCGTACGGGTCCGGGAAATGGCGCGCATCCGGTGCCGGCTGCTGCGACGTGGGAATCGAGTTCCGCTCGCTCTCGGTGGTCGTCATAACTTCTCCTCCATGCCAAAGGGCTCGGTGCCCGGAACGTGGATCACAGTGTGTGCCGTCTGTGACGCAGGCCACCAGAAAGCTTTTCACTGAACGAAAAGAAACCTGAACACGCGCAGGTCAGAGCACCGTGTATCAAGGAATGTCTTCTAGTCTTTTCACACAGTGGAAAGCCGTCTAGGGTGCGAGTTGAGCCCAAGACCCGGATGGGCAGCGAGGAGGACCTCATGACGGCGTCACCACCGGGTGCACCCAGAAAGTCGGTGACCGAACGCGCCTTCGCTGTTCTGATGTCCTTCGACATCACCCATCGGCGCATGACGCTGTCCCAGATCTCGCGTCGCACGGGTCTGCCGGTGGCCACCACGTTCCGTCTGCTCGACCGGCTCGAGGCCATGGCCGCGGTCGAGCGCGGCGGCGATGGCCGGTACAGCATCGGCCCGAAGATCTGGGAGCTCGGCATCCTGGCCCCCACCCACGATGTGATCGGCATGGGCACCCGCCCGCTACTCGTTCGTCTCGCCGCTCGCTCCGGAGCCATGATCCGGGTCTTCGTCTACAACGGTCAGAACGCGTTGTGCGTCGAAGAAGTCCTCGCACACGGCGGCAGCTCCGCCGGCGGCGGCCCGGGCTTGACGCTGCCGCTGCAGGACTGCGCCGCCGGACAGGTGATCATGACGTCACTGACCCCGGCCGTGCGGAGCTCGCTCCCGATGACGCGAATGCAGTTCGACCGACTCGAGGAAACCCTCACCGTCCTTCACCGGCAGGGCTGGGCCCGGCTGGGTCGGCCCGACGGAACCGTGGAATACGCAGTCGGACTCGACGCCGAAGGCCGGCCGCCAATGGCTCTCTCGGCAGCCGTACCCCCGCCCAGCGGCGCCCCCAAGCCCCTGGTCACCACCGAAGCCTTGGTGCCCGAACTGAGAAGTGTTGCGCGCACTCTCGTCGGCATCTTGAACAACTCCTCGGACGATCGTCATTCGACCGCCGCACCGCCCGAAACTCAGCCACACACGAACAGTGAGCACCGATGAGCGCCGAACCGTACAAGAGCAACGCGAAGTCCGTCACGGCCAGGGCCCTCGCCGTCCTGGCCGCCTTCGACGTCGAACACCCGCTACTGACGCTCAGCCAACTCGCCCGCCGCGCGGGTCTTCCCGTCGCCACGGTGTACCGCCTCGCCGGCGAACTCGAGGACGGCCGATTCCTCGACCGCGACCACTCAGGTCGGTACGGCCTCGGGGTGAAACTTTGGGAAATGGGGCTCCTCACCCCCGTTCACGGCCGACTCCGCGAAACGGCCATGCCGTTTCTCCTCAACCTCCAGTACGACTGCCGGGAGACAGTGCAGCTCGCCGTCTGCGACGGCACCGACGCCATCTACGTCGAAAAGCTGACATCGGAAGAATCCGTACCCGTGCAAAGCCGCATCGGAGCCAGAATCCCGCTCCACGCGACCGGCGTAGGCAAAGCGTTGCTCGCCTTCAGCGACGAATCCTTCATCGACGCCATACTCGCGATGCCGCTGACCAGCTATTCCGCGGAGACCATCACCGACCGCCGCGCACTCTCCCGCCAGCTCGCCCAAATCCGGCAGCGCGGATACGCCGAAAGCCACCAGGAATATCACTGGGGCTCAACATCGATCGCCGTCCCCGTGCAAGTCAACGGACTGGTGAAGGCCGCCGTCGGCATCGTCAGCTACGCGTTACGCGACGACCTGTCCCAATACCTTCCCTCGCTCCTACACGCCGCACATGGCCTCGCCACCCGACTGGAACAGACCGCAGGAAACGCCTACCCAGCCCTCAGCGGCCTCACCCGAGACGACACCCCATAACCGTCGAATATCGATCGATTCTCGACAAGTTGGAAACTGAGGGGGTTGCCGGGGACTGTCTGAATAACGGTTGATCTGATTCTTGGTTCGACACGCCGAGCCCAGCTTGGCGGGAAGGATCGATGATGACCGAAACACTAGATCCCATGGCAGCGACCGAGGTGGATCAGAAGCAGTTGGCCGAGCAGTTCCTGGCACAGGCCAAGGAGCAGGGCGTGGAGCTGATGGGCCCGAACGGGCTCCTCAACCAGCTCACCAAGAACGTCCTCGAAACCGCGCTGGACGCGGAGATGACCGAACATCTCGGCTACGAGAAGCACGACTCAGCGCCGCGGCAGCGGCAACTCCCGTAACGGCACCCGTTCGAAGACCGTCCTCACCGAGATCGGGCCGGTGGAGATCGAAGTCCCGCGGGATATCGATTCCTCGTTCGCACCGCAGATCGTCAAGAAGCGTCAGCGTCGCCTCTCAGGTATCGATGAGATCGTATTGTCCTTGACAGCACAGGGATTGACCACCGGAGAGGTCTCCGCGCACTTTCAGGACATCTACGGAGCGACGGTATCGAAGGACACCATCTCCCGCATCACCGACAAAGTTGTTGGGGAAATGACCGAGTGGCAGAACAGGCCACTCGACCGGGGGTGTATCCGGTTATGTTCATCGACGCTGTGCACGTCAAGATCCGGGACGGGCAGGTCACGAACCGGCCGATGTATGTCGCGATCGGCGTCACCGTGGGCGGTGAACGCGACATCCTCGGAATCTGGGCGGGCGACGGTGGTGAGGGATATGGAACGCGCACAGGTTCCTTTCCGGAGTTTCGTGCTGCTGCCTGAGGTTTTCCCACTGATCGGCGTGTCGTTGATCTTCGACGTGTAAGCCCGCAAGTTAAGGTATTGCCATGAAATCCCAGGTGTGAGGTGGGTGGCGGGCGACTGCGGGTGATCCCGGGCGAGGTCGCGCCGGTCGTGGCGACGCGAGATCCGCAGCGGTTCCAGGCCGAATGCGTGGAGGCGTTCGTCGCGTCGTGGACCGTGCGTGGATTCGCGGCATCGACGATCGCCAACGACATGGGTGTGCTGGAGCGGATGCTCGCGGGGCTGGGTCGGCCGGTGTGGGAGGTGACCGCCGCCGATGTCGACCGGGTGGTGGGCGAGCTGGCCAGCTCGGGTCGAGCGGTGTCGACGCGTCGGAACTATCTGCAGGTGTTCAAGGGGTTTCACCGGTTCCTCGAGGTTCGCAAGGCCGCGGAGATCGAAGCGGCGTTCGGGGTGCGGCTGGCCTGTCCGCTGGATGAGTTCAACGCCGCCCGCCACGTCAGCGACGACTCGCCGGCTGCGGAGGCGTCGCCGACACCGGAGCGGGTGGCGGCGTTCTTCGAGTTCCTCAAGCAACGGATTGCGACCGCGCGCAAGTACGGCCCGGCCGCCCGGGATTACGCGTTGTTCCGCACGCTGTATCACGCCGGAATGCGCGCCGAGGAGGTAGTGATGCTCGACCGCGGCGACGTCCACTTCGGGCGTGGCACGTTCGGCAAGCTGCATGTGCGCTTCGGTAAGGGCGCCAAGGGATCCGGGCCGCGACCGCGCTGGGTGCCAATGCTGGACGGGCTGGATCTGGTGTTGCGCTGGTATCTCGACGATGTGCGCGGCCGGTTCCCGGACAGCTCGGTACTGCTGTGCGACGAGTCCGGCGGCCGGATGGCCGCGGCCACGATCCGCAACCGGCTGCGGCACTTGATGAGCGTGGAAGGACGGCCCGAAGTCTCGCGGAATATCGAGAACGCGCAGGCGCTCGTCGAGAACACCCAGAAGGCCGGCAGGCGCGGTCTCCGGGACCGGTTGCGTGCGGAGGTGACCGTTGTGCGGGGCGAGTTGTATGAGGTGCACCGTCTTGTCGATGCGCTCGTGTTTCGGTTTCCCGAGGTACTTGCGCACGTGGAGTCAGCGCTCGATTAACCACCCCGGGTTGTTTGTCGGGGTGCCCCAAGGGGTAAGTCCCGTGGAGTGGTGGGAATTCGCCACTCGGATCTGTCGGTGGCGGGGTTCCGTAACAGGTCGCTGCACTGTTTCGATCGGGTATCACCATCGACGCCGCGGCGACGACATCGGCGATCGGGCCTCAACTGGACCGGCGACCGCCGTGTAGGCGCAGCAGCGGTATTCGTGCTCCGGGTAGGCCGCGGACCCCGATGAGTGCGCGTTCCCAGCTGTGGCGTGGCGATGTCGGTAGCGGTCGTCGAATTTGTCGGCAGAATAGTAGATGACCGGCTGCGGGGCGGGAGGACGCCCTGAAGATGAGCCGCGACCTGCGGAGGGGTCGAACCCGCATCAGCGCCCGGATTGTCGCGTCGCGCACCACCGCACCCGACCGAGAGCGCATCATCAGCAGCGGCCGAGATTAGTCGCCAGTTTGGTCATGTGCACATCGGTGGATCGAACAGCGGGATTCCCAGGTTCGGCGGACGGCCCGTTAGTGAAGCCCAGGGCTCGGCGCCGGCTGCGGCTGAGCAAGACCAGGGCAGGGGCGTGGGAGTCCCGGCGTGCGCTGAGGAGCAGGAAGGCCGAACGCGGCAGGGATGAGTCGATCCAGGTGGCGGTGCGTGAGTCCGCTGCGCGTATCGCCGCAGAGCTGGCACCGAAGGTAGCGCAGGAAGCGTCGAGACTGTCGCGGAACCGCGGCCGCGACACACGGTATTGGGATTTGATCGCCCAAGGGGAAACGAACATCGCAGCCAGCACACTCGTCGGTGTGACTCGCCAAACCGGGATCAATTTCAACGAAGGGCGCGGCAGCGTAAGAGAATTCCACAGGGGCCGTTCTGCATCTGCCACGTGTGAGAGCCCATTGCGGCGACGTACCGCGGGCAATGTGGATCAGGTCGCGGGTACGAGGAACTTGTCAGAACAGGGGAAGTGGCGGGAGGTCGTAGCCTTCTCGACAGCTCCTCGGGATAGCGGTTCACCCGCGGTTTCGTGCCGGGCGCCGGGCGGACACACACTTGTTCTCGGGGCGAAGAATCATTGGAAGCCGAACATCAGCCACGCCTGGTGGCTGACCCAGTCGGGATACAGTTCGGTCATTGCGTCGTAGAGCTCGCGATAGCTGGAGGCCGATTCCTGAAGACGGCCGAAGTCGGTGAGGTAGCGCTTCGACTCTTCGATGGCCTGCGGTGTGTCGGGGGCCCCCGGCTTTTTGTGGCCAGCGACGGCAATCTTGGGTTTCAGCGCCGCCAGCCGGTCCAACGCGGCAATCCAGTTCGCACGGCTTTCCGGAGTGGTGTCGCCGACGTACATGTGGCATTGGTTGTAGGAGACGTCACCGCCGACAACAAGATCGATCGAGGGCACGTGCAACGACGTGGTGTCCACAGCGTCGGTGCGTCCTTGTTCGATGATGCGCAACTCGTGGCCCTCCAAGGTGAAAACCTCGTCGTCGTAGGCTTCGGGAAGCACGATTCCAGCAGGTAGCTGCCCCGGCCAGCGCTTGCGGAAAAGAGGCATCAGATGGGATTGCGCGCGCATCAGTTCCCACGACTTCGGCGTGGTGATCGCCCGCGCGTCGGGAAAGCGTTGCAACAGCACACTCAGGCCGGCGTAGTGATCGAAATGGCCGTGCGTGATATAGATCGTGGTGAGGTTGCGGTGATGCAGCGCAACCCAATCCGCCAGCGCCTCGGCCTCGGCGACAGTGGCGAGGGTGTCCACGAGCACGGCATCTTCTTCACCGAAGATCAGTGTGGAAGTGCTCGGGTCGAAAGCGGGCGGTGGACCGAACGGCCGAGCACGATCACCCACCATCTCCTTCTCCGGGGCGGTGAACACGTTGACACTCAGTACAGACGACATCATCGTCGTTCCTATCGGTCGAGGTGCGGATATGAAAACGGTGCGAGCCAGTGAGCTGGCTCGATGGCTGAATATTCGGACCACGCGAGCAGCCTGTCCCCGCTCATTGGACTCGGTCCTCGCTCACCTCTCCATTGTGTCCGCGGGTCAGTCCACTGTCTGGCAGATCCGCCGGTTCGAGTCCGGCAGACGGGTATGACTTCCGGCAAGGAGCGGTGACCGGTCAGCGATCGTTGATCGGTGACGGTCAGCGGCGGTCACTACTGTGCTCGTAGTTCGCCCAGTCTCCGTAGTGCGTAAAGACGACCCAGGACGTCCCATTCCACTGGGCGGCTCGTTCAGTCCGCATGTACACGCAGCGCCCATGGCTGCGGATCTGGGCGGCGGGCTGGTCAGGGGAGCACATCTGATGGCCTCGACACGGACCTATTTCTCGTTCGTCGACGTGGAGATATTGCCCATCGAGGTTTCCTCCTTCGAACGCACATCTCATATGCCGACTCTATGGACGGGCCAGGCAGGAAGGCCAGCATCGCGTGCCGCTGTTCACCGGGAGCGGCGGCGCTCAGGACATGACGGGCAGTCCCTCGGCAACCGTTTCGAGTCTGATCCACGGAATCAACCGGCGTGGCGATCGACGTGATCCCGGATCACGGGCGGAGGCGGCGCAGCCCCCATCGCGCGGGGACGAGGAACGCCGCGGCGATCAGGAGGGTGAGCGCGGCTTCGGTGAGTCGGAACTGCCGGAACCTGTTGTCGGCGTGGTAGCGCACTTCGAAGTGGTCGGCGCCCTGGGCTCGCAGGCAGGCCTCGTAGTCCCGGCGCCAGATAGCGTGGCTGGCCCGTCGCCGCGTCGACGGGGTGCACGATCACCGTGACGGCGAACCCGGCTGCCGCAGGGAACCACTCCTCGGCTGCGACGTCGAACGGTGCGATGGAGGTGTGGATCCGCAACTCGATCTCCGTTCCGGTGCGGGCCGGCGCCGTAATGGTGTGCGGATCTGTCGAGATGTCACCGGCGGCCAAGTTTGGCAGCGCCTTTTCGGCGTCGGCGCGGATGCTGCCGGGATCAGCGGACATGGGGCAAGGGTACGGGCCGCCGATACGCGGCCCACGGGGTGACGGCGATTCGTCCGACCGACGATCGATCCGGCAGAATGGGGTTTTGACCTGCAGTGATGACAGGTCCCCTGACGGAAGGACTGGGCCGGTACCGCGGCAAGGTGCATAGCGACGCCACCTCGAGTTCGTCATCGTGAGCATCGACGGCGAGGACGCGGTGATCGAGTCGGTGCGCGACGACGTCCCCGGTCGGTTCCCTTTCCACGCCCGCCTCGACCGGTTGTCCCGGTCGAGTCCTGACCTCAGACAACAAGCGCCATCTGAACAGCGGAGATGACACGTCCCTCGCGTGGGTTATCGCCCGCTCGTCGCGGCGATCGCGTCGGTGATTTGCCCGCGCTGCTCGGCGGTCAGGTCTCGGGCGCGGCCGTCGTCGGCGATGCCGAGCATGACCATGACCCCGGCCGGCCCGATCCCGGATCCGCGCATGTACGCGGCGAGGACGTCGGAGACGAGTGGGTCGGCGGCGATCCGGTCGCGTCGGCGGTACAGCAGCGACGTCAGCGGTAGGTATCCGGATAGTAGGTCGTCGGTCTCCTCTGACGCATGGCATTCAGATTGACGATCTTCTGGTCGTCAGGTTCGGGCGTCGGCACTCGGTTCCTCTCGGTGCAGGCGGCATCGGCGGATCACACACAACAGGGGTGGTGGTGTTCGGACGAATGCGTGGGTGGACGTCGTTCGGGAAGTGGTGTCTTGTTGTTCGTCCATGAGCGGTAAGCCATCGTGTTGGGGTAAAAGAACTTTGAGCATAGAAGGCTGGTAGAGCGCCGCGTTGCCCAAAAGTAGGATTGGCGCGACGTCTGACGTGCATTTCAGAAAGCGGACCGCCGTCGGCGGTCAGATTCAAGGTGCGGGTGCCGCTCAGCCCACACTGAGCGGCCCCCGCAATCCACCCCTCACGCGAATCGGACCGAGCGCCCCAAGCAATTCGCGCGCCATGCGACCGCCATGGCGGAGCCCACTCTACCAATAAACGGGGCACTCGGTTTGTTTCATGTGCGATGGGTATATATGTTCGGTCAGGTAACACGCAGGAAGGTTGGATGTGTCCTCCGCTGGTAGCGTTTGCCCAGCTCATAGGCCCTGCGGTTCGGCCGATCGGTTTCGCTCCCAGACAGGAAGGTGCGCAATGGTTAAACAGGCGCGCGCGGCAGCGACCAGGGCGCAAATCGTGCGCGGTGCTGTTGAGATGTTTGACAAGTCGGGGTTCGAGGGCGCCAGCCTCGTCGAAATCACCGAGGCCGCCGGATGACCAAGGGCGCCCTGTATTTCCAGTTCCGGTCCAAGGAAGAGTTGCCTCGGCATATCATCGCCGAACAACACCGGATCTCCATTGCCGCGGTCGCGGCCATCGCCACACAGGAAGTGTCGGCGCTCGAGCAGATCGCGTGATGCTCCGCCACGAGATGGCCCGGCAGATCGTCGAGGACCCGGTCGTGCGCGCCGGCATCCGGATCACTCTCGAGCTCAGCGCCGACGATCGCGGCCCCGCCGGTCTGTACCGGGACTGGATTACCGCCTGCCAAGCCCTGGCGACTCGTGCGATCGTCGAGGCCGACCTCCTCGCGAGTATTGATCCGCCGACCCTCGCACGATTTGTCATCGGCGCGTTCACCGGAGTCCAGACCGTGTCTCAGGTCTCGCCCACCGCACCGATCTGGAGCAGCGGGTCGACGACATGAGGATGTTTTTGCTGCCCGGGATCATGCCCGCGGCCCGACACCATCGCATTGCACGCATCCGTGCGGCCCGCGCCACCACTGCGGTTGCGGTGGAGCAGACCCGGCGTAGCCAGCGCTGGTATTCCTGGCCAAACGTGTACACGGTCCTGGTCGGGTCTTCTTTTCACCGCCTCTCGGCCTTCGATGTCCCAGCGTCTGCCCGTGACCATATTCCGATGACTGTGGGCGGACAGCGTCGAAGTCGCCGACTGATCGGTACGGGCTTGGTCGTCAGCGTCGGAATCTGCGCCGTGGATCGCGGGCGGTCGTGGCGACTGCCTGCTGTTGACGCGACGTCAGCCTTGGGGGTTCGTCATCGGATGACCGTTCCGGGACCAGGTCCATGCATCCTCCTCAGGGTTCCCCGGCGCGACCTGTGGGGACGTGTGGCGCCGAGCCGACGCGGCGCGCGATACCGCGAAGGGGTCGCCTGCACCCCGCCTGGTTCGGCGGAAGTGCCGTAACGCTCGTCCGGTGGCATTCCCTCTGTCCGGCAACCAATGAACGCACCGGCCCATTGCACATGCGACCACCCTAAACATACCGTCTGGACTGTTATGTTGGGCGGGTGGTCGGGAAAATTCCAGGACGAATACTGGGCGGCGCCGTGTTGGTGTTGGTCGTCGCGCCGATGGGTCTGATGGTGGGTCGCACCTTCGGCAGCATGGTGTGGGGGTGTGTGACGATGGTCGGGCTCGGGGTAGCGCTCAGCGTGGCGGCCTGGGCGATCCGGTCGTGACCACGGGTGGCCCGCGAAGCCGGTGGCTGGGTGCGTTATCGGCAGTTCGCGTGGATGGCATTGACCGTTCCGATGACGCGGTGGCTGCGGAAACGTTGTGGTGGTGGCGGCGCGGGGATGGGCTGGCCAATTTCGCGTTGGCGCTGATCCTGCAGCGGGCCGTCGCGCCGAATATCGACGGATGGGATGGCGAGATCGACGCGGACGTCGACGCCACACAGGTCGCTCGAATGCTGCGGGCTGCAGTGCGACATCCAATGTATGTACCGAGTTGGAGGAGTGGTGTCGGATCGTCGGCGCACGCCGTGGTAGCCGGGCAGATCGGAATCCACGGTTGTGGTTGGCAGATATTGCCGAGTACCTCACCGGATCTCTCGACACCCCGCACATTACGTACGCGAGGCTTGACGAGTTGCGGGCGGTAATCATCGCCGTCGATGCCGCGTTGGTTGCGGCTCGCCCGTTACCGGAGATGAGGTTTCCCGACGCGGAGTTGCTCGCCCTGCTCGAGCGGTACTCGCACGCCCGGGCTCGGGTCCTGCGGTACTGACCAGAAGGCGAGACCTACGGCAATCCCGACCATTCGCTCACCACAACGGACGCGACGGCCGCCAGTCGCGGGCGCTGGTGCATCCAACCTCTACGTGTCGCGGACGCCACCGAGCCCCAGTCGGCCGGCTGCACAGATTTTGTGTGGCAGCAGGTTTCACGCGCCAGTTGCGGCGATGTTTAGAGTCACCTCATTGTGTGACTCAGAACATATCTCGAACGGGGTACAGAGATAACCCTGAGGGGGACTGTCACACGCTGTCAGCAGTGGTTTGCTCAAGTTCTCCGCAGTCCACCTGATTTTCGAAATGTGAGTGACCATGACTCAAGATGAAGCCGCCATGCTTACCTTCGCCCTGCGCTGGGCGCCCTATGGAGGCGGAGACGAGCACATCCTTCCCGAGTTCGGACTGCTCCCCGCAGTGTTCTACCGGCGTCTCCAGGCCATACTGATGGCGCGCGCGCTCGACGGAGTCGGATTCGCAACAAGGCGTGGTCTGCTCGAACTGTGCGCGGTCAAGCTTTCGGGGTCGAGTTCATCGGCATCCAGTGCAGGGCGACGAGAGGTAACACAGAGCGCTTAGGCGCTCTCCGCCGCAATGTTCTGCGGTCGATCGGTTCGTCGATTCCTGACGTTGAGAACGACCTCAGCGGTCCGTGGCGATACGCCAGTGCACGACAGGAACCATTGGTGTAGTTAGTATTTCGCTCCTATCGCAGCAATGTGTCGGGGACTCGCTTCGCGGGACTCGCTAACGATGGCGGCGGTCGGCTCACCGGCGGATCAGTCTCGGGACAGCGACGCACATGGTGCGGCAGTATGGTCCGGCTGTCGGCCCCGTCGCGGAGTGTCCCGTTGCCGGGCTCCGTATCTAGGACGTCGGGGCGGGCCGTGAGGCGCGTAGGGACACGAAACGACGGAGGTCGTCGCGGAAGTTGGGGTCGAGTTGGTTGGCTGTCGGTCCTGTCAGGATGCTGTCAAGTCTCGCGATGTAGCAGGCTGGAGTCATGCCGAACTCGACCAGGAGGTCGCCGGTTGTACCACCGCCGTAGGGAAGCCATCGGCGCGCGAACTCGATGATCCTCATGTCTTCGATGGCAGAGTCGTCGATCACGCTAATACCTCCATGTCATACCCGGACACACGTGGAGAGATGCGTCTTCCCGACCGAGTTTCCGGGACGGTGCCCGGAACCGGGCAGGCTGTCGCCAGACTTGGATTTGTGTCTGAAATTCCTACCGAGTGCGCGAGGAACGATCTGTCTAGTGCATCAGCGCGCGAACTGGACTGCAACTCCGTGCAGTAAGGATCCCCCTGTTGGGGAGTGTTTTTCCCCCTGGGGGGGAGTCCGGTCAGGTGATGTGGGCCATATCTTGAGAGATGTCTTGGTACGGCGTTTGGGTCTATGTGCCTCGAATCCCGGCATGTTCATCCCTGGAAGTTTGGAGTTCCGATGTCAGCCGTCAGCTCGGTGGAACAGCCCGGGGAGGGGGTTGGTGTGGGGAACCTCACACGAAGGATGGGGACTACATGTGGTTCGCTGCCCGAATCGGATTTCTTGACACGTTCAAGCTTCTTTCCTGGCAACAGTATTCAGTCAAGGCTCCTGACACACGCGTTGCGTGTGACGGTCAAACCGGCGCTCGGTGTGTGGGCGCACGTTCCGAGCGCACGTTGGGCCGCGCGGGTGGTTGACCAGGCCGCGCGCGTGTTACCCCCGCTCGATGGGGTCGGACATCGTCGTGTGCGTTTGACGGATTGCGACGCGGATTGGATCCAGGCGCACAACGCCGATCTGCACAGCGTGGTGCTCTACCTTCACGGCGGGGGTTTCCTGACCGGTGGCCTCAATACGCATCGCCGTCTTGCTTCTCGGATTTCGCAGTCGGCCGATGCCAGCGTGCTCAGTGTCAACTACCGACTGATGCCCACGCATGCGATAGGGGACGCCGTCGCCGACGGGCTCGCCGGCTATCGCTGGTTGCTGGCACGAGGATTCTCCCCGACCCAGATCGTCATCGCCGGCGATTCTGCCGGCGGATATCTCGCGTTCATGGTGGCGCTCGCTCTGGCCGACCTGGCTCTGCCGCGGCCGGCCGGTCTGGTCGCATTGTCACCGCTTACCGACTTGGACCCGACCGTCAAGTTGCAGCATCCCGCGTCTGCACGATGTCCGATCCTTCCCAGTTCGGCGCTGGTGGCGCTGACCGCTCTCACCGAGCGCGTGGAGCGCCGCGCTCGTGGCGTGTCGGGACTGCCGTTGTCTCCCGTCGATGCAGACCTGCGCGGGCTCCCGCCGGTACTACTTCAGGTCGGATCCAGAGACATGCTGTATCCCGACGCGCAGTTGATGTTCGAGTGCCTCACCGATGCCGGGGTTCCCGTCGCCCTCGAGATCTGGGATGGCCAGTTCCACGTCTTTCATGTGGCTGCGGATCTTCTGCCCGAGGCGCGCAGGGCAATTGAGCATGTAGCGGAGTTCATTCGCGCGGTGACCACCGTTCGAAGCGGCGATTCGGCACCTGACCCCCTCGATTCGGACCGCGAGATCGCCTAACGCTTTTACGCAAGTCGGCACGGGCGATGCGCTGGGATTGAACCTCGACGGCAGATCGCTGGCGCGATTTGACAGCGAGTTTGTGGAACCACCGTTTCAGCACGAGCCGCAGGGGCGTTCTGCGTGGAAGGTACGGCAAATCCTCACGACGGATGGGAAGCGATGTCAATGGCGTGGCTGTTGCTTGTTATAGCGATTGTTCTCGAGGTTGCGGCTACGAGTATGTTGCCGCTCACGCATGAGTTCACCCGTTTTCGGGTATCTGCGGCGGTGTTGGTGCTCTACGGGGGTGCGTTCTTTCTGTTGGCGAATGCGGTCAGGCAGATCGACATCGGCGTTGTGTACGCGCTGTGGTCGGCGCTGGGGACGGCGGCGGTGGTTGCACTCGGCGTCCTCTTCCATGGAGAACGCCTCTCACGGGGCAAGGTTGCCGGTCTGGCGCTGACAGTCGTCGGTATCGTCGCGATGAATTTTGGAGGGTAGGCGCCATGGGTTGGTTCTACCTCATGGGTGCGGTTGTCGTGGAAATCTTTGCCACAACCGGTCTTCACTCGACTGACGGGTTCACGCGGCCGTTTCCGACGGTCGGGGTTCTCGCTGGATACCTCCTTTCGTTCTTCTTCTTGTCGAAGGCGCTCAGATCGCTCTCACTCGGTGTCTCGTACGCGTTGTGGTCGGCAATTGGCACCGCCTCTATTGCGGTGGTGGGAGTGCTGCTGTTCGGCGATGCCGTGTCGGTCGCACGAGTGGCTGGATTGATATGCATCATGGCCGGTGTGGTCATTTTGAACATGGAGGCGGACCGCGAGTCCAGGCCTACCGTGTCCGTGAACGCCCAGCAACCGGTGGAGTGCGACTGAATTCAATCTCGCAAGGCCTGGGCCTTGTGATGGCGCGAGCGAGCGTTCTCCGAGCGGAGGGAAGCCGATCGTGGTCGGTCTTCTCGTCGATGGTTCCGGTTGGACGACCACGTGTGTGCTGTCAGGTCGAGGCCAGTAGGTTGGCGATGCGTGCGTCCTCGTCCAACAGTATCTGGGTTAGTCCGAGCTCCGTGCATTTCGCTGCGACCGGAGCCAGCACGGACCGCGCCGCCGCGGACCGCTCTGCGGCGGACAAGCACACCGCCAACAGCAATTGCGCGCGGATGAGAGCCCGGGGCCTGGCCTGATTTTCGATGCTGACTACGAGTTCCTTCGCGCGCGCACTGGCACGCTCGATTCCCTCGAGGGAACCTTCGCGGAGCAGGAGTCTGATCGACGAATCTTCGTCGAGTTCGGATGTGATGGTGGCGATCCCGTCTGCTTGCGGCCGGTAGGCGTTCAAGCCCGTCAACCGCGAACGGATCTCGTCGCCGACGGGAAGTCCTGCGCGGATCCGCTCGTTGACCATCCGTGCGGCCAGACGTGGCAGCCGCAGCGATTCGGCAATTCTGGCGCCCTCGTCGAGCCGATTTTCGGCCTCCGCATAATGTCGGAGTGAGGCTTTGACCCGTGATCCGGTGCCGTAGGTGGCGAGCATGAATTCCACGAGGCCGCCGCCCTCGGAACCGAGTTTGTAGCTTTCGTCCAGCAGCTGTTCGGCCTCTGCGATCTTGCCCATCTCGTAGAGGAGCGCTCCGAGCAGGGCCCCGGCGAGTCGAGCTGCATGGGCGTGGACCCCAGATTTCCCGGTCATCGCTACGGCGGATCGGAAGTAGTTTTCTGCCGCAGGAATGTCGAGTTGTTCGTACGCCGCTGCGCCGGCCAGACAATATCCGTACATCACACTGAAGGGGCCGCTGGTTTGCGCGTGATATGCGGCGGCCCAGTCCTGCCAACGGCGCGCTGCATCGAAGTCGAATGTGTAGAGGGCCACGAAGGAAGCGATGCTGCCGGCGCCCGACGCGAGGAAGGGCCGCACCGCGTCCGGGTGGTGCAAGCAATCGGTGACGAGGTCCTGTACTCCTGCAATCTCATCGGCGAAGAGTTTGCCGGATGCTTGGACAACGGCGGCTTCGACCCGAAGGGCGTGAATTGCGGCCTCGTCTACCTCGGTGTTAGTGAGTGCGGCATCGAAGAGATCGAGTGCAGCTCGCATCTGTCGTGGACGCTGCATCAGTATGTTCGCCCACGCGATGTTCAATTGGAGTCGGGCACTTGTAACAGCAAGGTTCGGGGGAAGTTTCGCGACCAGGCCGAGGAGGGTTGTCATCCGCGAGTCCTCGATGAGTGTCATGCCGCCGTCCTCGACCAATCGAAGGGCGTGGTCGGTGTCGCCGGCGGCAAGAGCGTTGTCGACAGCCTCGCTGAGCATGTTGTGGTCGGCAAACCAGTGCGCTGCGATCCGGTGGAGGTCTTCACGACGGCCCGGATGGAGGCGTTCGAGGCGGCGATGGAGGAGATCGGCGAACAGGTGGTGATACCTGAACCATTCCCTGTCGTCATCGATGCTTTGCAGAAACAGGTCTCGGCGTTCGATTTCCTCGAGCATCTCTTGGCCGGATGGAACGTGTGTCAGCATGCCGGCGAGGTCACCGCAGATCTTCTCCGTGATGGCGGTGGACAGGAGGAACTCGAGGATCGTCGGTTCGAGCGTGCTCAGGACGTTCTCCACCAGGTATTCGTGGATGGCATGGTGGCCACCGGAAAGATGCGCGATGAAGTCCATGCGATCGCTGCGCCCGCGTAGCGACAGGGACGCCAATTGCAGCGCCGCGACCCACCCGTCGGTCGAGCTTCGAAGGCTGCTCACTTCCTGGTCGTCGAGTGTGAGTCCGTTGACATCGACCAGAAAGGCCCTGGATTCCGCGCCGTCGAAACGCATTGCCGTCGGCCCGATCTCGACGAGTTCATCGCGTACTCGCATGAGGCTCAGCGGAAGACCGGATTGGGATCGTGTCGCGACGATGACCTGGACGTGATGACATCCGTTCTCGAGCAGGAAGTCCATTGCCGCCACAGTGTCGGAAGAGGTTACCCGGTGCCAGTCGTCGATCACAATGGCGATCGCGCGGCCACCGTCGTGGATGTCGTTGATCAACGAGGGCAGCACGTATCGCGCGGCATCTTCGTAGTGATCTTCGAGGATGCGCTCGAGGTCGGGCGCGGTCGTGGGCAGCGCGGTGTGGATCGCCTTCACCAGGTGGGACAGAAACCAGGCGACGTTGTTGTCATCGCGGTCGATGGTGAGCCAGGCGACGGGCATTCCGTCGGCTATGAGAGCGTGCCGCCATTGGGAGGCCAGGGTGCTCTTACCGAAACCTGCGGGGGCGTGGATCACTGTCAGGCGCCGTCCAGCGCCGGCGTGCAAGGTCTCGAGGAGTCGTCGGCGCTCGACCAACGGCCGTGCCGAGGTCGGGGGACGGAACTTGGTGGCGGCGGTGGGTGGGGTGTTCGGCATTGCTGCCGGCGTCCTCGACGCGGGAGCCCCGCCCGGTCTGGGCGGGGGCGATGTGGCTCGGAACGGATCGGCGGGCATTGCCATCGCGTCCATTTGCAGCCCGTGCAGGAGTTGGACCGTTCGAAGCTCGTTTCCGAATGCGTCAGCCGATGCTGGTCGATCGGCGGGATCGCCCGCCATGGCGTGTTCGATAGCGGTGCAGACGTCGTCGGGAATGCCGTGCTCACGCAGGTCCGGGATCGGTTGGTTGGTGACCCGCACGAACTGTGCAACCACACCTTCCCGGGTGCGGCGCTCGAAGGCGGCGTGTCCAGTCATCAGGCAAAACAGTGTCGCGCCGAGACCGTATACATCGGACGCGGGACTCGGAGGTTGGCCCTTGAGCACCTCGGGGGCGGTGAAGGCCGGGGTGCCGACGACGCTGCCCGCGGATGTTTCGAAATCGCCCCCGATCCGGGCGATGCCGAAGTCGGTCAGTTGCGGCTCGCCGTATCCCGTGATCAGGATGTTGGCAGGTTTGATGTCACGGTGGAGGATGCCCTCGCGGTGAGCGGCCGACAGAGCCCCGGCCAGTTTCACTCCGATCCCGAGCACGGCGGGCAACGGGAGGGGGCCTTTCTGCCGAAGCAGGGTTTGGAGAGAACCGTGTTCGTGGTAGGGCATCACGAGGAAGAGGGACCCGTTCGCGGTGACGCCGACGTGGAGAATTTGGACGATGTGGGGATGGCTGGAGAGTTTGCCCATGGCGCGTTGTTCTCGTACGAAGCGGGTGCGGTCGTCGGGTCCGACATCGGAGGTCAGCACTTTGACGGCGACTGTTCGATCGAGGGAACGCTCTGTGCAGCGATAGACCACCCCGAATCCTCCGCGTCCGACCTCCTCCGCATTCTCGAGCCCGGCCATGTCCAACTCGGTAGCGATATCGCGGCTCAGATCACGCTGAGTATTCGGCAGGTCGACTTCGTCGGACTCGTCCATCGGTGGCTCAATCCTCTATGTACTTCTACCTCTTTGTGGCAGGTCAGAGGATGTTCCACGTTCGGGGCAAAGTCCGCCGCGAGCGGCTCATACGCACCTCCAACTAGTGTGATCCAACTCACATGCTAGCGCAGTGCGATTCGGTGCTGTGGCCAAGTCCGAGCGTTGACCGCAGGGTGGGGCGGCGGCAGATCCTGATCTGGACAGCCGCTACTGACGACGCATGCCCTCGAAGGTCAGGCGTAGGACTGCGTCGGCGAGATCCTCGGATGATCCTTCGGTTCGCGGTTGGTACCACTCGATGAGCGAGTTGAGCATGCCGAACACGAGGCGGCCGGTGAGCGCGGGATTGATACCCGGCCGGAGGTCTCCCTCCTCGGCGGCCCCGACGACCAGGTCACGCACAAAGACATCGAATTCCCGTCGGCGGGCGATGGCGCGGCGTTCCACGGGAGTGTTCCCGCGAACGCGCAGCAGGAGGGTGACGTAGGGCAGTTCTGCGACGAGGATCTCGGCGGTGCGCCGGACGAGATACTCGAGGCGGTCGATGTGTCGGCCGCTAGTGGCTTGCCGTTCGGTGGTGACGGCGAAGAGTGCGTTGAGCGCTCGCGACAACGCTCGCTCCAGCAGTTCGGGCTTGCCCGACACGTGGTGGTAGATCGACGACTTCGTGATTCCCAGCCGCTGGGCTAAGGCCTCCATGCTGGTGCCCTCGTAACCCTTGTCGTTGAAGACCTTCACGGTGACGGCGAGGAGGGAGTCGAGGTCATAGCCGGGTCGGCCGGGCCGCTGAGTGGGGTGGGCGGGCGTCATGAGTTACGGTCCTTCCCAGTGCGCCCGTGCGACGTTGCAGTGCCCGTCGAGATCGTCTGCTACGTCCGTTCTCACCGAAGCGATGATCGCGCCGGCTCCGCGTTTCGGCAGGGGCACACCCAGGGTGGTGGTCGGGCCCGGTTCGGAGGGTCCCTGGTGCGGTGTTGGTGTGTCCGTCCGGGTCGGGCCGCCGCACAGCGCTGGTGGATGCTGTCTCACACCACTCGCCGAACCTTCATCCCGTCGAACACGGGCGCGATGCGAACCACGTCACCGGTGGTGGGCGCGTGCACCATTTTGCCGTTGCCGATGTAGATCGCCACGTGCCCGGGGCCGGCTTGACCCCAGTTGCCGAACAGCAGGTCACCGGGTCTCGCGTCGGCGAGGGGAATCTCGATACCGATGTTCCACTGAGTTTCCGACGTCCGGGGTAGGGATACGTTCTCTGTTGTTGCGGCGTGGACGGCGTACGAGGTGAGTCCGGAGCAGTCGAAACCGCCACCGGAGGGCCCGCTCACGTTGCCGCCGCCCCACACGTAGGGAAGGCCGAGATAACGTAGGGCAGCCTCGACGATCCTGCCGCCGACCCCTCCCCAGTCGCCGGACCCAGGATCGAGGATCGACGTGAACCGGGATTCGGCTGCGCGGATCTTCGCCACGTAGGGCTTTGTCTGATTCTCGTAGTCGGGGAGCCCCGAGGGCATTCCGCCCGATCGGCGGACCGCTCCCACGCCGGCATTGTATCCGGCGAGCGTCAGGTCCAGCACGTCACCTGAGACGATGCCGGCCTGCTTCCACGAATCGATCTCCTCGTACATGTCGCAGAGCAGATGCCCCGATGCCATGACCGAGTCGCCGACGGCAAGTACGTCCGCCTTTCCGTCGCCATCGGCGTCGCGCCCGTATTTTGCCCAGGTGCCGGGCATGAACTGGCCGGGACCACGGGCGCCATCCGGAGACACGGGCGCCGAGGCGCCGTATCGGAAGTTGTTCTCCGCCGAGTACAAGGCCGCCAGGACAGGGGCCTTGATGCCGTCGCAGATACTTCCCGCCTTCTGGAACCAGGGGACGAATACTGCGATCGCCCCCAGCTGTGAGGCTGCCCCGGGAGAGGCGTCGGACACGGTGGGCAGGTGGGAGATCTCGGAGACGGCAAGTGGCATCGAGTCGAATTGTCCAACGGTGTCACCGAATTCGGTGATTGTCCCGTCGGGTTCGGGTTCAGGCTCGGTGGCAGGAATTTCGCCCGTGGTGTCGCCGCCGCTAGTTGGGGGAGAGGCACTCTCGGGTGGTGGGGCGTAGGTTTCTATCGCATCCTGGACTGCATCCGCGGTATCGGTGATTGCCTGCTGTGCTGCACCTTGCGCCTCGGGCGGTAGTAGTTCGACGGCGTCATCCACCTGTTGCCCGATCGCGGGTGCGGCATCTGTGATCTGTTGTACCTGTTGGGTGCCATAGTCTTTCAATGCCGGAGGCGCCTCCGATCCGTGTATCGCGCCGCCGAGCGCTGTGGCGACTGCGACGATGATCGCCGAAGGATCGACCGACATCTACTTCCTCCCGTACTATGACCCAACCATGTGAACACTTCTGATGTGATCCAAGTCTCGCCCACTGGGCGGTCATGTTCCTCACACCATTTGGGGATTAGGGTCCACCTTTAGAGAGATTCGCGGGGTGTCCGTGTCGATACTTCGCCGGCGGGCGAGGTGCGCCTTCTCGAATCGAACTCGCCGATAACGTCGTCGACCTCGCCGGGGGCGGTCGGCCGCCGGCTTCGCGGATCAGGGAGTTGTGGGTCGGTTGTGCACTCCGGAGACAACCGTGCTCTGGGTCGCCGCGTCGAGGCCGTACGGCGTGTACAGGGTGAATCGGTCGATGATGTCGCCGAACCTGCGTGATATCTCGGCGGCGGCCGCGTCGGGCTCGCCGACGACCGCGAAGGTGCGCAGGATGGTGTCGTCGATCAGCCGGGACATGGATTCCCAGTCGTCGAGCTTGGACAGCCGATGGAGCTCGGTCTGCAGGTCACCCCAGCCATGGAGGTCGAGGACCGCCCGGTACGCCGGTGTGGACCCGTAGAAGGCGATCTGTTTGCGCACGGCGGCTGCCGCTTCCTCGAATTGCCGTTCATCTGACCCGGTGACGACGAGTCCGGGATAGGACAAGGTGAAGTCCTCGAAGGTCTTTCCGGCCTTGGCGAGGGCCGATTTGATCTGTGGGACGGTCACTTCCCGGAGGTATCGTTCGGTGGTGAAGCCGTGGACGAGCATCCCGTCCGCGACCTCGGCGGCGACAGATGTCATCTGCGGGCCCACGGCGGCGATCATCACTTGGGGAGGCCCGAATTCGTTACGCGGAGGTCGGAACATCGGTGTCATCAGGGTGTGGCTGTAGTAATCCCCGCGGAAGTCGAGGGCGGTCTGGTTTTGCCAGCTCTCCCAGATGGCATGGAGTGCCTTGACGAATTCCCGCATCCTCGGCGCCGGCGCGGACCACGGCATACTGAACCGGCGCTCGATGTGCGGCTTGATCTGTGATCCCAGTCCGAGCGTGAATCTGCCGGAGCTGAAGGACTGCATGTCGTTGGCGACCGTGGCGAGAGTCATGGGGTTGCGTGCGAATGCCACGGCGATCGCGGTGCCCACGTGGAGTTGGGGTGCGTTCTCCGCCGCGAGCAGAAGCGGCAGGAAGGGGTCGCGACTGACTTCGGTCGACCACACCCCGTCGAAGCCGGCCCGCTCCGCAAGTCCCACTTGCTCGTGTATCTCGTGGAGGTTCGCCCCTCCCGTCCCGTCGATGGATCCGCCTATGTTGCCGTCGATCAGCATCCGAACTCCCTACCCTCCAACATCCAGTCAGGGTTGACTGGATGTTGGTTCGACGATACCGTGAGCGAACGGTCGGCGACAGTGGTTCGACCGCAGGTTCTTCACTTCGTCCTCTGTGGCTCTGCGCATCTCGAAGATCGCGTCCCCAGGGGATTCGTTCACGATCCGAGGAGAGTTGCCTTGTCTGAAGAGGCATTTGTATACGAGGCCATTCGCACGCCTCGCGGTAAGGGCAAGAACGGAAGTCTGCACTCGGTCAAACCGATCGACCTCGTGGTGGGCCTGATCGATGAACTGCGCGCACGGTTTCCGGACCTGGACCCGGGCTACATCGACGACATCGTGCTGGGTGTCGTCTCCCCGGTCGGCGAACAAGGTGGTGATATCGCCCGGGCCGCGGCGCTGGTGGCGGGCCTGCCACTGACCGTGGCCGGACTGCAGATCAACCGGTTCTGCGCATCCGGACTCGAGGCGACGAATCTCGCCGCCCAAAAAGTACGGTCGGGCTTCGAGAACCTGGTGATCGCCGGTGGCGTCGAGTCCATGTCGCGGGTGCCGCTGGGCAGCGACGGAGGTGCCCTCTTCAACGACCCGACGACCGCATACGACCTCCACTTCGCTCCCCAGGGAATCGGTGCGGACCTGATCGCCACGATCGAAGGTTTCAGCCGCGAAGACGTCGATGCCTACGCTGCGCGGTCGCAGGCCCGCGCCGAGGCCGCCTGGTCGGGTGGATACTTCGCCAAGTCGGTCGTTCCGGTCAAGGATTTCAACGGTGTCCCGCTGCTCGATCACGACGAACACCGACGCCCGGGCACCACCGTCGAATCGCTGGCCTCACTGAAGCCTTCCTTTGCGGCACTTGGCGAACAGGGCGGCTTCGATGCTGTTGCGCTGCAGAAGTATACGTCGGTGGAGCGGATCAACCACGTCCATCACGGGGGTAACAGTTCCGGCATCGTGGACGGCGCGGCGCTGGTCCTGATCGGCAACGAAAAGGCCGGCAAGCAGTTCGGCCTCACACCCCGCGCCCGGATTATCGCCACCGCTGTCACCGGGGCCGACCCCACGATCATGCTCACCGCCCCCACCCCGGTGGCGCTGAAGGCACTCGATGTCGCCGGACTCACCGTCGACGACATCGATCTGTTCGAACTGAACGAGGCGTTTGCGTCGGTGGTCCTGAAATTCCAGAAGGATCTGGCCATTCCGGACGAGAAACTCAACGTGAACGGCGGCGCGATCGCCATGGGCCACCCCTTGGGAGCGACCGGCGCGATGCTCGTCGGAACGGTGATCGACGAGTTGGAGCGGCGCGGCGACCGGCGCGCATTGATCAACCTGTGCGTCGGTGGCGGCATGGGTATCGCGGCCATCATCGAGCGAGTCTGAAAGGCAACGGCAACAACATGAGTGCAACATCAACCATCACGTGGTCGCAGGATTCGGACGGAATCGTGCTGCTGACCCTCGACGACCCGGCCCAGTCCGCCAACACCATGAACTCGCATTACGTCGAGTCCATGGGCAACGTACTCGACCGGCTCGAGGCCGAGCGTGACTCTGTCACCGGTGTCGTGATCACGTCGGCGAAGAAGACCTTTTTCGCGGGCGGTGACCTCAACGACCTGGTCCGTGCCACCGCGCAGGATGCGGTCAAGTTCACGGACTTCGCGAATGGGATCAAGGCCCAGTTCCGACGTCTCGAGACCCTGGGCCGTCCGGTGGTGGCGGCGGTCAACGGTGCCGCCCTCGGCGGTGGCCTCGAGATCACCCTGGCCACCCACCACCGCATCGCGGTCGATTCGAGATCGGTGATCTTCGGACTGCCCGAAGTCACTCTCGGGTTGCTCCCCGGTGTCGGCGGAATCACCCGGACCGTTCGGATGTTGGGGCTCGAGAAGGCACTGACGAGCCTGCTGCTGACCGGGAAGACGTTGAGCCCCGCGGCCGCGAAGACGCTCGGCCTCGTCGACGACCTGGTGACCAGCGCCGACGAACTCGTTCCCGCCGCCAAGAAGTGGATCAAGGACAACCCCGAGGGCGGTGTACAGCCGTGGGACCGGAAGGGATTCCGGATCCCCGGCGGCACCGCGCTCAATCCGGCGGTGACGGCGAACCTGCGCCGCACCGTGGCAGGGGCACCCCTCGAGGCGCCGCGGGCCATCCTCGCCGCCGCCGCCGAGGGTGCGTTGGTCGACCTCGACACGGCGGCGCAGATCGAGACACGCTACTTCGTCGGTCTCGTCACCGGTCAGGTGTCGACGAACATGATCAAGGCGCAGTTTTTCGATCTGCAGAGCATCAAAGCCGGCGGAAGCCGACCGGAGGGGCATCCCAGGTTCGCGGCGCAGAAGGTCGGCGTGATCGGCGCCGGGATGATGGGTGCCGCGGTGGCCTACGTCTCGGCCAAGGCGGGAATCGACGTCGTGCTACAGGACGTCTCGATCGAGTCGGCGCGAAAAGGGAAGGCCTACGCCGAAAAGCTGGAGGCCAAGGCCCTCGCTCGTGGAACAACGACCGAGGAGAAGTCCGCCGCGCTGCTCGCCCGTATCACCGCGACCGACAATCCGGCCGACTTCGCGAATGTCGATTTCGTCGTCGAGGCGGTCTTCGAAAGTGTGGAGGTCAAACAGGCGGTCTTCAAGTCGATCCAGGACGTCGTCGCCCCCGACGCCGTGCTGGGCTCGAATACGTCGACGCTGCCGATCACCACGCTGGCCGAAGGCGTCGACCGTAAGGAAGACTTCATCGGTGTGCACTTCTTCTCCCCGGTCGAACGGATGCCGTTGGTCGAGATCATCGTCGGCGCACACACCGCACCGGCAACATTGGCGAAGGCGTTCGACTTCGCGCAGCAGATCAAGAAGACCCCGATCGTGGTCAACGACAGCCGCGGCTTCTTCACCAGCCGCGTGATCACGAAATTCCTCGACGAGGCCGCTGCAGCGGTCGGTGAGGGAATCGAACCGGTGATCATCGAGCAAGCGGGGGCCCAGGCCGGCTATCCCGCACCCCCGCTGCAGCTGCTCGACGAGCTGACGTTGACCCTGCCACGCAAGATTCGTCAGGAAGCCCGTGCGGCAGTCGAGGCGGACGGCGGCGTCTGGGTCGAGCACGGATCGGAGGCCGTCCTCGACCGGCTGGTCGAGGAACTCGATCGTCGAGGTCGGTCGACCGGTGGCGGCTTCTACGAGTACGACGAGTCGGGCAGCCGCGTGGGCCTGTGGCCGGGACTGCGCGACGCATTCCAGTCGGGGAGCACCGAGATCCCGTTCGACGACCTCAAGGAACGGATGCTTTTCGCGGAGTCCCTCGAGACGGTGCGCTGCCTCGACGAAGGGGTCCTGACCTCGGTCGCCGACGCCAACGTCGGATCCCTGCTCGGGATCGGGTTCCCTGCGTGGACCGGCGGCGTCCTCCAGTACATCAACGGCTACCCGGGTGGGATCGCGGCGTTCGTCGAGCGGGCACGCGTACTTGCCGCCCGGTACGGCACTCGCTTCGAGCCGCCCGCCTCACTGGTGGCCAAGGCCGAGCGCGGAGAGACCTACGAGTAACGGCGTCATTTACGATCGGGGTTGGCACCACTGTGGGTAGTGGCGCCAACCCCGTTGAGGGCTTTTCTCCGAACGGATGGAGCTGATGTCGGTGTCGATCAGTGACGCCTCGGTCAAGCGCACCCAGCAAGAACGGCGGGCGATCACACGCAGGCAGATACTCGACGCCGCCGTTGCGGTGTTGTTCCGGGACGGCTACTCCGCCGCCACCACGTTGCGGATCCAACACGAGGCGGGGGTGTCCCGTGGCCGTCTCTTACAACAATTTCCCTCCCGCGAAGCGCTGCTCGTCGCCGCCGTCCAGCATCTCGCGACGGCGCGGATGGAGGACATGCGGCATCGCGAAGATTGGCCTCACGACCCCACAGAGCGCATCGACTGGGCAATCGAGATCATGTGGCCCACCTTCCACCAGCCGTATTTCTGGGCCGCGACCGAGTTGTGGCTCGCCTCCCGCGCCAACGACAAGTTACGCGAAGCGCTGCTACCGGAGGAGCGCCGGCTGGGCCACCTCGTGAGAGCAACGACCGACGCCTTCTTCGGCAGTGAGTTGTGCGCACGCCCGCGCTACGAGTTGGTACGCGAACAACTCAACACCTCGATGCGGGGTGCCGCACTGACCTATGCGCTCGATCCGCGCGATCCCGCCACCGACCCGCACCTGCACGAGTGGAAACTGATGGCGCGAGAACTGCTTACCTGACGGCCTTTACGGCGGAGCTATCCCGCGCCACCGATCTGGCGCGGGATTCCTCGTATTCCCGGGCGGTCTTCTCGATGAGCGTGGCGACCGAGAGGACCGCGTCCACCCCGGACACGCTGTGCCCACCACTCCACGCCGTGCGGTTGCTGAGCAATCGGTCCTGGCGGAAACCCTCGGATGCGGGATGCTCGGCCGCGGCAGCGTCTCCGGCCTGCCGATCGACCCAGCACTTGAGCAGGCTCGCCGGAATGCCACCTACCTGGGTCGAGAGCACGACGTCGTCGAGGCTCGCCTCGACCAGCGCGCGCCGATAGGCGTTGTCGGCCTGACTTTCTTCGGTGGCGATGAACTTCGTTCCCATGTACCCGAGGTCGGCGCCGAGAACCTGGGCGGCATGCAACGCCACGCCGTCACTGATACCGCCGGCCAGAACGATGGTGCCGTCGAAGCGCTCGCGGACGGCGCGGACGAAGGAGAACGGGTTTGCCCAGCCCGTCTGGCCGCCGGCACCCGCGGTCAGGAGCACCAACCCGTCCACGCCCAAGGCGATGGCCCGCTCCGCATGCTGCAACGTCGCGACGTCGGCGTAGACCTGGCATCCGATCGCGCGCAGTGGGGCAATGACGGGCTCGGGGGACCCGACACTGGTGATGACGAGTTCTACGCCGTGATCCACCAGGCACGCGAGGTCTTCGCGCAGTCGCCGGTTCGATCGGTGCACCACGAGGTTCGGCGCAAAGGGCGCAGCCCTCGGAACCTCGCTCAGGGCCGTCTCGATGCGGGTGAGCCAGTGGTCGAGTTCGCCGGTGGTGGCCGCATTGTGGGTGGGCACGGATCCCACGACGCCTTCACGGCACGCCGCGATGACCAGGTCGGGGCCGGATACCTCCGTCATCGGGGCGGCGATCAACGGAACGGTCAACCGATTCGCCAACGCTTCGGAAATGGACACGTCAGTCTCCTTGCGAGAACCACGAGAAGCAGGGTGGGCGCCTAAGTAAATGCTGAGAAAGCGTCGGTGGCGCATGCTAGGTTGAAAAACAAGCTACAACCCCGGTAAGTAAATCTCAAGCCACATCGAATGTGTCGAAGGGGGCGGGCAGCATCGACGAACTAGTTCGCCCGAGGCGGGCTCGGCTCACGAGCACTCCGCGTCCCCGTAACCGCAGGGCCCAGATCCTGGCCGCCGCGAGCGTCCTGTTCTCCGAACGCGGCTACCCCAATGTGGGCACCGAGGACATCGCCTCGTCCGTCGGGATCACCGCCGGGGCCCTGTACCGGCACTTTCGGAGTAAACAGGAATTGCTCGCCTGCACGGTGGCCGAGAGCTTCGATCAGGCGGGTGAGCTGCTGGTCTCGCACGGAATCGATGACCTCACGGCACTGCTGCACGGGCTGGCGGAAACGGCCGGCACTCGACGTGACCTCGGAGTTCTGTGGAATCGCGAGATTCGACACCTGCCACCGGAGCAGCAGGCGGGCCTGCGTGACCGATTGCATGATGTGGTGTCGCGTCTCTCCGCGGTGCTCGGCCATTCCGTGCCGGGGGTGAGCGGCGTTGACGCGGAACTGCTGGCGTGGTGCATTCTTGCGGTTCTGACCAGCCCGGGCTATCACCGCACCGAGATCCTGCCGGGCCGTTTGATCGAGCTGCTCGCCACCATGGCCGTGGCTGTGAGCGCGGCGCCGTTGGACAGTGCCGTCGAACCGGCCGCCGATCTTCCCGGACGGACCGGCATGGCGCCGGCATCGCGCCGCGAGGCACTCCTGGGCGCGGCCACCAGACTGTTCGGCGCGAAGGGATACCAGGCAGTCACGATGGACGAGATCGCAGCCGCTGTGCAGGTCCACAGCGCCAGCGTCTACCGACACTTCGATACGAAGGCCGATCTCCTGGCCGCGGTGATCGACCGGGGCGCGGAACCGCTCCAGTTGGGGCTGTCGCAGGCACTGTTCTCCGCGGACACCTCCCAGGAGGCTCTGGACGCCGCGGTCGATGCGTACATTGAGTTCGCGATGATCCACTACGACCTGCTGGCCGTGCTGACCTCCGAAGTACTCAGCCTTCCACCCACCCGACGACACGCAGCGCGCAGCGCGCAGCACGACTACGTCGGGCAGTGGTTCCAACTGCTGGAAGAATCCCGGCCCGAACTCGACGACACCGAGGTGCGATTTCGTGTCCACGCTGCTCTGACAATCGTCAACGACGTATCCAGGACGGTACGGTTGCGCTGCATGCCCAACGTGCAGGAACGTGTGCGCCTGGCCGCCCGCCGCGCATTGTATGGCTGACGCTCCCTGGCTCCATAGTTAAGGACAATTCACTACCGACCGCGGGTCAACCCTGCGCGATTCCGGCACAAACCCCCTGACAAGGGGGTATTCAAAGTCGCCGCGTTGACAATAGTGATGCGGGTCACCACAATGGCAGACATAAGTAAATGGTGAGCCACGACAAGGTGAATTGAAGGCAGGTGCAGTGCCGCAGCATCTCGAGGATGAACGTCGCCGATATGGCGGCAATGGATGCCCCGCACCTCGACATGGAGGAACAGTGAATACTTCCGCCGCCCAGCCGTCCGCCGCCCACCGGCTGAGCGAGATGGCCGCCGCGATGCGAGAAATGGCGGGGGTGGAGTTCACCGCGACCCGAAACGAGGATGACACGATCGATGAGACCGGTACGTTGTCCGCCATTCTCGAGGAGCTCCACCGAGCGCAGGGCGTCCTCTACGAGCAGGCCTGCCTGACTCCCCAGCACGGTCTGGAACGCGTGCTCGGTTCGCTGGCCCGCCTGCGCTCGGCGGCGGCCGGGCCCGCCCAGTTCTTCAGTAGTTCGGCCGAAGAACTGTGTACCGCAGGAAGATTCGACCGGGTTCTGGTCTCTCGCATCCAGGGTTCGATGTGGATTCCGCACACCCTGCACCTGGTCTCCGAGGCCATCTCCGCCGCGCTGCGCAACTATCTGAGCGATCTCGAGATCCCCTTGAGCGCGTCGCCGCTCGAGGCCGATGTCGTACGGCGCCGGATCCCGATGCTGGTGAGCGATGCCGGTACGGAAACCCGCACGTATCGTCCGCTCATCAGGTTGTCGAGGACCACCAGCTATGTCGTTACGCCGGTGGTGGTCGACGGAACGGTCGTCGCCCTGCTTCATGCCGACACCAATATCTCCGGGCGGGTGCTGACGTCCGCGGACCGTGACATCGTTCGGCTCTTCGCCGACGGGCTGGGACCGATCTACGAACGGATGGTGCTCACCGAGCGACTGCGTGAGCAGCGTGACCGGCTCGGCATGGTCTTCAGCGCCACGGAAGCGATGATCGACGACGTTCACGGTGGCCCGCTGACCCTCGACGCCCCCGTCGAGATGTTGCCGCCGGCGGCTGTCGATCCTTCTCGCCGAGATCGCAGATCGTCGGAGGTGCCAGTCGCAGGGCGGCCCGAACGGCACTTGACCGCACGCGAGGTCGATGTGGTGGAACTGCTGTCGAAAGGCGCGTCGAACGCGGAAATCGCCGCTCAGCTGACCGTGTCCGAGAGCACGGTGAAATCCCACGTGAAACACATCTTCCGCAAGTTGGGTGCCACCAACAGGGCCAGCGCCATCGCGCGATACGGGAAGATGAAACGTTCGATGGGACGGACGCTATGACACGGGTATTGATCGCAACGACGCCGGCACGGGGGTCCTTGCAGGGGTGGCGACGCAAAGACATCGAGCTGATCACTCGGCTGGAGGCCATCCGGGACGAGGTCTTCGCTGATGTCGGTTCGACCACCCTTCCGGGGATCCGGCACGAACGTCCCGCCCATTCCGCAGAGGCGATCTCAGTCCTGACGCATCACTGCGTCGACGAGCTGCGACGGGCCGCGGCAGCCGACACCGCCAAGGTGGAGCGACTCACCAAGACTGTGCTCGACCTGCAGCAGGTGGCGATGGATCTGTACCTGAACGAAATGGGCCGCAGAACCGAACGTCTGGCCGAGTGTTCGGCGGGACTCCACCGATTACGGACCGTCCCGAGCACCTCCGACCTCCTCGACCGCCTCTGCGAGGACGTGGCCGTTCGTTGCGGATTCCGGCGGGTGGTGTTGTCGCGAGTTGAGGCGGGAACGTGGAAACCGTGGAAGGCGTACCTGGGCGAGGGCGATGAATCGGACTCATGGTTCACCGACTGGATCGATCGCGGGATACCGCTCGATGAGCGGGCTCCTGAAGCGCGGCTGCTGACCGATCATCGGCCGGCGATCGTCTACGACACGGAAAACGCGCCGGTATACCGGCCGATCATCGTCGAGTCGGGTCGCTCACGCTCGTACGTGGTCTCCGCCCTGGTTCTCGACAACAACGTTGTCGGTTTGCTTCATGCCGACCACTTCCCGGTTCCGAGCCGGATCGACGAGATCGACCGCGACGTCCTGTGGGCCTTCACCGAAGGTGTCGGCTACATCTACGAGCGGACGTCGCTGATGGAGCGGTTGCGGAGCCAACGCGACCAGATCAGGGAAATCCTCTCGTCGACGGTGGCGACGATGGACGAGCTGTGCGAATCGGGGATGGCCTCGGCCGGCCGGGCAGACTCCGATCCTGCCGGAGTCGACTCGGCGGCGGACTTCGCCTCGCGTCCCAGCTTGGTCCCGCTCGCCGAATTCACCTCCCGCGAACAAGAGGTGTTCACATTGATGGCGGCGGGGGCGACCAACAACGACATCGCCGAGTCCCTCGTCATCACGGAGGGGACGGTGAAATCGCACGTCAAGCACATCCTGCGGAAGCTCGGTGCGACCAACCGTTCACAGGCCATTGCCTGGTCGATCGGCAACCGCATCGCGTAGTCGATTCGGCACCATCTGCTCAGCGTCACGCCGCCCGGCACTCTGCCGGGCGGCGGTTCTATTCCGGTGCCAAACCATGTTCCCCGGGTACGCCCCGTTTCGGTACTGACGACCGCTCGCAGCCGTGTCGGCATTCCCGGACCGGACCGGACCTGCCGGCTCGGTGATCGTTGTCCCGATCCCCAGCGCCTCCTCGTCGGAGTATCCCCCTGTTGAGGGGTGGGTTTCCTCCCCAAGTAAGTCGCCGCCGGTGTGACCTACGCAATACCTTGAAGGTGTTCCTGAAGTGAGCGGAGCACATCGATATTCGAGTATCCGCGGGGACTATGACAACCACCGAGGAGAGCGATATTCATGAGTCATTCCTTTGCTGTCAAGTGGCTGAAGGCCTTCCGTGAGAGCCCCGAAGCGGTCGTTGCGTTGTACGCCGACGGCTTCCTCTTCGAGGATCCCATCCTCGGCCAGAAGATCACCGACAGGGACGAGCTCCTCCGTGTCTTCGGGCCGTACGCCAACAAGGACACCGAAAACGGGATCGGCATCAACAACTTTCGGATCGATGAGGTTGTCGGCGACGAGAAGTCGGCGATCTACCGGTGGACCTGGAAGGCGCCCACGGCGACCGCTTTCGTCGGCGTCCCGACCAACGGGAAGGTGCCCGGAGCGCGGGGACTGACGTTCCACATCTACAACGAAGCCGGCCTCATCACCCGGGAAGCGAGCCTGTGGGACATCGCGACGGCAGCGGCGGACCTGGGACAGCCCGTCGACCCGTCCAGCGTGACCAAGTCCGCTGTTCTCGTCTGACACCGAACCCCTGCGAAAGGAACTACGAGCACCATGAGTAAGCACGAAGAGCACGCCCGGCGCTGGATCACCGCGTTGACCTCCGACACCGCGGCGGCGGTCGCCCTGTACGCCGACGACCTGGTCTACGACGACCACGCCGATTCCGACCACGTCACCGACACCGCCATCACCAAGGATGAGCTGGCGCCGAAGCTCGCCCCGTACGCGAACACCGACACGGCCAATGGTGTCGGCCTGCACTCCTTCGAGATCACCGACTCGTTCCCGGTGGCGGGCGTGGCCGGAAACCCGGCCGTGGTGATCCTGTGGAACTGGACGGGCACCGGTCTCGAGACCTACAAGGGAGTCCGGACCCAGGGCAAGACGCTGTCCACCCGCGGCATCACCTGGCACCAGCTCGACAGCGACGGACAGATCGTCCGCGAAACGACGTACTGGAACGACACCCCTGTGCTGCAGGAACTCGGAATCCCGATCGTGACGCCGGAGTACTGGGTCGAAGGATTCGACCCGTCCGTTCTCGTTGGATCCTGACCATGTGGGGGCCGTTGCCGGACGTGCTCGATCGGGCATGTACCTACTACAAGGACAACGTCGCGATCGTCGATGGTGATCGTCGGGTGACCTATCGCGAGCTTCTCGACTGGCGCAACCAGGTAGCGAACGGACTCGTCTCTCTGGGGCTGCAGAAGGGCGAGCGCGTCGGCCTGCTGATGCCGAACTGCTTGGAATTCATTCCCACGCAGCACGGAATCTGGGCTGCCGGCGGGGTGTTGGTGCAGATGCCTACGCGTAATGCTGCCAACGCATTCCGGTCGAGTCTCTCCCAGACCGATGCCACCACGCTGATCTATCACGCCCAGTTCGACGCAGTCGTCGCCGAGATCAGAGGTGACCTGCCGAAGCTGCAGACCGTGATCCGGATCGGGAGCAGTCCGGCTTCGGCGCCCCCCGAGATCGGCGAAGTGTTCGGCTACGACGGACTCTTCCGATCGCAGCCGACGGTTCGTCCCGAGGTGGAGGTCGACGTCCACGACGAGGCGTACGTCCTGTTCACCTCGGGGAGCACCGGGGACCCCAAGGGTGTGGTCAACTCGCACTTCACCTGGGGCCACTACAGCATCACCGCGGGTCTCGAGATCGGCGACATCGCCTGGGGTGAGGTCTTCGCGCACGGTGCGCCGCTGACCCACTACACGCAGATCTTCGTCATGCCGACGTTCCTGCGGGGCGGCACCAACGTGATGCTGCCCGGGTTGGACGTGGACAAACTGCTCAGCACCATCGAGCAGGAGAAGGTGACCGCGACCGCCGTCGTTCCCACCATCATCTACCTGCTGCTCGACCATCCGCGCCGCGAAGCGCATGACCTGTCTTCGCTGCGGACTATGGTTTACGCGGGATCTCCCATCGCACCCGACCGGCTGCGTCAGGCGTTGGACGTGTTCGGCCCGATCTTCATCCAGGCCTACGCCGGGACCGAACCCGGGTACGTCTCCTGTCTGCGCAAAAACGAGCACCGGGTGGACAGCGAGGTGTGGATCAAACGGCTCGCCTCGGCCGGACGGCCCCTGTTCCACGTCGACGTGACAATCCAGGACGAAACGGATCAGGTGTTGCCGCTCGGCGAACCCGGCGAGATCGTGTCCCGCCAGCTCGGGCAGATGCTCAGCTACGTCGACGTCTCACGCAACGCCGAGGCGCTGCGTGACGGCTGGGTGCACACCGGCGATATCGGTCGCCTCGACGAGGACGGGTTCCTCTACATCGTGGACCGCAAGAAGGACCTGGTGGTCACCGGCGGGTTCAACGTGTTTCCGCGGCAGGTTGAGGACGCCCTGGCCGGCCACGCCGCAGTTGCGCAGGCAGCAGTGATCGGAGTCCCCCACGAGAAGTGGGGCGAAGCGGTACACGCGGTCATCGCTCTCAAGAGCGGTGTCACGGCAACCGAGCAGGAACTGATCGATCACGTCAAACGGGAGATGGGCAGCGTCCACGCGCCCAAGACGGTGGCATTCGTCGACACCCTCCCGGTCAATCCGGCCGGAAAGATCGACAAGAAATCGATCCGTGCCCCGTTCTGGGAAGGGCGGGCCCGCCAGATCAGCTGACCATCGCAACCTTCGACACCGCACTGCTGTCGCTAGTCACATCAGAGAAAGAGGAGCACGCCGATGAGCGTCCCGCACTACTCGCTCTATATCAACGGCGAATGGGTTGATACCGGCGAGAACTACGAAATTCGCAGCCCTGCAACCGAAGAGCTCGTCGCCACCGTCGCCAAGGGCGGCGTGACACAGGTCGACCAGGCCGTCGCCGCGGCCAAGGCGGCGCACGAAGAGGGCACCTGGCGGCGTACCCCGCCCGCGCAACGCGCGGCCCTGCTCAACGATGTCGCAGGCAGGCTCGGCGGCCGTATCGACGAGCTCGCCGCGCTCCAGACACGGGAGAACGGCGCCACCATCCGGATCACCGGGGCCCTGCATATCGGGTTGTCGATCGCTCAGATGCAGTACCTGGCCGACCAGGCCGCCACGTACGAGTTCGAGACGGCGGGCCCCGAGATCGGTCCGGTGCCGGCCGAAGGCCTCGTCCGGCGCGAGCCGCTGGGTGTGGTGGGGGCGATCGTGCCGTGGAACATTCCGCTGCTGGTCATCGTGTGGAAGATCGCCCCTGCCCTCGCAGCGGGCAACACGGTCGTCCTCAAGCCCGACGAGCATGCACCCCTGGTGGCGCTCGAGCTGGCGAAGGAGTTCGAGGCGGCGGGACTGCCGCCCGGCGTGCTCAACGTGGTGACCGGCGACGGAGAACCCGTCGGCGCGCACCTCAGCGGACACCCCGACGTGCGCAAGGTGGCCTTCACCGGTTCCACCGCGGTCGGCAAGAGCATCCTGCGCCAGTCGGCCGACACCGTGAAGCGAGTGACCCTCGAACTCGGCGGCAAGGGACCGAACATCATTCTCGACAGCGCCGACCTCGACACCGCGATCGACGGCTCGCTGTTCGCGGCCCTGGCCAACAACGGCCAGGCCTGTGAAGCCGGCACCCGACTGCTGATTCCTTCGAGCAAACGCGACGAGATCGTCTCGCGGCTGGTCGAGCGCGCCCGCACACTGAAGGTCGGTGATCCACTCGACCCCGCGACCGGAGTCGGGCCGATCATCTCCAAGGTCCAGCATCAGCGGATCCTCGACTACTTCGCGATCGCCGAAACCGAGGGCGCCAAGGCCGTGATCGGCGGCGGCGTTCCCAGCGGTCCCGGGTTCGACAAGGGCTACTGGATCGAGCCGACGATCTTCGTCGGTGTGACCAACGATGCCAGGATCGCACGTGAAGAGGTGTTCGGACCGGTCCTGGTCGTGCTCACCTACGACTCGATCGAGGAGGCGATCAAGATCGCCAACGACACCGATTACGGACTGTCCGCCGGGGTATGGGGCGACGAGGAACAGGCGATCGAGATCGCCCGCGAACTCGATGCCGGCATGGTGTGGATCAATGACTGGCACGTCATTCATCCCGCCTACCCGTTCGGTGGATTCAAGCAGAGCGGTCTGGGCCGTGAAGGCGGCCCCCACGCACTCGACGAGTACACCGAGGCGAAGTTCATCTCGTTGAATCGCTCCCCGGGTCCGGAGGCGCGTGCCTTCGCGATCGTGATCGACCCGGTCTGATAGACACGGCCCCTGCACGATTCATCCCTCGGGATCGTGCAGGGGCCGCCGTCCGTTCCGCGTCGATATCTGGGACCGCAGCGCAAGTGGTATCGCCACCGTGCAATTGCGGGATAGTGAACCGCCGAAAGTTGGCGCACGTATTTCGGATCTTCGACCACCCCGCCCTCAGGTCTCTCGCGGGACCCCGGGTTGTCGCCTTCACGGTCGGCGCCACCGTGCCGCGTCAGCGCTCATGTCGCCCCCGGCCGGACTGTCCGGCACCTTCGTTCTCAGGCACTTTCATGGGAGTGAAAAGTCGGCGCCGACTGGCCAATGATCATTGCACTGCACGACGCGACCCCGTCGACCCGGCTCGTGGCGACCGGTTCGATTGCCGATCTCGGGGGGCCCTCTTGGCGTCATCCGCGGTGCGGCAGTTTCGTTCCGAAGCGCACGGCGGCAGACGATGTCGAGTCGGAGACAGCGGCGGCGGCCCCGACTCTGCGGATCCAACAACGAATCCTGCAGCGGTCATCCTTATACCGCCGCAGGATTCGTTGTGGTGCTAGGTCGTTGTCGAACTCACGCCGAGGACCGCGAGTGCCGAGTCAGCGAGGATCTGCCGTAAACGTTCGACTGGAAGCCCGACGCTGTGAAACAGCGTCGATTGAAGTGCACCGATGGCGG
The DNA here is from genome assembly GCF_042738615.1 of Rhodococcus sp. NPDC059968. Classification (NCBI taxonomy): domain Bacteria; kingdom Bacillati; phylum Actinomycetota; class Actinomycetes; order Mycobacteriales; family Nocardiaceae; genus Rhodococcus; species Rhodococcus sp. NPDC059968. Next base: position 66,686 of record NZ_JBHWUE010000034.1, read on the forward strand.
CGTGCACGACTGCCCTGGCTTCCCCGTCGTCGAGGTCTGTGCGCAGTTCGTCGACCAGATGTACCCATTCCTCGATGTAGAGCCGCTGCTTGCGCCGCAGGCGTCGGCGGTCGTCTTCGGGGAGGTTGTGAATCTCGTTGTGGTAGACCTGCGCGACCTCGCGTTTTCCGACGACGAATTCGATCTGTCCATCGACCAGCTCACGCAGCGCCTGCTCGAGTCCGATCCCGCTATCCAGGGTTCGTTCAGCGTCTGCGAGCAGGCGATCTATCGCGATGTCGAAGAGTTCGACGAGAACGGCGGACTTGCTGTCGAAGTGCCGGTAGATCGCTGAGCCGGTGATACCGGACGCCGCACCGATGTCGGCCATCGACACGGAATTGAAACCGTTTCGCGCCACAAGGTCCGCCGTGGCGGTCAAGATCCTGTAGCGGCGCGCCGGGTCCCGTGTGCGTACCGGCTCGGTTCTGTCGTCGATCATCCCACTACTCTCCACCATCGTCGTCTCACCTTCTTTCATAGTGCTCGGCAAAGCGCTCGCGAACCACGTTCTTCTGGATCTTGCCAGTCGAGGTTCGGGGGAGCGCATCGACCACGATGATTGCTTTGGGGGTCTTGTACGGATCGATCAACCGTTTGATCTTGTCGATCAGCGTCGCGGGATCGACCATGGCGCCGGATGCCGGCACCACGACCGCGGTGATCGCCTCGCTCCATCGGTGGTGGGGGAGCCCGACGACAGTTGCTTCCGCGATGCGCGGATCGGCCTGATAGATGGCGCGCTCCACTTCGAGGGAGGAGACGTTCTCGCCGCCGGTCTTGATGACGTCCTTGAACCGGTCGGTGAACCAGAGGATGCCGTCGTCGTCGAACCGTCCGATGTCGCCGGAATGGAACCACCCGTGGTCGAAGGCCTCGGCGGTGGCCTCGGGGTTGTCCAGGTATTCGGTCATGGTGTGCGGGCTTCGGTAGACGATCTCTCCCTCGTCCCCCGTGGGCAGGAGTCCGCCGTCCTGTCCCATGATCGCCGCTTGTACCCCGATCACCGGCGTTCCGACAGCGCCGGTGTGGGTCAACTGGTGTTCGGGACGGAACAGCGTGGTCGTCGGACTCATCTCCGTCTGGCCGAACAACAGGTAGAAATCGCATGCAAAGACCTCGATGCAGCGTTCGATGAGATGCCGCGGCATGGGGGCCATGGCGTACAGCGCGCGGCGAAGCGAGGCGAGATTGCGGGAGCCGACGTCCGAATGCTCGAGCATTTCGCTGTACATCATCGGGAGGGCGAAGATCTGGGTGATTCGTTCGGATTCGATCAGGGCCAACAGGCGGCGAGCGTCGAAGCGTCGTTCGATGAAGATCGTCGCTCCGACGAGGATCGCGGCGGTGCAGTGGGTGTTGAGTTGCGCGGTGTGGAACATCGGCATCATTGCCACGAACCGGTCGTCCTCACGGAACTGCGCCTCGAGCGCCATGGTCATCGACTCGAGGTAGATGGCGGCGTGGTTTCCGACCACCCCTTTCGGGAACGAGGTGGTGCCACTGGTGTACAGGTACGACAGCGGGGCGCGGTCGGCGATCGCATGCTCAGGTTCGGAATCCGGTGAACCACTGTCCAGCTCCGCGAAGGCGGCGAGTGTGGGATCCCCTGTGGTGGCCTCGCCGTCGACGAGAAAGATGTCAACGACGCCGACTGTAGCGGCGAGAGCGTCTTGGACTCGCGGCAGGAATTCGTTCTCGACGACGACCGCTCTGGCCGCCGAATGGTCGAGTACATAGGAGATTTCGCTTGTGCCCCAGCCAAGATTGATCGGAACGCACACGAGCCCCAGTTTCGCGCAGGCGTAGTAGGTGACGAGGAACTCCGCGCAATTGCCAGACGCGAGGGCGAGCGCGTCGCCGCTGCGAAGACCGTGACGGTGCAGCCCGTGTGAGACACGGTTGACCCAGCTGTTGAACTCGCGGTAGGTGAATCGGCGGTCCCCGTCGACCAGCGCCAGTGCCTCGGGTCTGCGCCAGGCCGACCGGGTGAGGCTGTCACCGACGTTGATCCGGTGGATCAGATTGCGACCGATTTCGGTGGTGGACATCGTGTTCCTCAGTTCGTGGAAGGGCGCTGTCAGTAGGACCGGGGCAGTTGCAAGCTGTGTTGGGCTACGTAGTTGAGGATCATCTCGCGGCTCACGGGGGCGATCCGGAGAAGCCGGGCAAGCCCCCACTGCGGGAGAAGCCCGTAGTCGTTGCTCAGTCCGTTGCCGCCGTGCGTCTGGATGGCGGCATCCGCCGCAGCGACCGCCGCCTCGGCGGCGGCGTACTTCGCCACGTTCGATGCCTCGGCTGCGGGTTTTCCGTGCTCGTACAACCATGCGGCCTTCGCAGTGGCCAGAGCGGCCAGTTGCACTTCGATCTGCGCCTTTGCCAGCGGGTGGGACAGTCCTTGATGCATTCCGATGGGCTGGCCCCAGACCGTGCGTGTTCGGGCGTATTCGGCTGCGCGGCCCAGGGTGAACCGGCCGACTCCGACGCAGATCGCGGCGCCGGTAATTCGCTCGGGGTTCAGGCCGTCGAAGACTTGGGAAAAGCCGTCGTGTTCGACTCCCAGCAGGCTGTCGGCCGGAACGCGTACGTCGTCGAAGTGCAGGGTGAACTGCCTTTCGGGGAGCGCGACCCCGACCGGGAGCACGTTTTTGACCAGCCCCGGGGCATCAGTGGGGATCAGGAACAACGACAGTTGAGCCCGCCCGGTCACCTCGTCGTGCCCGGTACGGGCGACGACCACGAGCGCCTCCGCCTCATCGACACCCGAGATGTAGTACTTCGTGCCGTTCAGAACGTAGTCGTCGCCGTCGCGAACGGCGTGCGTGGACAGTTGGTGCGTATTCGAACCGGCGTCGGGCTCGGTGATCGCGAAGACCACCTTGGTCTCTCCCGACGCCATGCCCGGAAGCCATCGCTTCCGTTGGTCGTCGCTACCGTACTTGGCGATCAATTCCCCGGAGATGGCGCTCGAGACCAGCAGGAGCAGAAGCGGACAGCCGTGGGCGGCGGTCTCCTCGCACACCAGCGCCAGCTCCGTCATGCCTGCGCCGCCCCCGCCGTACTCTTCCGGGAGGTTGATGCCGATGAAACCGCTGTGACCCAGTGCCTTCCAGAGATCCGTGGTCGGTTCGTGGGCCAAGGCGTGGCGGGTGTAGTAGTCGGGACCGAACTTGGTGGTGATGGCGGCGACTGCCTCGCGGATCGCGGCGTGCTCGTCGGATTCGATGAACTCCATGGTGGTTCCTCCGTGGGGGGCGGCGGTCGCCGCCGGTGGCGTCAGTTGGTCTCGGGGAGCAATGTCGTCGGGATGTCGGTGTGCCGGGCTCGCAGGTACTCACCGAGACTCTTGGCCTGTGCGTCGGTGCGGGTCGAGGACGCCACGCCGTCGCCCAGGAACCCGACGATGACGAAATTCAGTGCCCGAAGGTTCGGGAGCTCGTAGCGGTGTACGGGCAAGGACGCCGCCTCGGGGACCAGGTCGATGAACTTCTCGACGGTCAGGTGCCGGCGCAGCCAGTCCCACCGCTCCGGGGTATCGGTCCACACACCGACATTCGCCTTGCCGCCCTTGTCGCCGGAGCGGGCGGCAACGACGGACCCCAAGGGCAGACGAGCGGTGGATACCGCGTCGGCCACGTCCGTGTGCGGCGTCGACGGTGCCGGCGTCAGTGCCGGTCTCTGGGTCCGCGGGCAGTGGTCGATGAGTTCCTTGGTTCCGTCAGCATGGAGGACCACATGTTCGATTTCGTTCGCCGGGATGAGCGAGGGCCAGTAGACACCGAACTCCGATGCCGAAGACGGCGGAGTGGTGGTGTGGAAACCCGCATAGCCGGCGACGGCGATCTCGGTGACCGAGTTGGAGAACGCGCGGTCGACCTTGGTGCGATCGGCGTCTTTGACAGTTACCCGCAAGTGCGCTGTCGATTGAGCGGCGGTGGGCGGGTCGGGAATGTCGTAGCGGAGCAGTTGGATATCGACGTCGTCGAACTTTTCTTTCCCACCCAGGATCTCGAACAGCTCGTCGACCGCCCAGGTGGCCTTTTCTTCGATGTCGAGTCCGGTGAGGACCAGGGTCATCGTGTTGCGGAAGCCGCCGATGTAGTTCATCGCCACCTTCAGGTCGGGCGGCGGGGGGCTTCCCGTGGTTCCGGCCACCCGGACTCGGTCGGGTCCTTCTTGGGTGATCTCGATGGTCTCGAAGTGCGCGGCGACGTCCGGGTTCAGATAGAGGGGGCCATCGATCTCATACAACAACTGGGCCGTGACGGTTCCCACGGACACCAGGCCCCCGGTTCCGGGGTCCTTGGTGATGACAAAGCTCCCGTCGTGCGCAATTTCGGCGATCGGGGAGCCCGGATACCGACGATCGTGCACTTCCCGGATTTGTGAATAGTTGCCCCCCGTTGCCTGCGGGCCGCACTCGATGATGTGTCCGGCTGCCACCGCCCCGGCAAGGGCGTCGAAGTCGGTGCGCCCCCAGCCGTGCCACCACGCGCTGGTGCCGACAACGAGTGCCGCGTCGGTGACGCGTGGACAGATCACCACGTCGGCACCGTTCCTCAGCGCTGCGGCGATACCCCAGCCACCGAGGTACGCGTTCGCCGACACCGGGCTCACCCCGGCCTCCGCCAGCGTGAGCCCCTTGTCGAGGTGCCGGAACTCGTGCCCGTCGGCCAGAAGTGATTCGAGCCGGGGCCGGATGTCATCGCCCTCGAGATGCGCGACGGACAGATCGAGCCCCTGATCGTCGATGAGCTTGCGGACCTCGTCGGCGAGACCGGCAGGATTGAGGCCGCCCGCATTCACGACGATCTTGATTCCCTTGGCGGCGCAATCGGCGAGTGATTGACGGGCCTGGGTGAGGAACGTTTTCGCGTAGCCGGTGGCGGGGTCCTTCTTGCGGGCCTTCCAGAGGATGAGCATGGTCAGTTCGGCCAGGTAGTCACCGGTGATCACATCGACCGGGCTGCCGTCCACCATGTCGCGGAAGGCCGAGAGCCGGTCGCCGTAGAATCCCGATGCGTTGCCGATACGGATCGGCCGACGCGGAGCGTCAGACTCTCTCATCGGGTTCCTCCAGTGGTTGACGGGGCGGCGAGACTGGGTCGGCCGGGGGCCCCGGCGAAGGCTTGGGCGATGCCCATCCAGGTGCGGGCGACGGGGCCGGTGACGACGAGGCGAGTGTCGGCCACGTGGCGTCGTTGCGTGACGACGAGGACGAAGTCCTCGGCCGAACCCACGACGGCGTTCTCGGCGTCAGCGGGCCCCCACGTCCACGCATTGGCGTCGGGGTCCGGGGCTTGCAGCACCACCCGGACAGGCTGCTCGGGCACCGGTAGCCCATTGAGCTGATGGGCGAAGGCGAAGGTACTCACCCCCAGGTGCGCGATGCTGCGCAAACCCGGACTGGCCTGATGTCGTACGCCGAGGGCATCGTAGATATCCCGGCCGTGGGCCCACGTCTCCATCAACCGTGCGGTTGCCGACGAGGCGGCACTCATATCGGGTCCGTACCAGGGCATCCGTGCCTTCGGCTCGGTCCGTCGCAGCGTCTTGAGCAACTCGCTTCGAGAGTGCACGAACCAGTCGATCAGGTCCTGGTGGGACATCGTTCGCAGGTCACGAGCAATCCGGTCCGGAAAATCCATTCCGCCGGCAATCAGGGCGGCGGATTCTTCGCGGAATCGCTGGGGATCTTCCATCGCAGTTCGTGCGGCGTCGTCGAAGAAGGCCAGATGCGAGACCTGATCGCGCAGGGCCCAGCCCTCGGCTGGGGTATCGATCTCCCATTGATCCGGTGTGAGGTCGCGAAGAACGAGGATCAGCCGTACGGTCTCGACGTCGAGGTCGTCGAGAAGTGCCTCATAGTCCAGTGCCATCAGTGCCCCTTCCAGTGGGGGCGCCGTTTTTCGCTGAAGGCGAGCATTCCCTCTTGTGCGTCGTCGCTGAGGTACACGGGTTCCCAGATCTTTTCGGCCATCTCGAACGCGCCGGACAGTGGATGCTCGGCGGTCAGCTTGGCCGTCTTCTTTCCCGCACTCACCGACAACGGGGCATTCGCCGCGATCAGTTCGGCGAATCGTTGTGTTGCGTCGGCCAATTCGCCGGGCTCGACGACCTGGTTGACGAAGCCGATCTCGTAGGCGCGCTGGGCGGTCAGGGCCGCGCCGGTGAGCACGATTTCCATCGCGATCCGCGGCGGGATCATCAGCGGCAGCGGAGCCGCCCAGGGCGAGCCGCGGCCGATCTTCACCTCGGAAATGGCGAAGGTTGCCGTACTCGAGGCGATGCAGAGGTCGCAGGTCTGGGCCAGGAGGAAGCCGCCGGCGAAGGCGGCGCCGTTGACCGCCGCGATGGTCGGCTTGTCGACCTCGATGTTCCGCCCGAACTGGGGGACGAAGTCCACGGGCGGGACGGTGAGTTGTTCCTGGCTCATCTCCTTGAGATCCCCGCCGGCGCAAAACGCCTTGTCGCCGCTGCCGGTGAGGACGAGGACCTTGGCGGATTCGTCGTCGTTGAAGCGCCGGACGCCGGCGAACAGGCCCTCTCGGACCGCGCGGTTGAGACTGTTGCGGGCATCGGGACGGTTGATCGTGAGCCAGGCGATGGAATTGCGCACCTCGTAGGTGACCGCCGCGGTGGAGATGTCGTGGGCCATCTATGCGTCCCCCTGCCCGTCGTGCACCACGGCGAGCACGGTGCCGGAGTCGACCTGCTGGCCGACGGTGACGGGAATCTTCGTCACCACTCCATCGATGGGGGCCTTGACCGTGTGCTCCATCTTCATGGCCTCGAGCACGACGACGGCAGACCCGGCCGTGACTTCGTCTCCCTCGGAGACCTCGATCCGCACGACCGAGCCGGGCATCGGCGCGAGCAGGGAGCCGGACTCCTGCACGTCGCTCGGGTCGGGGAATCGCTCCACCTCGTGCAGTTCGGTGGCACCGAGGGCGCTGTTGACGAAGTGCGCGGCACCGTCTCGGACGATCGAGTAGCGTCGGCGCACCCCCTCGATGACCGCGTCGACGAGAGTGGGGGAGGCCACGATCAGCTCGATGTCTTCGATGTCGCGGCCGTCGGCGGCCGCGTTGATCCGGTCGCGGAGAAACTCGTATGCGATCTCGATCTCGTTGTCACCGTTGCGGAACAGCACTGCCTGCGGTGCGCTGCGGACGGTGCGGAAGCCGGAGGGCAGTCCCGGCAGCGTCGCCGTCGTCGCCCGCCGCTCGGTCTGAGCGGCAAGTGCGGCGACGAGCGCATGGGTCGCGGTAGTGGCATCGCCGTTGACGCGGCTGGCGGTCAGATCGGCGACCGAGTGCCGGTCGAGGTAGCCGGTGTCGGTCTGCCCGTTGCGGAACTCGGGTTCACGGAGAATACCGATCAGGAGATCGCGGTTGGTGGTCACTCCGTGGATGAGTGATTCGTCCAGGGCCCGGGCGACCCGGTCGCAGGCTTCGTCCCGGGTACTGCCGAATCCGATCACCTTCGCCAGCATCGGATCGTAGAAGGTACTGACGGTGGACCCCGAGGCGAATCCGGCGTCGACGCGGATGCCGGGAAGGTCGGCGATCTCGAAGGTGGTCAGCTTCCCGGACACCGGCACGAATCCGGCCGGTACGTCCTCGGCGTAGAGCCGAACCTCGACCGCGTGCCCGTTGAACTCCGGTGATTCGATCTCGGGCGGCAGCTTCTGGCCGGCGGCGACGAGGAGCTGCCCGCGCACCAGGTCTGTTCCGGTGACGAGTTCGGTGACCGGATGTTCCACCTGCAGTCGGGTGTTGACCTCGAGGAAATAGAAGGCGCCGTCGGGTGCCATCACGAATTCGACGGTGCCGGCGCCCTCGTAGTTGAGCGCCTTACCCGCCGAGACCGCGGCGCTGCCGAGTTCTTCACGCAACTCGCGGTCGACCGCCGTCGAGGGCGACTCCTCGACAATCTTCTGGTAGCGACGCTGAATGGAGCACTCTCGTTCGCCCAGATGGACGACGTTGCCGAAGCTGTCACCGAAGATCTGCACTTCGATGTGCCGCGGCGACTGGACGAACTTCTCCAGGAAGACGGTGCCGTTGCCGAACGCCGACTGTGCCTCGCGGCGGGCGCTGCGGACCGCTTCGGCGATCTCGTCGCGGTCGGTGACGATCCGCATCCCGCGGCCGCCGCCGCCGAACGCGGCCTTGACCAGGACCGGCAATCCGATGTCGTCCGCTGCCGCCCGCAGCCGCTCCGGATCTTCGTCGGATTCGTTCTCGATCACCATTCCCGGCAGCACGGGGACTCCCGCATCCGCCATGATGCGTTTGGCCTCGATCTTCGATCCCATCGCGGCGATCGCCTCGGGTGAGGGACCGACGAAGATGATGCCCTCGGCTTTGCATCGTCGTGCGAAGTCCTCGTTCTCCGAGAGGAATCCGTAGCCGGGGTGGATGGCGTTCGCGCCGGTTCGGTGCGCGGCGGCGATTACCAGATCGACCCGCAGGTAGGTGTCGGTGGGGGTGGTGCCCGGGAGGTGGATGGATTCGTCGGCCTCGAGCACGTACGGCGAGTGCCGATCGGCGTCGGAATAGAGCGCCACCGTCGAGATGTCCATTTCGCGCGCCGTCTTGATGATGCGCGACGCGATTTCGCCTCGGTTGGCGATCAGCAGCTTGGTGATCGTTGACACTGCGGTACTCACATTCTGAAGACGCCGTAGCCACGCTGGCCGGCAATGTGGTTGGAATGGGCGGCGGACAAGGCGATCGCGAGGATCGCACGGGTGTCACGCGGATCGATGACGCCGTCGTCGTAGAGGCGTCCGGAGATGAAGAAGGGATGTGACTCGGCTTCGATCTGCTGCTCGATCGCGGCGGTGCGCGCGGCATCGGCCTCCACGTCGAATTCACGACCTGCGGACTCTGCGGCGGACTTGCCGACAATCGACATCACACCGGCGAGTTGCTGGGCACCCATCACCGCGAGCTTGGCGTTGGCCCACGTGAACATGAAGCGGGGGTCGTAGGCCCGGCCGGACATCCCGTAGTTTCCGGCACCGAAGGAACCGCCCACGTTGATCGTGATGTGCGGGACCTTGCTGTTGGTGACCGCATTGATCATCTTGGAACCGTCCTTGATGATGCCGCCCTGCTCGTACTCGGTTCCGACCATGTAGCCGGTGGTGTTGTGCAGGAAGATCAACGGGGTGTCGGTCTGGTTCGCCAACAGGATGAATTCGGTGGCCTTCTTGGCCTCTTCGCTGAAGAGGACGCCGCGGTGATTGGCGAGGATTCCGACCGGAAAGCCGTGGATCGACGCCCAACCGGTCACCAGACTCGACCCGTAGCGCGGTTTGTACTCGGAGAACCTCGAGCCGTCGGCGACGCGGGCGATGACATCCCGGGGATCGAACGGGACCCGCGGGTCCCCGGAGGCGATGCCGAGGAGTTCCTCGGGGTCGTACAGCGGGTCGTCGGCGGTCGCGGACGGGGCGGGTCCGAACTTGCGCCAGTTGAGGTGGCTGACGATGTCGCGGCCGATTCTGATGCAGTCGTTCTCGTCGACGGCGAACTGGTCGGCCACACCGGAAACGCGCGAGTGCATGTCGGCGCCCCCGAGGTCCTCGTCGTTGGCGTCCTCTCCGGTGGCCATCTTCACCAGCGGGGGACCACCGAGGAACACCTTGGCCTGTTTGTCGACCAACACGGCGTAGTCGCACATTCCGGGGACGTACGCGCCGCCGGCGGTGGCATTGCCGAAGACCAGCGCGATGGTCGGAATTCCCATCGACGACAGCTCGCTCAGGTCGTGGAAGATCTTGCCGGCGAACACGAAGAGTTCTGATTGCGTCGGCAGGTCCGCGCCGCCCGACTCCACCAGGTAGACCACTGGCAGCCGGTTCACGCGAGCGATCTCCAACGCGCGCAGATTCTTCTTCAACGTGAAGGGATTCATCGTTCCGCCCCGCACCGTGGGGTCGTGGGCGATGATCATGGTTTCGACGCCGGAGACGACGCCCACGCCCGTGACGATGGCTGCCCCGACGTTGAACTGAGTTCCCCACGCCGCCAACGGTGACAACTCCATGAACGGGGCATCGCGGTCGATGAGAAGCTCGATCCGTTCGCGGACGAGTAGGCGTCCGCGATCGTGGTGGCGTTGGGTGTATCGCTGGCCACCACCTGCGATGACGAGTTCGAGTTGCTCATTGAGCGCGTCGACCGCGGCGAGCTGAACTCTGCGGTTCTCCTGATAGGTATCCGATGACGTGTCGATCACCGAGTCGAGTACGGGCATCCGTACGCCTTTCTGTCAGATCTGGGGACTCTCACCGACGAGGGCGAGCATCGAAGCTGTGACCAGAGTAACCCAAAAGTGAATCGCCGTACACTTACATCTTGAGATCACCCCGACTCGGCGCTATCGTAGGTGGTAACGCAGCGGCAATCTCAGCTCATGTACATCGAGCTTCACTAAATGCCGAGGAAGATCGCCGTCGGCTGCAGAGAACCCTTCCCGCTTGAATGGAGAATCCGTTGTCCCAGTCCCTCGACAACTCCGCCCACAGGGCGGGAGCGTCCACCACTATCGATGCCGATCTCTACCGGACGGCTCTTCGTCGCCATCCCGCCGGCGTCACGATCATCACCCTCGACTCCGCGAACGGACCGGTCGGGTTTACCGCCACCTCGTTCTCGTCTCTGTCACTGAACCCGCCGCTGGTGTCCTTCAATATCGCACACACCTCGTCGAGCATCGCGGCCCTACACCAGGCGCGATCGTTGATCGTCCACCTGGTCGGAGATCACCAACTCCCACTCGCGCAACGCTTTTCCGCGAGCGCCGATCAGCGATTCGCTGACGAATCGGCCTGGGTGACATTGTCCACCGGAGAGCCCCTCCTGCGCGACACGCAGTGCTGGTTGCGGACCGGTGTGCACCAGCTGATCGAGGCCGGGGATCACACCTTGGTCATCGGGGCGGTCGAGGAGATCCACATCGCTGACGCCGACCAAACCTCGGACGCGGCCCCACTGCTGTATCACGAGGGCCGCTACCACCGGGCCGTACCGTTCGGGTCGTAGACCGCCACGGCCACTGCCTCCCCGCACCCCAACTGGAGAAAATGTGCCATGACAAGCCTGAACGGAACGTCCCGACCCGCCCTGAGGATCGCCGCGGAACTCAACGGCTACGGCCACCACCCCGCGCTCAGCATCGACCCCTGGGCGGGACGTCCAGAGTCTCGCTGGGTTGACCTGCGCCGAGCCGACGACGACGGCGGTCTCCCGCACGATCACGCGACGATCGTGCGGATACAGGCCGCAGACATGGCCCAAGCTCATCGAGAACGCGCGACGCTGCGCGCGGAGATCCAGGCCAAGGGAGGCCATCCCGACGATATCGCGGTGCTCGTCGACATTGCGGTGCTCATCGCCCCGGAGGCCCGGACCGCGCGCAAGGAGCTGATGACGCTCGACAGCATGCTGCCGGGCCCACGGCCGAGCGAGTCCTTGGAATACATCGGCACGCCCATCGGACTCGCCAGCCTGATCGCGGATCTGTACGTCGTCGGTGTCGTCGACGGCGTCACCCTTCTGCCAATGTCGGAACCCGCAGTGCTGGACCACGTTGTAAACGAGTCACTGCCGTGGTTAACGCTGCGAGGCGTCTACCCGCCCCCTAGAGGGGCAGCCCTGGCACGAACACCCCTCCGGTAGATCGTTGCTGTAACTCGCTCACGAAGGCCGCGTCGAAGACGACGCGGCCTTTCCGCGTTTCGACGGGGAGGGCGCTGCCATCCGCCGACCTGAAGATCTGTGGGACGCCGGAAGCGGATGAGGCGCGCCGGCAACCCTGCACTTCCGCCGTCTGCCACCCCCGAGCCAGATCCGGCGCGAACCCTTCGATCCGGTCCTGCCAAGTCCAAGCGGCCGGCACTCTCCCCGTCGTTCCGCTTGAAACTGTTGCGAAATAGCCCATCTCGGGAACCGGCGAGCTCGTCGCCGGCGCGCACAAGCACCCTCAGGCCCGTGCGGGCATCTCGAACTGCGTCGCCGACTTATCTCCCCAACGTGGGGGTGAAATCCCTCTTCAGAGGGGTGTGGACACGGAGTGACCGCTGCCACACTTTATTCATCCAGCACCGGAACCGAAGGGTCGACATGAGTACATTCGCCAACGCCGACGAGGTCTACACCTATATCGGTGGAATTTTCGACAGAGCCACGAAGGAAAAGACCTTCATCGACGCGACCGCGGGGACCGGTCTGGTGATCAAGCTGATCCAGACAGATCCGGACGCGGTGATGATCATCGACTTCCCGGGGCAGAAGGTCACCACGGGCGATGCGACCGAGGGGATGGCGTCCACCGTGCAGTTGCGGATGTCGTCGGACAACAGCAACAAGTTCTGGCAGGGCAAGCTCAACTTCACCCTCGCGATGGCACAGCGGAAGGTCAAACTCGACGGCAAACGCTCGGTAGCGCTCAAGCTTCTCCCGCTCACCGGCGGCCTGTTCGACGTCTACAAGCAGCTTCTTAAGGAAAACGGCCGCGAAGACCTCTTGATCGACTGACCCACGCTCGAACAACTCATTAACGACACAGCAATTGGAGTGCACATGCTAGAGCAGGACCTGACCGACGAAGAATTCCAGCCATACTTCGAGAAGGCAGAAGAGCTTTCCAAGTTCTTCCGCGAGATCGGCCCCAAATACGACGCGGAAAACACGTTCGCTTACCCGTCGATCAAGGCGTTCAAGGAATCCGGGCTCGGATCCCTTCCCGTGCCGAAGGCGTTCGGCGGCCCCGGCGGCAACCTGCTGCAGGCATCGAAGGTCATCAGCGAGTTGTCCAAAGGCGACTCCGCAATCACGTTGGCCTACAACATGCACTACATCATGGTCGGCATCGCCGGCAACCTGATGAGCGAAGAGCAGAACAAGTACTGGCTCGGGCGCGTTGCCGACGGCGAGATCATGTTCGGTCCGTTCTCCGAGCAGCGAGCCGGATTCAGCGGCCTCGCCGACATGAAGGCCATACCCCAGCCCAACGGCGGATGGAAGCTCCACGGCAAGAAGACATGGGGAACACTCTGTGAGGCCGCGGATATCATCACCACCAACGCGACCATCACCGATGCCGAGGGAAATCTACCGGAGGACTTCCAGGAGCGCGTCAACGCGGAGAGCTTCTTCATCGGCGACTTCAACGTCGACGAGAACGGCCAGGGTGACGGCATCCGCATCGAAAAGACCTGGGACGCTCTCGGTATGCATGCCACCGGTACGCAGACCATCCACTTCGATGGCTACTTCGTCCCGGAAGACGGGTTCATCTGTGAGTGGCGCTCCGGCGCGTTCGGCGTCCTCGAGTGGGCATCGCTGATGTTCGCGAGCATCTACCTGGGCATGCAGTACCGCGTACTCGAGGAATCACGCACCACCCTGTCGAAGAAGACCCTCGGCGCCACCTTCGGCGCCATCGTCGCAGAAGACACCAAGGTCTCCGGCGTCGGGCACATCATCGACGGTATCGGCGACATGGCCTCACGGGTGGAAATCTCGCGCCGGGTGCTCTACCAGACCTGCCAGGAACTCATCGACGGCAAGGACGACGAATGGCCGTTGGAGCTCCGCTTCCCGTACATCGGCCTGGCCAAGACCTTTATCGCCGAGAACGTCATGCACATGACCAGGCACGCCATGAGCATGGCCGGTGGGTCGTCGTTCCGTAAGGGGGCGATCTTCGAGCGTCTGTACCGCGATTCGGCTGCTTCGATGTTCCAGCCGCTCAATTCCGACCAGTCTCGCACGTACATTGGCGAGTATCTTCTGCAGCCCGAGCAGCTCAACGACTGATCGGCTTCCACGAAAGCCCTCCGGTTTCCTGTCCTGAGCAGGACGCCGGAGGGCTTTCGCGTAGGCGTCAAGAACCCCCCATCCGCCCGTGGGGCGACAGCAGGGGCGACAGGGGCCTGTAGACGCGTCGCCGGCGGTTGTCTCCTTGCCGCTGGGCGGTCGGCCGTTCCGTGCGCCGATACGGGACGTTCCCATCGGAATAAGTACATTGCGGATCACTTTCTCATCCCCATATCCCCCCTCGGGGGGAACTCCGACGCGGTTTCCTGCCACTTTGGGGTGAGATTGCTCCCCCAAACGGAGGAAGTGAATCGAAATTTACTTGTGTTGTGATCTAGCGTAGACCTACCATTCAAATGTGATGCGGCGCACAACATATCTGGTTGTGAATGGGCCCGAGTAGCCCGATCAGTCGCTCGACACTTCATTTTTCCATTGAAACGAGGAGGAAACCGGTGACCGGTTCCCCACCGCTCGCTGTAGATCCGCGTGCACCGGACCGCGACGCGCCTATCCGCAAGGCCGGGAAGGCTCGGAGCTGGGCCGAATCGGCACTGCGGCCCCTGGGCGCATTCTTCGAGATGTGCGCGGCGACATTCCGGGCGCTGTTCACGCCCCCGTTTCAATCGCGAGAGTTCGTTCTGCAGTCCTGGTTCATCGTTCGTGTCGCGTTGCTACCCACACTGCTGGTCGCGGTGCCGTTCACCGTTCTGGTGGTCTTTACGCTCAACATCCTCCTGGTCGAATTCGGAGCTGCCGACCTGTCCGGTGCCGGTGCGGCACTCGGCGCGGTCACCCAGATCGGCCCGCTCGTCACCGTTCTGGTCGTGGCAGGCGCCGGCGCTACCGCGATCTGCGCCGACCTCGGAGCCCGGACGATCCGCGAGGAGATCGACGCCATGAAAGTACTGGGAATCGACCCGATCCAGCGTCTGGTGGTCCCGCGCGTCCTCGGCTCCACCCTCGTGGCGCTGCTCCTGAACGGGCTGGTGATCACCATCGGCATCGTCGGAGGCTTCTTCTTCTCCGTCGTCTTCCAGAACGTCACCCCGGGCGCATACGTGTCGTCTCTGACCTTCGTCACCGGCTTGCCGGAGGTCATCATCTCCGAGGTGAAGGCGTGCTTGTTCGGACTCATTGCGGGTCTGGTGGCGTGCCATCGTGGTCTCACGGTGAAGGGCGGCCCGAAGAGCGTCGGCGACGCCGTCAACGAGACGGTCGTGTACGCCTTCATGGCCTTGTTCGCGGTGAATGTGATTGTCACCGCCATCGGCGTGAAGTACGGAACGGGGCGATGACCGTGACCAACAGTCTGAGCGGCAAACGACGAGCGTCGAAAGTCGCAGCGGCGCCGCTGCGGTTCCTCGAATCCCTCGGTGAACAGGCAGTCTTCTTCTGGCGAACCATCCGGTTCACCCCGCACGCCCTGAAGACGTACTCGCGCGAAACCCTCCGGCTGATCGCCGAAATCGGCATGGGATCCGGGGCCTTGGCGGTGATCGGCGGCACCGTGGCGATCGTGGGATTCATGACCTTCGCCGGCGGAACCCTCGCCGCTATCCAAGGATTCAACTCGCTCGGCAACATCGGCGTGGAGGCACTGACCGGGTTCTTCGCAGCGTTCTGCAACGTCCGGATCATGGCACCCGTGGTCGCCGGTATCGCGCTGGCAGCAACGATCGGTGCGGGCGCTACCGCCCAACTGGGTGCGATGCGGATCAGCGAGGAAATCGACGCACTCGAAGTGACCGGCATCCGGTCGATGTCCTACCTGGTGTCGACCAGGGCCATCGCCGGCATCGTCGCCATCATCCCGCTCTACTCCATGGCCGTCATCATGTCGTTCCTCGCTGCGCAGGTGACGACCACCGGGATCTACGGTCAATCCGCCGGCGTCTACAACCACTACTTCTTCACGTTCTTGCGGACGAGCGATCTGTTGTGGTCCTTCCTGGAGGCCTTACTGATGGCCACCGTGGTCATGTTGATCCACTGCTACTACGGCTACAACGCCGCCGGTGGCCCCGCCGGCGTAGGCGAGGCGGTCGGACGGGCCGTACGCACATCACTGATCGCGGTGGTGATGGTGGTTCTGTTTGCCTCACTTGCCATTTACGGAACATCCGGCAATTTCAACCTGGCCGGCTAGACGGGGGACGCGCTGATGGGAACACGCAACAAATCACACTACAAACAGCCACCGCTCCGGGTCGCCGGCGCCGCGATGCTGGTCGGCGTCATCACGGCCCTGGTGCTGTGTATGCAGACATTCCGCGGGGCCTTCGAGGAAACCGTTCCGTTGACCGTCGTCGCCGATAGGTCCGGCCTGGTGATGGAACCCGGGGCCAAGGTCCAACTCAATGGAGTCGAGATCGGCAGGGTCAAGGAAGTCCAGCAGGTGGCCGGTACCTCGCGACTGAGCCTCGATATCGATTCGGCACGCTTCGACCTGCTCTCGGCCGACACCACCGCCGAGATCAAAGCGACGACGGCGTTCGGCGCCAAGTATGTTGCGCTGACCAGCGCCTCAGGGCAGGGGCAGCTCGCCGCGGGAAGTGAAGTCCGGTCGGGCAACGTCACGACGGAGATCAACACCGTATTCGAGAACTTGACGTCGGTGATGCACCACGTCGACCCGGCGAAGCTGAACTCGGCACTCGGCGCGGTCGCCGAGGGTCTGCGCGGCCGAGGGGAGCAGCTCGGCGACACCATGGTCAAGGCCGATTCCGTGCTCGTCCGACTCAACCCGGTCCTACCGCAACTGCAGAGCGACCTCCGCGACACGTCCACCGTCGTCAACACCTACGCCGATGTCGCGCCGACCCTGATGGAGCTGCTGAAATTCGCCTCCACAACGTCGGATTCGGTCGTCGAGAGAGAGGAACAGCTCGATTCGACGCTGACCGCAGCGGTGAACTTCGGCAACGACGGCGCGGCGCTGACCAATGACCTCGAGCGCGGGCTGGTCGATTCCATGCGGCTACTGCTGCCGACCACCGGCCTTCTGTCCAAATACAGCCCCGAAATCACCTGTCTACTCCATCAATCGGTCGACACCCGCGACGTCTTGTCGAACTCGTTCGGTGACAATACCGGCTACTCTCTCGACCTCGATGTCGGGTTCCTTCCTGGCGACGACCCCTATCGCTACCCAAAGAACCTACCGAAGGTCGAGGCCTCCGGCGGCCCGGGCGGGCAACCGGGATGCTATCCAATGATCACCAAAGACATGTACCCGGCGCCGGTGCTGGTCACCGACACCGGCGCATCGATCGCCGATTCGACCAACCCCCGTCTGGGTTCCCCATTCTTCGTCGACTATCTGTTCGGGAATATCGTGGGAGGGCCTGCACGCTAATGAAAATCACTGGAACCATTGCACGCTTGGCGCTCTTCGCGATGATCATGGTGCTCTTCACCGCCGCGGTCGTCGTGGTCTTCTCCCAGGTGCGATTCGGCAGCGAACGAACCTACAAGGCCGCCTTCGCGGACGCATCCGGTTTGAAGTCGGACGAGTTCGTGCGGGTCGCCGGCGTCGAAGTCGGGAAGGTGAAGTCCGTCGAGATCGTCGACGAGGCCACCGCCCTGGTCGAGTTCTCGCTCACCAAGGCCGTGCCGTTCACCGAATCCACCAAGCTCGCCGTGCGGTACGAGAACCTCATCGGAGCCCACTACCTCGAACTGCTCGACAGCCCCGGGTCCAACACCACACAACCCGAGGACTCGACCATCCCGGCAGATCGCACGATGGCCGCGCTGGATCTCGATGCCCTGATCAACGGCTTCCGGCCACTGTTCAAAGCACTGGACCCCGATCAGGTTAACAAGCTCTCGACCTCACTGGTGAATGTTCTGCAAGGACAGGGCGGAACGGTATCGGACTTCCTGAAACAATCCGGCGAACTGACCTCCGCACTGGCCGACCGCGATCAGCTGATCGGGTCGGTGATCGACAACCTCAACCGCGTCCTCGGCACGGTCGACGAACACAACAAGCAGTTCGACGAAGGCATCGACAAACTGCAGCAGGTCATCAGTGGACTCTCCGAGCAGTCCGACCCGATCGGCGATGCCCTCGTCCGCGTCAACGACGCGTCCGCCTCCGTCTCCGACCTCCTGGTGAACGCCCGCCCGGCGATCAGGAACGACGTCACCGAGATCGGACGAGTCGCCGGCAACATCAATGCCGACAAGGACTACGCCAACTGGGCGCTCAGCACACTTCCCGATGCGTACGGCCGCCTCGCCCGACTCGGACTCTACGGCGACTTCTTCACGTTCTACCTCTGCGATGTCACATTGAAAGTCAATGGCCCTGATGGTAATCCCGCCCTCATCCCGATCATCGGACAGCGGGCAGGAAGGTGTACAGCACAGTGAGTCGAACACAGAAAACGAACACGGTACGCACCGGTCTGATCGGCGTCCTGGTGGTCGCGGCCCTGGTGCTGATCTCGGTCAACTTCGACCGTATCGCTTCCACATTGAGCTCGTCGGTGACCTACACCGCGTATGTCGGTGACACAGGCGGGCTCGAGACCGGAGACAAGGTGTTCCTCTCGGGCGTCCACGTCGGGGATGTCGAGGACATCGACCTCGACGGCGACAAGGTCCGGATCGCATTCAGTGTGGACGGCCCGAGTCTGGGCGTGGACTCCGAGGTATCGATCAAGACACTGACCGTGCTGGGACGAAAGTTCCTGCAGGTGACGCCGAAGGGGGACAAAGCGCTCTCACCCGATCAGCCGATCCCGCTCGAGCACACCTCCACCCCCTATCTCCTGACCGATGCGCTCGGCGACCTGTCGACCACCGTGAGCAATCTGGACACCGACCAGGTCACCAACGCACTGGACACCCTGAGCCAAACCCTTGATCAGACCGCACCGAACCTCAGTGCCGCGCTCGACGGGGTCTCCCGGCTCTCGGACACCGTGGGCACCCGCGATCAGATGGTCAAGGACCTCTTCCACAACGCGGAGTCACTGACGAAGGTCCTCGGCGGCCGTAGCGAACAGATCAACAAGCTGCTCCTCGACAGCAACACCCTCTTCACCGCGCTCGATCAGCGCCGACAGGCAATCGACACGCTCCTGGTGAACCTGTCCGCCGTCACCGCGCAGGTGGCGTCGCTGGTCGATGACAACGAAGCCCAACTCCGGCCGGTGCTCGATCAACTCAACGGTGTGACAGCACTTTTGAACGAACGTAAGGACGACGTGAAGAAGGCGATCCTGCCGGCAAGCCAATACATCACCTCGCTCGGTGAATCGGTGGCCTCCGGCCCGTTCTTCAAGGCGTACATCATGAATCTGCTTCCCGGCCAGTTCCTACAGCCCTTCATCGACGCCGCATTCCGGGAGCAAGGCGTCAACCCCGGCACGCTCAACGGGCAAAACCAGTTCCCGGTGACATGTGGACACAACGCCGCCCCGGGGCTGACTCCGCCCGGCCACACCACGCCGCTTCCCGATCCGAGCACCTGCCCCGTCCAACCCGGCGACCCCGCCGCTCCTGCAGCCGCTCCGGCCCAGCCCGGGCCGCCCGCACTGCCCGGCCTGCCTCAGCTGCCGCCACTACCGCAGCTGCCTGGACTTCCGCCGCTACCCGGATTGGGAGGATGACCATGTTCGCGTCTTTGATGGCACGCGGATCGACCCGACGGCGAATCATAATCCTGACCGTCGTCGTCCTACTCGTGGCCGGAACGCTCGGCCTCGCATGGCGCGCGTACGACCGAGTCACCACGAGGTCCGCGGTCGCGTACTTCGAGAACACCAACGGTCTGTACGTCGGGGACAAGGTCAAGATCCTCGGCGTCGACGTCGGGGTGATCGATTCCATCGATCCGGACGGCGAGCGGATGCGGGTGGGGTTCCACTACGACGCCGACTACAAGGTCCCTCAGCAGGCCAAGGCGGCGGTACTGTCACAGAGTCTGATCTCCTCACGTGCGATCCAACTGACACCCGCGTACACCGGCGGCCCCGAACTGAGTGACGGCGGACAGATCCCGATCGAACGCACCGCTGTACCAGTGGAATGGGACGACCTTCGGGAACAGCTGCAACATCTCGCCGAATCGATCGGCCCGACCGAGGCAAACAAGGCCGGGTCTCTCGGTGAGTTCGTCGACACGGCAGCCGAGTCGTTGGCCGGCAAGGGTGACGACATCAACTCGACATTGACCAAGCTCTCCGATGCCATGTCGACGATGTCGGACGGCCGCGACGATCTCTTCGCCACCGTGCGCAACCTGCAGGCCTTCATGACCGCACTCGCCGCCAGCGACGATCAAATCGTCGAGCTGAATCAGAACGTCGCCTCGGTGTCGTCGGTGCTCGACAACTCCGATCAAGAACTGGCGACCGCATTGCAGAACATCGATGCGATGACCAGCCGGCTGGGGCAGTTTGTGAAAGACAACCGCGATGGGCTCAGCAAATCGGTGAGCGACCTCGCCACCGTGACAACGTCGTTGAACGAGATTCGGCCCGACATCGAGCAACTCTTGCACGTCGGTCCGACGGCGATCCAGAACTTCTACAACATCTATGAACCCGCGCACGGGTCCTTCACCGGCGCGCTGGCTGTCACCCAGCTCCAGAACCCGGTGCAGTTCATCTGCGGTGCAATCCAGGCGGCAAGTCAGCTGGGTGCCGCCGAGGCGGCGAAACTGTGTGTCCAACAGCTCGCACCGGTGTTGCAGTTCGTGCAGATGAACTACCCACCGGTAGGAATCAACCCGGTGGCCGGCAAACAGGTCAGACCCGAGCAGATCGACTACAGCGAAGAATGGCTGCGCGGTACGGTCCCTGCTCCCGCCGCCGTGGAGCCCGTCGGCGCACCTGCGGGGCTGGCAGGGCTACTCGGAATACCGGCACCCGCTGGAGGTGGGCGATAATGGCCAACAACAAACTCACCCGGGTTGCCATCGTGGCACTGGTCGGCGGATTCACCCTCACGGTGTCGGGGTGCGATTGGCAAGGCGCCAATTCCCTGCCACTGCCAGGAACCGCCGGTTCCGAAGACGGCGCGTACACCGTCAAGATCGAGATGCCGAACGTGACATCGATCCAACGGAACAGTCGGGTACGCGTCGGCGATGTCACGGTAGGCAACGTCGACGATGTGCAGCTCGCCGGATGGCACGCCGTCGTTACGGTCTCACTCGAGTCCGACGTCCACCTCCCCGGCAACGCGACGGCGAAGGTGGGGCAGACCAGTTTGCTCGGTTCGCTGCACATCGAACTGGCACCGCCATTGACGGAACCGCCCGCGGGCGAACTCCGCGACGGCGACACGATCCCGATCGACAACGCCAGCACCTATCCGACCACGGAACAGACACTGGCGTCGGTGTCGACCGTGCTCAACGGCGGAGGCCTCGCACAGATCCAGGAGATCAGTGGTGAACTCAACGCCGGGTTGTCCGGGCACGAGGTAGAAGTCCGTGACCTTCTCAATCAAGCGGATACGTTCAGCGGCAGTCTGAACGAACAGCGCGACGACATCATCACCGCCGCCGAAGGCCTCGATCGCCTTGCCTCGACCGTCGACCAGCAGAACGCCGTACTGGCCGGCGCGCTCGAACGGATCCCGCCCGCGCTGGTCATCCTTGACGAACAGCAGAGGAAGCTCACCGACACGGTGACCTCCGTCGGAAACTTCGCCGACTCGGCGAACCGGGTTGTCACGGCGAGCTCGCAGGACGTACAGACCAACTTGCGTGAGCTCGAGCCGGTGTTGCGTGAGCTCGGCAACTCCGGTTCCGACCTCACCCAGGCATTGGGTCTGCTTCCCACGTATCCATGGCCGCTGGAAAACATTCCGAAGTTCTTCAAGGGTGACGCCGGCAATCTCTCCGCCACTGTCGATCTCACCATGGGTCGCCTCGACCGAGGGTTGCTGCAGGGCACACCCCTCGAGGGGTCGCTCACGAATGCCGAAACCGCCCTCGGTCGTACGGAGGGTCGAATTCCGGCGGTCTCGACGAAGAACCCGCTGACGGCGGGACTCGACAACGTTGCGATGAGGGGTACCCGATGATTCTGTCGAAATTCGTCAAGATTCAGCTGATCATCTTCGCCGTCCTCACCGTGATTGCCTTGATCACGATGGGTGTCGTGTACATCCGGTTGCCCGCGCTGGTAGGCATCGGGCGCTACTCGGTCGCTGTCGAACTTCCGACGAGTGGTGGGCTGTACAGTAGCGCGAACGTCACCTATCGCGGGTCGACCATCGGTACCGTCACCGATGTCACGCCCACCGCCGGCGGGGCACGTGCAACGTTGAATCTCGATAGCTCGGTCAGCATCCCGGTCTCAGCCGAGGCACAGGTGCACAGCAGGTCCGCGATCGGCGAACAGTACCTCGACTTCGTTCCCAGCTCGCTCGAGGGACCGTTCCTCGAGGATGGGGCGGTCGTACCAACGAGCCAAGCGAGTGTGCCGCAAGACATCGGACCGATGATCGACACCCTCAACGCCAGCCTCACATCGATCCCGCAGCAACAGCTGAGCGCACTGATCGACGAGACACACACCGCGTTCGAGGGCTCCGGCCCCTCGCTGCAACGGATCCTCAACGGGTCCGACCGTGTACTGGATCAGGCCTACACCGACGCCGACGCCACCACCACGTTGATCAACGACGCGGCACCATTTCTGGACTCCCAGAAGGTCAGCAGCCCCGCGATCCGCGAGTGGGTGGCGAACCTGGCGGGCACCGTCCAACAGGCCGACGCAAATGACCAGCACGTCCGGCACATCCTGGAGACCAGCCCCGCAGCGGCCAGTGAGGCCAGTGCACTCTTCCAGCAACTGCACCCCACCGCTCCGCTCCTGGCGGCCAACCTGACCAGTCTCGGTCAGGTCGCGGTCACCTACAATCAATCACTGGAACAGCTGCTGGTACTGCTGCCCGCCAGCGTCAGCGCCCTCAAGACGATCAACGTCCCCGATCAGGGAACCTCCAACGGCGCATTCCTCGACTTCAACCTGAATCTGAACGCACCGCCGCCCTGCACGACCGGGTTCCTCCCGGCCTCCGAACGGCGCGATGGCTCGGCCGTCGACGCTCCGACGCGCACATCCGACCCGATCTTCTGCGCGGTGCCGCAGGACTCGTCGGTTGCCGTGCGCGGCGCACGGAATCTGCCGTGCATGGACACACCCGGCAAACGCGCCCCCACCGTGGAGATCTGCAAGAGCGACGAGCCGTACACCCCGTCGGGAACCAATCCCTGGGTAGGGGACCCGACACCGACCACCGGCAACTCCGCCGCCCCCGCGTCCCACACCCAGGAGCCGGCCGCCCCTCAGCTCGGGACGGCAAGCTACAACCCACGGTCCGGCCAGTATCAGGGCAGCGACGGCAGAACATACACACAAACAGATCTCAACCGCACGGGATCTGCGCACGGTGAAACATCGCCCGTACAGGCGATTCTGACAGGAGGCCACTGATGCTCCGACGTAAATCCGACACCGTGTCGGATGTCGCCGCCGTCCGCGCCGCACTCGACGCACGGCAGGCCGCCGAGGCGGCCGTCCAGGCGGCCGAGGCTGCGGAAGCCGCGGCCGCCGCACAGGAAGCAGGCGATACCGGCGACATACCAGCCGTCCGCCACGATCCGCGGCGCCCCAGACCAGGTGCCCGCCGATGGAACACCCTCGCCGCGGCGCTGTTCGCGGTCGTTCTGGTGGGCCTGTTGGTGGCCGCGGGGGCCCTCGCACACGCGCACCGCAACAGCCAGGACGCCGGCGATCAGGACCTGGCCATGCTCGGCGCTGCCCGGCAGTCAGTCCTCAACCTGATCTCCCCGAGCTCGCAGGATCCCGCGGCCGGCGCGGATCGCATCATCAACGACGCGACCGGCTCGTGGCTCACCGAATTCGAGGGCACCAAGGATCAGTTCGTCTCCGCCATCGCGGAGTCGAAGACCGAGTCGAGCGGCGAAATTCTCGGTGCGGGCATCGAGGGCCGAAACGACGACGGCAGCACGACCGTCCTGGTATCGGCGGTGTCGAAGGTAAGCAACGCCGCCGGCGCCAAGGACGAGCCGCGAACCTGGCGTCTACGAGTCGGCATCGTCGATGTCGACGGGTCCTACAAACTGTCAAAAGTGGAGGTCGTGCCATGACCTGTGAACTCGAGAACAAGGATGTCGCAGCGGAACCGACACAGGAACCGCACGCCGCTGCCGAACCGAACCCGGCCACCGTCCGGCAGGCCGTCTTCCTCAGATGCGGACTCACTGCGGTCGCACTCGCTGCCCTCGTGGCCACCGGGGCAGTTCTCGAGTTCCCCCTCTGGTTCATCCTTTCGGGCGCAATCGGTGTCCTCGCCATCGGCGCTCTGACCTACCGCAGTGAAATCGCGTTCACCCGCTCAGCCACCCTCAGAGGGCGGCGCACGCGAACACTGGTTGCGGTGGCGCTCCTGGCCTCTTCGGCGGTGGCCTTCGCCGCCGTGGCACATCTGCACCTCGCCGTCTCCGGCGAACGCACCGAACGGACACGGGCCGCTGTTGCCGAGAAGGCCGGTGAACTGACCGCAGGGGTGCTGACCTACAAGGCACCCACCGTCGAGGACGACGTCGCTCAGGCCAAAAGTCATCTGACCGGCGAATTCTTGGACTCGTACTCAACTCTTACCGCCGGGACGATAGTCCCGCAGGCGAAGCAAGGGCAGGTCGAGACGCATTGGGAAGCGAGCGGAACGTCGGTGGTTTCAGCCGAACCCGACTCCGCGGTGGTACTCGTCTTCCTCCGCGGTACCACGGCCAGCGCCGCGAAACCGGATCCGACGTACCTCTTCAGCAGTGTACGAGTACGCATGGAGGCGTCCGGCGATCAGTGGCTCATCTCCCACCTCGAGCCCCTGTGAAATACCCCGTCCCGAAACGTCCAAGGAGGCTGGGATGACGAAGACATCCACCAACACGCCACGATCGCGGATCGACGTCGACACCACGACCCTGCGCGCTCATGCAATCGAAGCCCGCGCCGCAGCGGTGGCCGCACTCGCGGCCGCCGAGCGCGCCGCGAAAGCCGCCGAACCACGTGCGCCGGACGATTCCCCCGCACCGGCTGCCGACGAGCAGCCACAGCGTCCGGCCAGACTGGGTGGTGCGTTGCGCGGGCGTCGGGGGGCAGCAATGTACCGCGCCGCGGTGGTGCTCCTCGCCGTGACGTCCCTCGCCGGCTCCGCCTCCGGTGTCAAGGCATGGTGGGATCACCGTGCGGTCGAACAACGAGATTCGGCCGACCAGGCCCTGATGCATTTTGCCGAAGACGCTGTTGTGCAGCTTATCTCGACGAGCAAAGAAGACCCCGACGCCTACGTGCAACGCATCCTCGACAACGCAGCCGGCCCGTGGCATGACGACTTCGATGCCCGCAAACAGACCGTTCTCGACACCATGAAAGCAGCGGGCAACGTCACCGTCGGCCATGCCGTCGAATCCGGCATCGAGCGACGAAATGACGACGGCAGCACCACTGTTCTGGTGGCCGCTTCGGCGGACGGCAACGTACCGCTCGCCGGGCCCGGCACCGCTGACCCCGCCACTGGAGCGGCCGGAGATCCGGCCCCGCCATCGGGCGGTGATCCCGGTATGACGGCGACGATCGAGCCACAGGAGTACCAGCTGCGCGTGGACGTCGTCGACGTCGACGGGCAACTCAAATTGTCGAAGGTGGGATTCGTCCAATGACGACACTGAACATCGATACCCAGGTGAAAGAAGAGAGCGCAGAGCCCGATCGCGACAGCGCGGGGGAGCAGGGCGCATCACTCATCCGCCGCGCCCGGGCACTGGCAATCGACATGTGCCCGCCCCTCGCCGCGGCGGCCTCCGCAGGGGCGCTGTCCCAAATTCTGGCGGGGCAGGTATGGGCCGTCCTGTGTTGGGGCATCGTGGCCGTGTCCGGACTCTTCATCGTCGCCAACAGCATCATCTACCAGGGTCGAACCGGACGAACCGCCGGCAAGTACCTCGAGGGCCTCCGCACGGTATCCACCACCACGGGGGCTCCGATCGGCGCCTTCCGTGCACTCGTCCGGCTAGGGTGCCTGCCCGCCGACGGGATCCTGTTCCTCATCGGGCGGTTCTGGCCCCTCCATCGGGGACAGCGACGCACATTCGCCGACAACATCGCCGGATCAGTGGTCAGAACGTACGACACGGAGGGTCCAACCGACGGTCGGCGCCGACTCGGCAAGACGGCCGCAGCGGTGATCCCGCTCGGTGCAGTCCTTTTCCTCGTCCTCGTCCAATTCTTCGGCCAACGCGCCGACGACCAGGAAATTGCGGCAGCGCACGGGTCCGTGACGCAGGTTGCTTCCGACGGCGCCGTAGCGCTTCTGTCGTACAAGCCCGACACCGTCGATCAGGATCTGGACGCCGCACGCGGCGTGCTGACCGGAGACTTCCTCGAAACGTACACAAAGCTCGCGAAAGATGTGGTCGCGCCGACGGCAAAAGACAAGCAGGTAACGATGCAAGCGTCCGCGGCAGGTTCTGCCGTCGAATCGGTGTCCGCAGACCAAGCATCAGTACTCGTCTACATCAACCAGAGCACGACGACGGCAAGCAGCCCTGAAACTACGCAGTCGCAGAATGCCATTCGGGTCGGCCTCACCCGCGTCGACAACACCTGGTTGATCAGCAAATTCGAACCGTTGTTCTGACAGTACTGCAGCGGGATAGTGGCCACCGCTGCTGCGAAACACCAATCCCTAGGCCGTGAGAGTGAGGAAACAATGGGTGTCGAGGTAGCGGTCACCAATCTGACGAAGTCCTTTGGATCGCAGAAGATTTGGCAGGACGTGTCGCTGACGCTTCCACCCGGTGAGGTCAGCGCGTTGCTGGGCCCGTCGGGTACGGGTAAGTCGGTCTTCCTGAAGTCGCTGATCGGCCTGCTCCGCCCGGAACAAGGATCGATCGTAATCGACGGCACCGACATCCTGGAGTGCTCGACCAAGGAGCTCTACGAGATCCGCAAGCTGTTCGGAGTGCTGTTCCAGGACGGCGCCCTATTCGGGTCGATGAACCTCTACGACAACGTGGCCTTTCCACTGCGCGAGCACACCAAGAAAAGCGAATCCGAGATCCGCACGATCGTCATGGAAAAGCTTGAACTGACCGGACTGATCGGTGCCGAAACAAAACTGCCCGGCGAAATCTCCGGCGGCATGCGCAAGCGCGCCGGCCTGGCCCGCGCGCTGGTGCTGGACCCACAGATCATCCTCGTCGACGAGCCGGACTCCGGCCTGGATCCGGTCCGCACTACCTACATCAGCCAGACGCTGATCGACATCAACGCCGAGATCGACGCGACGATCCTGATCGTCTCGCACAACATCAACCTCGCCCGCACAGTGCCGGACAACATCGGCATGCTCTTCCGCCGACAACTGGTGATGTTCGGACCCCGCGAGGTGCTGCTCACCAGCGAGGAGCCGGTGGTCAAACAGTTCCTCAACGGCACCATGATCGGCCCGATCGGGATGTCCGAGGAGAAGGACGACGCGCAGATGGCAGCAGAGCAGGCCATGGTCGACGCCGGTCACCACGCCGGCGGTGTCGACGACGTCGAGGGCATCGTCCCGCAGATGAAAGCCACCCCCGGCACGCCATTCCGCCAAGCCGTCGCCCGCCGGCAAGAACGGGTGCGCGAGATCATGGACACCCTGCCCGTCAGTGCCCAACTCGCGATCCAGGAGAGCTTCGACTCCACCGCACTCACCGAAGAATTTCCGGCCATCATGACGGACGAGATGTACGCCGTCGACTAGCGCGAGCCGAATCCGATCAACCCACGAAGAAGAGAGATCACATGATCATCGACCTGGTAGACCCGATCCAGAACATCGTGACCGCGATTGCGTGGTTACTCGTCAGAGGTCACCTCCCCCCACTGTAGGAAGCCGCGACACCCCCAAACGAAAGACGAGCGACGCAGGCAGGACCCATGGCTTCACGGCGGCGAGTACCGTCCGCAACATTCGACGAGGCAACAGCGGTACTCGACGAACCGGATTGGCGACACTTCGAACAACCAGAACTGTCACCGATCCTCCGCGGAGCCCTGGATGCCTTTTACAAAAACGGTTTTCGTGGCACGACCGTGCGAGACATTTCGCAACGCGTAGGAGTCACGATGCCGACGCTGTACTACCACCACGGCAACAAGGAAGGCATCTTCACCGCACTGCTCGAGTGTGGGACCAAAGACGTTCTCGCCCGCGCGTATGCCGCACGCGATGATGGCGGCAATGATCCGGCGCGCAAGCTTGCCAACGTCGTCGAATCCATGATTCTGAGGACCCTTGCATTCCCACGACTGGTAACTCTGGAAGCGGATGTTCGGTACCTCAGCCCCCCCAACCGAGATCGCTTTGAAACCGTGCGAACAGAAGTCGAAGGCGTGGTCCGTGGGATCATTCGAGAAGGAAACAGGAGGGCACTGTTCAGCGCTTCAGACCCGATCGTGACCGCACGAGCCCTCCTCGCCATGTGTGATGCCCTCCAGTGCTGGTACGACGAATGCCCGCTGAAACCCCATGCCGTGGCGAGGAAGTACGGCGCCATCGCCCTGAAAACAGTGGGATTCCGCGCAGGTACATAGCCACCGGCCAGGGCGAACCATGGTGCAGCCCCAGGCCAAGCTGTATCACCGACTCGGTTCAAACGGCTCGGCGAACGCTGGAATTTGGAAACACCACCTTGTCCCTATACACCGAACGGGTGGATGCGCCCCGCCCCTATTGGCTCGGGGCAGGGTCGAGCGATGCAGCCCCATCATTGGTTGCTCCATACGAAAAGCGGGTGCGAAGCTGCGGACATGACAGGTCCCCTGCTCTTGCGAATTCCGACGCAGGGCGCGGCTGGCGGTGGTTCGGGATCGGGTCGACGATGATCACCCCGGTCCGGGCGGCGGTGCGGAGCACGCTTCAATCGGGCACTACGGGCGGCGACCCTCCCGTCGTTATGCTTGTATAGACCTGAGAAGCCGGTTCAATACGGGTCGACGAACGAGGGGGCTTCCCCGGAGACACCAGCAGCGACAGCAGCCGTCTGATTCGGGCTGCCGAGAAGCCCCTTCTGGAGTTCGGACTCGAGGGCAAGTGCACGGGCGGGGTGTGTTCCGGTCCAGGTCTCATCGTAGAGGCGTTTCGCGGCACGGACGGCATCGGGAGATTGCTTGGCGATTTCATCTGCTAACGCAAGTGCTTCGGTGAGTGGATCTTCCGCTGTACGAGTGACCAACCCAAGGGCGCTCGCCTCGCGACCCGACACGATACGTCCGGTGAATGTGAGATCCTTGGCTACGTCAATGCCCATAACGCGCGGCAGCGTCTGAGTAATCGCCATGTCCGGCACCAGTCCCCATTTCACCTCCATGAGTGACAATCGTGCAGTGGGCGCCGCTATTCGGATGTCCGCACCGAGCGCGATCTGCATCCCCCCTCCGAAGCAATTGCCGGTGATCGCGGCTATCACCGGCACGGGAACAGTGGACCAGTCATATGCCGCGCGCTGAGCGAAGTTGGCAAGCCGATTATCCTCGCGGACGAACAGGGCATCGACTCCTCCCTTGGAGTCGGCAAGAAAGCTCGAGATGTCGATTCCCGAGCAAAAGCTTTCTCCCTCGCCGTGAAGTACGACAGCTCTGACCTTGCGATTAGCAGCTAGCTGACTGGCGGCATCCAGCAGGCCCTCGAACATCGATCTGTCCAAAGCATTGTGCTTGTCGCTGCGAGTCATGGCGACCGTCGCGACGCCACTATCGCTAATGTTCGTCCGAATTCTACTATGGCTCATGAGATGTGAGCTTACCCCCGAGGTCGGGTGTCATGAAGGCTCGGCGACAGCTTCGGCTTGCGTTCAATGAGCTACATTGCGAGTGCATTGCTCACGGTGGTCCCTGGCCCTGGTCCGCGACCTACCTCGAAATGGGCATGCCCCTGCCCCCGTGGGGGGATGTGCTGCATGACACAGCGGACCTAATGTGAAAGGTGTCGCGAGTCTGAGCCGTACCCGAGCGGTGGCGGTCTGAAACACACCTGTTTGATTAGGAGTCACCATGGGGCGCATGCCATCCGAGGTCATGCAGCACGAACTTGACATGATCTGGCAGAGCATCTTTACCTGGGCAAGTTGGGTGATTGTCGCCTTGATGCTGGCCATCGCATTCCGCATGTGCGTCCAGCAGCGAACCCCCTTCTACCTGCTGGCATGCGTGGCCGCCGGTGTCGCGGCCTTCGCGGAGCCGCTCTATGACGTAGCCTTTGACCTCTGGTTCTACGACGTTCATAACGGTGAGTCGGGGGCTATGTTTTCTCACTTCACGGCGTTCGGGGTCGTTCAGCCGAACTGGACGCATAGCGGCTACATTATCCTGTACGCGAGCGCGTGTCTCTACGCTGGCCGCCGCATGTACGAGGGGCGCCTGAGGCGTAAGCATCTGTTTTTGATCTGGGGTGCCGAGATCATGACCTCGTGCGTGTTCGAGGTCATCGGAACCGGAACAAATGTCTACACCTACTACGGCCCCTACGCATTGCGAATCTGGAACTACCCGTTGGTCATCGGCGTGCTCGAGGGGACCCAGGTTGTGCTGTTCACCGTGCTGGCGGTGCAGCTCTGGCGCCGGGTATCCACTGCGTGGGGCCTAGTCGGTCTGTTCGCGGTCTTCCCGATCACAATGTTTGGTGCGAACTTCGGTATCGGCGCGCCAATCATCATCGCGCTGCACCTCGGCGAGGACGAATTCTCCAGCGGACTAGTATGGGCCGCCACCTTGCTCACCATTGTGTTGTGTGTTCTTGCGGTGAACGGCGCGAGCAAGTTCATGCCGCGGCCGGTCGGTACGTCTGAGCCGGATGGCGCGGCCGCCCCTCGGAAGGACTCAGTCGTGGCGGCCTGAGGTCGGGACATGACGCCCAGCCCGGCACTGCATTGTGCCGGGCCGGGCGTCCGCGACACGATGGCCAGGAGCACCGCCGATCCCGGACCTTCAACCTGTAAGTATCTCGGTGTTCATATGACATCTCGGACGGCAAGGCGCTCAATGGATCATCTGCAGTGAGTCGGGTTGAGGCTGAGCGATATGACCACCGGGGCCGATGTCGAGGTGCCGGTCACTGGGCATCGTCAACTTGGCTGTGTGGGTGATCGCTGGGAGGATGGGCGACCGTGACCAGCGCAGATTCGTCGTACAAGGGCTTCCGCCACCCGAAGGAGATCATCAGCCACGGCGTGTGGCTGTATCACCGCTTCGCGTTGAGCCTGCGTGACGTGCAGGAACTGATGTTCGAAGGCGGCGTCGTGGTCTCGCACGAGACGATCCGGCAGTGGTGCGCGAAGTTCGGCCAGTCCTATGCCAACCAGCTGCGCCGCCGGCGGCCGCGCCCTGGCGACAAGTGACACCTCGATGAAGTGTTCATCCCGATCAACGGCGAGCAGAGGTATTTGCGGCGTGCGGTCGACCAGGACGGCGTGGTGCTCGACTTTCTCGTCCGGGCGCGTCGAAACGCCAAGAATGCCAAGCGGTTCTTTCCGGAAGCTGCTCAAGGGTCTGCGGTACGTTCCGCGGGTTCTTGTGACCGATAAGCTGGCCAGCTACCAAGTGGCGCACCGCGAGATGCTGGCTTCAGTGGAGCCTCGCCGGTCGAAGTATCTGAACAATCGGGCCGAGAACTCACATCAGCCGACGCGGCAACGGGAGCGCCGTATGAAGCGGTTCGCCTCACCCGGGCGGGCACAACGGTTCCTGTCCGCGTTCTCCGGCATCACGGGGCACTTCCAGCTGCGTCGACACATGCTGTCGGCATCCGACTGGCGACGCGAGATGACCGACCGCTTCGCGGTGTGGAACGAGATCACCACGACTGCCACGCCGCCTGAACACGCACCCAGCCAACACCTGTCCGGTCCGAGACGGACCACACCGACTGCACCGCTGCGCCTATCACTCAAAAATTCGATAGTTATCGCTACGAACCGCCAAACTGAAGTGACTGCGGATGGTCTCTTCGCCAGGGGCGAGTTTCAGAAGAAGTTGGAAGCCCTGAGGCGAGCCGTCGAGGCTGCCATTCGCGAGCTTGTTAAGATCGAGCTGATCGTTTCGATGCGGGGGCGACTGACCCACGGCGGGAAGTCCGTTGCCGAGCAGGTGCCCAGCCGTTCGATGAAGCCATGCTCGGCGATGCGGCGTCGAACGGAGTGGTGACTGCTGGTGTTTTCATTCGC
The DNA here is from genome assembly GCF_042738615.1 of Rhodococcus sp. NPDC059968. Lineage (NCBI taxonomy): Bacteria > Bacillati > Actinomycetota > Actinomycetes > Mycobacteriales > Nocardiaceae > Rhodococcus > Rhodococcus sp. NPDC059968. The sequence goes on from NZ_JBHWUE010000034.1 coordinate 98,822, forward strand.
TCCGTGATGCACTCTGTCGAGATCGCGACGCCCACTGCGCCTGAGCCCCCATCACGCAGTTCATGACGATTGCCTATCCTCTACGATCCAGGCTGCGATTTGTGTGCGTGAGGTGAATCCGAGTTTGGCGAGTACGTGCTCGACGTGTCCTTGTGCGGTGCGTTGGGAGATCACCAGGCGGGCGGCGATCGCCTTGTTGGTCAGGCCCTCTGCGATCAGTTCGGCGACTTCTCGTTCGCGTTTGGTCAGGTTCATCGATGGCCGCGGGGAGATCGGTGCTTTCGGGGGTTGCTCGCCGAGGGCGTAGGCGACGGCGGCGTCCAAGCCCAGCGCCAGGCCTTCCCTGCGGGCCGATTCAAACATTCGCTGACCGAGCGCTTGGCGTGTGGTTCGCTCACACTCGGCGTGGTACACGTCCAGGTTGGGAACGAACACCGGAGAGCTTCCCGCAGCATGACCGAGCGCTTCGGCGGCACCCATGAGTACGCTGGCTCGCTTGTGGTCGCCGCTGCCCTCTGCGATCCAGGCGAGCGCCTCGAGACAGTTGGCGGAGCCGACGGGGTCGTCGACAAGTCGCGCCAGTCGTAGCCCTTGCTCGAGAAGTTCGTTTGCTCTACTGCGATTGTCCTGGCGCCACTGCGCAACTGCCATGGCCCACAGGGTGTATGACCGATACACCGATTCGCCCTGCGATTCCGTGATGGCCAGCACCTCCTCGTAGCACTCGATTGCCCGCACAGTGCTTTCATCGTGCAGCTCGTATGCCAAACCGAGCAGCAGCAGCGCTTCGACCTGCAGCATGATATTGCCCGTTGCTCGAAACATCGTGAGGGCATCTTCCATGTGTGAGCATGCAGGACCGAGATCGCCGCTGAACAGACTGAGGAGGCCGTCGGCGTGGGCGACGAGAGCGTGGACCTCTGGGTCACTCGTATGCTCGGCGACAGCACGTCCTTCCTGCAGCAGAACACCCCCCCTATGAAGGTCGCCCTGTTGTTCGGCCAGTACGCTGTTTACATACAGTGCTTTGACCCTTCCAACGGTCGGAGAGCCGGTGTGACGGGCCAAGAATCGGTCGAGCCAGCGCCGACCCTCACTGAGCAGACCCCTCGTGCCCCAGAGTAAATACATACCCGAAGCGATGCGAAGACCCGCCTCGGCATCATCGTCGAGTTCCGACGACAGACAGAACTCCATCGCCTCCCGCAGATTCGGTTGCTCCCGGTCGTACCGGGCAATCCACTCAAGTTGTCGTGAACTGATCCAGTCGGCTTCGGCGTCCACGACGAACTGCCGAAACCAGTCCCGGTGCCGCCGGCATAGGCCTTCGTAGGCGTTACTCTGCCGAGCCTTCTCTCGGCCGTACTCGCGCAGAGTCTCGAGTAGCCGGAAGCGCACAACGGCGTTCGGTTCCTCACGTATCAGGATCGACTTGTCGACCAGCGAGGTCACGACATCGAGCAGATCGCCTGGCTTCATGTCGGAGCCGCAAATCTGTTCCGCCGCGTCCAGTTCGAAGCTTCCGGCGAATACCGATAGGCGACCCCATACCTGTTGCTCCTGTGCAGTGCAGAGTTCGTAGCTCCAGTCGATGCACAACCGCAGTGTTTGTTGCCGGGTCGGTGCGCCCCTGTTGCCCCGCGTCAGTAGTGCGTAGCGGTCCGCTAGTCGCAGAAGGATCTGCTCGGGCGACATTGCCCGCAGCCTGGCCGCAGCCAACTCGATCGGCAGGGGCAAACCGTCCAGTCGGTGACAGATACGGGTCACGGCGACTTTGTTGCCTTCAGTGAGCTCGAAGTTAGGAACGGCGGCGGCGGCTCGAGCGGTAAACAAGGTCACCGCGTCGTAGCGCGGCAGTCCCTGTAACGAGGGCTCGCGGTCGGGATCGGGGACCGTGAGCGGAGGCACCCGCAACGCTACTTCCCCGTCGATCTCGAGGGGCTCGCGGCTCGTCGCGAGAATGCGCAGCCGCGGACACGTGCGTAGCAGCATCTCCGATAACTCAGCCACTGCGTCCACCAGTTGCTCGCAGTTGTCGAGGACCAGCAATATCTCTCGCGCGGCCAGGAATTCCGCAAGGATCTCGTATATCGGTCTCGCCGATTGGTCGCGTAATCCCAGCACACCGGCTATCACATCCACCAATAAGGTGTCGTCGCGTAGCTCACCCAATTCGACCAGCCACGCACCGTCGCTATAGCGCCGCTGTACGGTCGTTGCGAGCCGCAATGCCAGCCGCGTCTTACCGACCCCACCGATCCCCGTCAACGTCACCAGGCGGGACGTCGACAACAGGTTCTTCGCTTCGGTCAACTCGCGTCGGCGACCGACGAAACTGCTCAGCTCGAACGGGAGGTTTCCCGTGCCCTCAGCAGATGGGGGAGCAGCCCGGGCCCGCCCAGATGACACAGATCCTTCCGCTTGAGAACCCGGATGCACATCGGGAACTCCCTGCCGTCGCGTAGACCCCAACTCCGAGTGCAGCGCCATCTCGTCGACAGGGAGACCGTGCCGCACCTGGATCTCACGAAGTTCGTCCCCGAATTCCGCCGCCGATGGACGACCGTGCGGGTCACTCGACATTGCTCGCTCAACCGCCGCGCTCACGTCACCGGGGATGCCTTGGTCATGGAGATTCGGAACAGGCGAAGTAGTAATTCGTAGGAACTGGGCAATGAGTTGTTCCCCGCTGCGGCGCTCGAAGGCGGCGTGACCGGTGATGGCAGCAAACAGTGTCGCACCAAGACCGTAGACGTCTGCGGCGGGGCTCGGGGAGTCCCCCGCCAGGACCTCCGGTGCGGTGAAAGCCGGTGAGCCCGTCACCACGCCGGTAGCGGTTTTGAAGCCTCCGGAGATGTGCGCGATGCCGAAATCCGTCACTTCCGGCTCGCCGTAGTCGGTGAGCAGGATGTTCGCGGGTTTGATGTCGCGGTGCAGGATTCCGAGGCGGTGAGCGGTCTCCAACGCGCCCGCCATCTTCACCCCGATTTGAAGCGCGTCCGCCAGCGAAAGCGGACCATGGCGGCGGATCCGAACCTCGAGCGAATCCTGAGGGTGGTACTGCATCACGATGTACGGGCGACCGCTCTCGGTGGCATCCACCTGAAGGACGTTGACGATATTCGGGTGTCCGCTCAAGCGGCCCATCGCACGCTGCTCCCGGAAAAAGCGCTCCAGGTTTTCCTCGTCCAGGCTTGCGGCGAGTACCTTCACAGCTACCCTGCGGTCTAGGTTGGGCTGGGTACATCGATACACGACACCGAAGCCGCCGCGCCCGATCTCTTCGATATCTGAGAACCCGGCCGCGCTCAACTCCGACGTGACTGGAGCACCCACGTCGCGTTGTGTCGCGAACGGATCGACGTCGGCCACCGATCAGCTCGATTCATCCGGTCCGCAGCGCACTCGATGATGCAGCACTGTGCGTCCAGAAGACGGAGGTTGGTCATGTAGGTGATTGATCGTCAGTCGTAAGCTCGTCGTCGCTTGCCGGTGCAAGTCCGGTCCGGGTAACTGCCAGGAGGCCCGGTAGCAGGCTGGCGGCATCGGGTGGAAACGCCCGGTGTCGAAGCCCAGCGTCAAAAGCCCTTCAAGGGGGAGCAACCGAGCGGTCCGTAGCATCAAGCGAAGCCTGCCGCGTCGTGAAAATCCCCACCGTGAGGTGGGACAAGGGAGAGCCGAGCCCGGAGTGTCAGGGCGAAGGCCATGGAAGCGGCGAAGAGCCTGGAATCGCAGCCGTGATGAACTCCC
>NZ_JBHWUE010000035.1:0-102454 GCF_042738615.1 Rhodococcus sp. NPDC059968
TGGTCGAACTGGGGATTCACCCCGTGGCCGGGGCGTGCGAAGTCGGGCTTGTTGACGGTGTCGGCATACTTTTCGTCGGTCTCGGTGTAGAAGTCCAGTGCCTTGGTATCGGCGCCGACACAGAACTGATTACCGCCGCCGGTGAGGACCACGGCCCGAACGGCGGGATCCGCATCGAGGGTTGCCATGGTCCAGCGGAGCTCAGCATTCATGCGGGACGTCCAGGAGTTGCCACGGCCAGGGCGGTCGAGCCACACCGTGGCGACACCATTCTCGCGGATTTCGTAGCGGGTGACCTTGAGGTCCATCGCGCTGTCCTCTCGTGGGTGGAAGTGGTCGATCCGGGGCCCTGGTGTGGTGCAGGCTTGACAGGTTTGCCCACGTCACGTGTACACCGGCCAGGCCAGGAACGATCAGGGTTCGTATACTTCGGCGTCGGCGAGCCACATACGGTGGACCCGACGTGTGTTCAGTTCAAGCGCGGCGGCGACGTCGCGGCATCGAATGTGTCGAGCAAGGTGCGAGGGCTGCGCGGGTCACCGGTGTGCTCACCCCGGGACGAGCACTGCCTTCACGATTTTGCCGGTCTCGGCGTCGTCGATGGCTTGATTGATCTCGTCGAGGGTGTACGTGGTGATCAGCCGGTCCGCTGGAAATCGTCCCTGCCGATGGAGGTCGAGCAGAACAGGGATGAACTCCTCAGGGCGGGTATCACCCATTGCCACGCCCGTGATGGTGCGACCGGTGGAAAGAAGGCGCGTCATATCTGTCGAAAGCTCTGTTCCCCTGGGGCCTACACCCAGAATTGCGCAGGTCCCCGTGGGCGCCAGACAGTCGATCGCTTGTGCCGCCACCGCTGGTACCGCGCTCGTCTCCACGCTGTAGTTCACACCCGACGGTGCGACAGACCGGAGGGCCTGCATGACGTCCCTTCCATCCGAGGCGTCGATCGTGTGTGTAGCACCTAGTTCCTGCGCCAAGTCCAGCCGAGAAGGATGGACATCGACAGCGATGATGGTGGTACACCCGACGACCTTGGCTGCCATGACAGCCGCTAGTCCCACCGCTCCGGCACCGAAGACTGCGATGCTGGACCCCACTGGTGGAGCTAGTCTGTTCATGACGGTTCCGGCGCCTGTTTGAAGTCCGCACGCGAGCGGACCCGCCACAACGAGGTCCGCGTCCGCGCCGACCTTTACCACATTGCGTTCGGTCGCAACCGCATGAGTGGCGAAGGACGACTGCGCGAAGAAGAATCCGTGCACAGATCCGTCTCCGTGTAGAGCATTGGTTCCATCCGGTCTGCTCCCGCCCGTCGTCCACGTCGCGTGATCGACGCAGTAGGCCGGGTGCCCGCTTGCGCAGTAGTGGCATTCGCCACAGTGCCAGTAGGTCATTACGACGCGATCCCCGGGGGCAACCTTGGTGACCGATTTGCCCACGGCGCGGACGATGCCGGCACCCTCATGTCCGAGAACGATCGGCAAAGGCACAGGCATCCACTGGTTTCGGACTGCCACATCGGTGTGGCAGAGCCCGACGGCCGACACCTCGACGAGTACCTCATCGGATCGTGGGTCGTCGAGCGTCAGTTCCTCGAGTGATAACGGTGCCTCCTTCTCTCTCGCCACGGCGGCACGGATCCGCAACATGAATACTCCTTCCGATGAGGGGCAGAACCTGAAGTGGTGCCGACCTACTGCTTGTGTAACCAGCGATCGCTCGCGTAGATGGACTTGTATTCGGTGTAGGCCTCCAGTGCTTCGGGGCCGAACTCGCGGCCGAGGCCGCTGTCCTTCATCCCACCGAACGGCGCACCGGGGTCGAGGGTGTAGTAGTTGATCCCAAACGAGCCAGTCCGTACGCGTCGAGCGATCTCGAGCCCGCGGGTCTCATCTTGTGTCCAGACGGAGCCGCCCAGCCCGTAGCTGCTGTCGTTGGCGATCCGGACTGCGTCGTCGTCACCGTCATAGGGGATCACCACGATGACTGGACCGAAGACTTCCTCCCTGGCAATGGGATCCGAGTTCGAGACACCGGAAAACACGGTGGGTTCGACGAACCACCCACGCGCTTGATCAACTGGCCTACCACCCCCTGTCACGAGGACGGCACCTCCAGAACGTGCACCATCGATGTGTGCCAGCACCCGGGAGCGGTGCACTGCACTGACCATCGGCCCACAGGTCACTTTGGGATCCAACGGATTTCCGAGCACGAGGTTGCGGGCATGGTCGGCGACGACATCGACGATCTCGTCATATCGACTACGCGGAGCGAGGATTCGGGATTGAAGCGCGCAAATCTGACCGTTGTTGCGGAAACTCGAATCCGGCAGGCCGGCGGCGAAGACATTCAGGTCGGCATCGTCAAGGACGATCGATGCTGATTTGCCGCCGAGTTCCAATGTGCACGGTCGGATCAACCGACCGCATTCGGCACCGATTGCTCGCCCCGCCGCCGTGGAACCGGTGAAGGCTATCTTGTCGACGGCAGGGTGTGAGACGAGTGCCGCACCGGCGTCGCGATCGCCTGGCACAATGTTGAGCACTCCACCCGGAATCCCGGCCGCGCTCGCCGCTTCTCCGAACGCGAAGGCGTCCAGCGCGGTTTCGGGCGACGGCTTGAGGACGATGGTGCACCCCATCGCAAGTGCCGGCGCGATCTTCATGACCGCCAGCGTCTGCGGCGAGTTCCACGGCGTGATCGCACCCACCACACCAACAGGTTCTCGTCGGACGATGGTCGAACCGCGCAGACTGGCACGGACATCCTCGGTCTCCGCGTCCGCCACCAAGTTGGCGTACATCCGAAGCGTCGCCGCCGGGCCGGATCCATTGGCCACCCGCGACAGCGTGATCGGCATGCCGTTCTCTCGGCTGACCAGGGTGGCAGTGTCGTCGGCGCGGGCCTCGAGTTCGTCGGCGAAATCAAGCATCAGAGAGGCCCGCTCGGTCGCGCTCATGCGACCCCAGGGGCCGCGGTCCAGAGCGTTTCGTGCCGAATCCACTGCACGCCCGATGTCACGCCGGTTTCCCAGGGGAGCCCTACCGATCGTCTCCTCGGTGGCGGCCTCGATGACCTCCACCGAATCCGTGCTGTCGGCCGGCACCCACTCGCCGTCGACATAGAGAGATTTATGCTCGATCACCGGTAACCCTCCAGAAGCGTGCCGATCGGCATCGCATCGTCCCGGGTGAATCCGGCCTGACGGAACCAGGAGGCCTCGCGTTCGACCTGCCGCGCGGCGAGGCTCGCCATGAGGTCAGCCGCCGATGAATCTCCTCCGGCACGCCGGCCGCTCAGCTGCTGATAGAGACGCTCGGTGAGCACCTTCATCCGACGCGTCTTTTCGGTGATCACGTGAAGCGGGGTTGCTGCCTCCGTGGCACTCGGCCCGTCCTCATTCAGAATGTCGATGACGTCGCGCTCGTCCGACGCGATCATCTGGGCGAACGCGGTGAGGGTCGTCCGGTAATCCTGATACTCGACCACCGCGTATCGATACTCGTGTTCATGGCATTCGATCAGGGACCCGAGGGTGGCATCGATCAAGAGGACCTGCTCATGGGCGAAGTGCGCGCTTTCGGGCAGTGCGGGTACCACGGTCTCGGTGAGCCTGCGTCGAATCGCTTCAAGTTGCTGAGTAACGGTCGGAATCATGCGGAAACTCCAGATACGAGTCGGTTGAGTTCTTTCGAGAAATACGCGCCCAGACCTGGATAGATGAAGTTGTACATGACATCGAGCTGGGTCATCCGCAGGTCTGCATTGCGTGGGGCCGTTCCGATCAGCGAGATCACTGACCAGTAGAGCGCATAGACCATGTAGTAGTTCAGGCGTTCCCGGTCGACTGTGAGCCCCGAGATCCGCTCGTAGTCTGCGATGAATTGCTCCGTTTCAACCAGGCCCGAATTGAGGAACTCTCCTGATTCCCCCACCGAACCCCATGCGGGGAGCATGGCGTATGCAAGATCGGAATGGCGGTCACCCAGATAGCAGAGTTCCCAGTCGATTACGGACTTGATCTCGCCGCTGTGCTCATCGAAGAGGAAGTTCCCGTTTCGGTAGTCACCGTGCAGCAACGACACTTGATCGACAGGCGGCCGGTTTCGCCAGAGCCACTCCCGAGTAAGTGTGATCGTCGGATGGGGTTCGAAGGCATCCTCGTCCCACGCCCGGTCCCAGAAAGTCAACCGCCAGTCCAGGGCTTGGGTCGTCTGGGCACTCGGAATATCGAATCCCTCGAGATCTGCACCAGACCAGTCGTAGGCGTGCAGGTGGGCGAGGTGCTCGACGAACTGAGGGGCGAGCAATTTCTGCAGCCTCGGGCCGTACACCGTGCCCAGTCCGGTGGCGAGGGGAACGGCATCGGTTGGTGCAGAGACCCCCTCGGCGAAGCTGGTGATCATCGCAGGTGAGCCGAAGTCGTCCGAGCCGGGGGATATCCAGTATGCCGTCGGAACCGGCAGCGCCGACTTCACGGCGTTCAGCATGGAGAACTCACGCTGGACATTCGTCTCACAGCAAGCCCCGTGGGACTTGATCCGGAGTACGAGCCGCTCGGATCCTCCGCCACGGGACAGGCGGAACGAGTAGCACTCGTTTGCACCGCCACCGGACAGCTGAACGACGTCGGTGACCTCGAACTCCTCATCGAGGCGGTTGCGGAGGAAGCGAGTAATTCGTACCTCGGCCTCTTCGGGGGTGATCCCGGCTCGACTTCGTGAGCCCAGGGCGCGGCGGCGTGCCCGTTCGTCGAGTAACTCGTGCAGGTTCCTTTCGATTGCATCCTCACCGGGCGCTTCGTTGCCGTGACGAAGACCTGCCGGCAGTTCGGTCTCGAGTTTCACAGTTTTTCTCCTCATTGTGAAGGGGGTGCGGTCAGACTTCTTCCAAACTCCGATTCGACGTATTCATTCCGAAGAATCCCATCGTGATCGCGAATACCAGAGCGCAGACTGCCATGTAGGCGAAGACGGGAGCGAATCCGAAGCCGTTGTAGATACCGGCTACGAGGAACCCCTGGGCTAGGCCGGCAACGCGTCCCATTCCGTTTCCAATTCCTGCACCCAGGCCGCGAAGATTTGTCGGGAAAATCTCCGGAGCATAGGTGTAGAGAACCGACAGTGCGACGTACGAGAACGCCGTCAGCAGAAACCCTGAGATGACGATCAGAATGAGACTGTCCACGACAGCGAAGGCGAGAAGAAATACCGCGACGAGTACCATGCTGACCGCGCCCACTCTACGGCGTTCAAATTTGTCGATGATGGGGTACGCCAGGAAGGAGCCCGGGACGCTTGCCAGCGACATCATAAACGCTATGTGCAGGGCCTGCGTTTGGGGAAGCCCGCGCTCGACGAGGAGGGTCGCTACCCATCCGTTGAAGCCGTAGTTGATCAAAATGAAACAGATCATGCAGACGGAGAGAACGATCAGTCGGCCAATATACTTACGAGAGAACAACTCCGACACGCGGCCGGTGGGTACCGGTTCGGCTACGACAACCTCGGGGAGTTCCCCTCCAGTTTTGCGTCGCGCCTCGTCCTCGAGCTTGCCGATCAGCGTCTCGGCTTCGACCTCTCGCCCATTATCGATCTGCCATCGCACAGACTCGGGGAGGACGCGCATGCCGATCAGACTTCCGATGATTCCCAGACCTCCGACCACGAATACCCAACGCCACATTCCGGGACCCATTGATATAACGATGCTGGAGATTCCTGCAACGGCCGGAATTCCTACACAGCCAAAACCGAGGAGGAGGGCTTGATAGCGACCTCGCAGATGCTTTGGGTACATTTCACTGACAAACACAAGCAATACGCCGGTCATGGCCTGGAGCCCCACTCCCGTGAGGACACGGAAGGCACCGAGAAACATCACATTTGGCGAGAGGGCTGCCGCCAAGGAGAAAACCGAGTAGAAGACAACAGCCGATAGTATTATCTTCCGCCGACCTAGCCGGTCGGCCAGTCTCCCTCCTAGCACTGCACCGATCATCATGCCTACAAAGGTGACAGACGAGAGAAGCCCGATCGTAGAGATAGATAGTCCCCATTCGGCCCGTAGAGCAGGTGCCGTGTAGCCGAGCATTGCGGCATCTAATGTGTCGAAGAAGAAGAAGAAAGCAAGGAGAACCATCCACTTTTTGTGTGTGGCGGTCGCAAGCGGCAGTCGATCAATTCGGGCTTTGAGAATGGCAGTCGAGTCTTGCTGCCAGGAGGTCGAAGTAGTCATATCGCCTGCATGCATCCTTATCCGGTCCGATCTGGGTGATCCGTTCATCGGGTCCTCCTGATGGTTGGGGTCCCGGTTGTTCAGCAACACTTGTGGTTCCTGAACGTCACTTGACTGAGTAGTGACCTTCCCGTTGCGCGAAGGCGTTCTTGGTGCCGCTCCGGCTGCGCTCTCGCAGGAAGTTGAATTCGTCCTCTTCGAATCTGAGGTTCGTGCCCAGGGTGTGCCCGACATATCCGCGAGCGAACTGCTCGCTTCCGCCCAGACTCTCCATCGCCTGCTGCCACATGGCCCGTCCCGTCACCAAGGCATCTCTGGGATGCTGGGCGATCCGCTCGGCCCATGCTTGGACGGTGCCCTCGAGGTCGGCCTCCGGCACCGACCGGTTCACCGCCCCGAATCGCTCCGCATCCCGGCCATCGAATTCGTCTCCGAGCAGGAGGATCTCGCGGGCCCTCTTCGGCCCGTACTTGAGGATCTGGGTGTTCAGATGCCAAGTGTTACCGGCCAAGCCCAACCGTTGCTCGGCGTGACTGAATCGGGCAGTGTCTGCGGCGATGGCGAGGTCGACCAGTTCCACGAGGTACATGCCTGCACCGGTGCACACACCTTGGACCTGCGCGATGACCGGCTTGAGCGAGAAGTGGAATGCCTTGTAGTTCTCCCCCAGTTTGCGATCTCGCGAAAGCCGGGATCGTTGACTGGGGCGGCGCGGCTTCGTTCCGTCAGCGCCCGGTTCGAGTCCGTAGGACTTGGCGGCGTCGTTGTAGTCGTGTCCGGAGCAGAAGGACCGTCCGTTTCCTTTGAGGATGATGACCTTGACGTCGTCGTCGTCCTCCAACTCGTGCAGTTTCTCGACCAGCAGATCGAGATCGGCGAACCGGAGGGCGTTGTGCTTCTCGGGACGGTTCATGACGAGTTTGGCAACCGGTCCCTCGCGCTCTACCAGGATGGCATTGCTCATCGTTTGTATCCTTTCATCGGCGTGTTAGGAGACGGTTGTATTGATGTGAGGATCTCCGCCGCCTCGTCAACAATCCTGGGCAGGTATTCCGCGACCGTGACAACGTCGGAGATACCGCTGGCAACCTGCCCCATCAGCACGAGTCCGTTTTCGGTGTCGCCCTCGATTTGGGCGCGCCGCATTGCGGCGATCTTCTCGGCCTGGGGGGTGGTGCCGGTCCGCATCTTCTCCGCGGCGGGGTTACGTAGCATCCGGCACGGCCCGAAGACGCCGTCGATCAACAGGTCGTCACCTTCCTGTGCTGCGACGAGGGCGTCCCGGTAGGCGGGGTGCCATTCGGTGTTGTCGGTGGTCGCCGCGAATCGGGTACCGAGAGCGACGGCGTCGGCGCCGAGACAGAGCGCGGCGGCCAACCCGCGGCCGTCTCGCACGCCTCCGGTGAGCACGACTGGCACATCGACCGCGGCGGCGACGTTCGGAACGAGCACGAAGGTGTGCATACCGCTGGCCGGTGCGTGCCCGCCCATTTCCGAACCGGCGGCAATGACGACGTCGACGCCAGCTTCGACCGCCTTCACGGCATGCCGCGTGGCACCCACCTTGTGTTGGTGGATCATGCCCTCGTCGTGGATCCTCGCGGTCAGGCCGGCGGGGAATCCGGCAGAGGTGGTCAGAACGCGCAACCGGCTTGCGATCCCGGCATCGCCCCGTCGTGCCGCGAACACCGCGTCGAGATAAATGCGCGCGAATGTCGCGATCCCACCGTTACGGTCGTGGCCCACCGGGATGTTCACCGCGAACGGGGCGGAGGTGCGGGTCGCGCATTCCTCGATGCTGCGGCGCAGCTCGGCTGCGGCCGCATGAAGGTCGCCGTCCGTTCCAGGCACGCTCACCGTGCCCAGACCGCCCGCGTTCGACACCGCCGCGGCCAGTCTGGTGGTCCCGAACGGGCCCATCCCTTCCTGAACTACCGGGTGCCGGATACCGACCAGATCTGTGTAGCGGTTGGCGAGGGGACCGCGCACTTTGTCACTCATCATGTGCCTTTCGCGTCGGCGCAGCACCGGCAGAGGGTGTGGCGGCCCATGCCGGAAGAATTGATCCGCCCACTCCGCATCGCTGCCACTCACCAAGGGTAAATAACTTCGTGACACGAATCATAGTTCCCGTACTATTACTCTTGATGAGTTCGCTGTCAAGAGGTCATTCACGGACCCCCTGATGGATTTACCAACCTCGAGGAGACATACAGGTGACGCTGATGGATAGTGACCCCCACACCGAATCCGACCCTCTGTCCATTCCGGGCCTACTAGGCCGGAACCCCGCCGCCCTCGAGTCCACGGAGATCGCAGCAGCAAGTCGCCCCCCGCTGACCATGATCGGCAATCGGCTGCGGGAAACGAACGCCAATGCCCCCCTCGGCCCCGCGCAAAGTTTGGTGTTGAGCCAGCTCACGGCCGCTGATTCGATGCCGATCACCGAACTGGCGGCCGCCGATGGCCGCGCAATTTCGACCATGACCGAAATCGTCGGTCGACTGGCCAAGGCCGGATGGGTCGAGAAGCGCGAGGGCCTCGAGGACCGCCGCCAGGTCCGGGTCGCGATCACCGCGGCAGGCCGGCGCATCCTCGAGGAGAACCAGCAATTGCGCAACCAGACACTCGCCGAGCGCATCTCCACCCTGGCCGACCACGAACGCGTCGCACTCGCCGCCGCGCTCCCCGCCCTGTGGAAAATCGCCGACATCGATCCCGAACTGTGGCCCCGAGTTCATGGGCGCACCGTCAAGCGCCCCCGCCGACAGGCGGAACCCATTCACCAGGAGCGACCCGCCGACAGAATTTAGTTCGTCCCCCTTGACAGTTACGGCGATCACATTCACTCTTGAAAAATGGTTCGCGTAACGAAGCAACCCACTGAGGTTGCAACACCGCCCCGTCCACTTGATTGGCTGTCCGGCATCCGGGTCGTCGAAGTTTCGACCGGGGTCGCGGCACCGCTGACCGGCCGGATCCTCGCCGAACTCGGCGCCGAAGTGATCAAGGTCGAATCCCGCGCCAAGTTGGACGTCAACCGGGTGCGGGTGCCACGAGAGGAAATGTCGGGGCTCGCCGACCCCGAGACGTTGCGATTGGAAGGCTTCGGCCTACTCCACGAAGCGAGTGCCAGTAAGCGCAGTGTCACGCTGAACCTGAAGACCGAGGCCGGCCGCGACTTGTTCCTGCGACTGCTCCGCGAAGCGGACGTCTTCGTCCAGAACTTCGCACCCGGCTGGCTCGAACGACTCGGCCTGTCCATCGAAGACCTGTTGCATCAGTGCCCCCGCCTGGTGGTGTTGTCGGCCACGGGTTACGGCCAGACCGGTCCGCTGTGCCAGCAACGCGCATACGCACCGATCATGAGTTCGCTCGCCGGACTGGAGGGCGTGATCGGATATGAGGACGGCGCGGTCGTCGGAGCGTCGGCGACCGCGATGGCCGACCTCAACTGCTCATTCTACGGCGCCTTCCTCGTGCTCGCCGCCCTCAACGGACGCACCCGGACCGGTGGTGGACGGCATCTCGATCTCTCCCAGACCGAGGCATGCGTCGCACTGCTCGGTGAGGCCATGGTCGAGTACGCAACCACAGGAAAGGCGCCGGGACCCACCGGAAACACCACCTCCACCGGTCGCCGCGAAGTGGTGCCGTGCAGCGACGGCCGGTGGGTCGTCGTCGATGATGCACCCGAGGGCGATCTCGTCTCCACCCGCCCCGACGCGGTTTCCAGCGAGGAATTGGTTACCCAACTCCAGTCAACGGGAATCGCCGCGACGCCGGTACTGACCCCCCAGGAGGTATTGCAGGATCAGGCTTTCCGGGATCGTGGGCTCTTCCAGGAGGTCGAACATCCCGTCCTCGGCCCCTTGATTACGACCAGTATTCCGTGGCACCTCGACGGCGCTGTCCCGCGTGTTCGCTCGTCGTCACCGTTGCTCGGCTCGGACACCGAAGAGATCATGACCCAACTTCTCCGTGTCGCCTCCGAGGACTTCGATCGTCTGACCGCTGAAGGAGCGTTTCACTGATGTACGACTCAATGGCCGGAGTAACGGTCCTCGAGCTTTCCGGTACGCGGTCCGCGGCTTTTACCGGCAAACTTCTCGCCGATGTCGGCGCGACCGTTGTGCGCATCGATACCTCCGAGCCCGACCCGTATCTCGACATCCACAAGCTCGCCAGCACGAGCGCAGTCACCGACCTCCTTCCTGGTGCCGAGGTGTTCCTCACCGATCTCGACGACGAAGCATTGAAGGCCCAGGGTGTATCACTCGATACCCTCCGCCGCGACTACCCTGCGCTCGTCGTCACCGCCCTGTCACCGCTGGGCCGCACCGGTCACCGAGCCGACTGGCATGCCAACGAGATTGCGATGCAGGCGATGTCCGGTCTGATGCACGTCACCGGCTATCCGGACCGCGAGCCGCTCGCCGCCCCGTACGCGCTGGGGGCCTTGCAGTTGGGGATCAGCGGGGCGGGGGCCACCTGCGCGGCGGTGCTCCGTGCCCGCCGACAAGGCACTGGTGCCATGGTGGAAATCAGCGGCGCCGAAGTACTGGCCTCCTACGTACGCATCTACGGTGCCGTCGGCGAGTACTACGGAATCGAGCTCACCCGAGCCGGCTATCGAGCACCGGGATCCGGCGGGCGCTACCCCTTCGGAATCTTCCCGTGCAAGGACGGGCACGTCGCCCTCATCGCCCGAACCGCCCCCGAGTGGGACCGGTTCGTCGAGATGATGGGTTCACCGGAGTGGGCCTCTCTCCCCCGATACACCGACGCCCGGGCGATGGCTATGGACTACCCGGATGAAGTCGATGAACTTGTCATCCCGTGGTTGACGAGCCACACCCGCGACGAACTTCTGGATTTGGCTCAACAGCACAAGGTTCCGATGGCCCCCGTCCGCCGAGTGGACGAACTCACCGACGACATTCAGATGCAGCACCGGAACTTCTTCGAGACCATCACACTCGCCGACGGCACCCCCGCTACGGTGCCCGGCCGGCCCTGGGTCGAAACCTGCGCGCAAACACCCTGACCTTTGTAGACGGGTACCGAACCCGACCGGGCTTGCCCGACCAACCGCCTCTCTCACTACCGCCGACGCGTCGAGCCGACTCGGGTCCCCAAGAGGAAAACCCAGAGGAACAATGACTACTCCGCTCTCTTGGCAGCAAGACACTGCTGCAGTTCTCAAAGCCCGAATCGATCGACTGCCGATAGCGACAGCCACACACAAGAAGTGGATGACGCTTCTCGCCTTCTTCTTCTTCTTCGACACCATGGATGCCGCCATGCTCGGATACACGGCACCAGCGCTCCGAGCCGAGTGGGGACTGAGCATCTCCACCATCGGGCTCCTCTCGTCAACCACTTTCGTCGGCATGATGATCGGTGCCGTGGTGGGAGGGAGATTGGCTGATCGTGTGGGTCGGCGCCCGATAATCCTAGGCTCCGTTGTCTTCTACTCGGCGTTCTCGCTGGCTACAGGCCTCGCACCGAACGTGACCTCTCTCGGCGTCTACCGCGCGCTCACCGGACTGGGGCTCCAGGCGATGATCGGCGTTCTACTTGTCTTTGTCAGCGAAATGTATCCAAAGCATCTCCGAGGACGTTATCAAGCACTCCTACTTGGATTTGGATGCATCGGAATTCCTGTGGTTGCAGGCCTCGCTAGTTTTCTTATTCCGATGGGCCCTGGAATGTGGCGTTGGGTATTCGCAATCGGAAGTGTGGGAATCATCGGAACCTTGGTCGGGATGCGCACTCTTCCGGAGTCGGTGCGCTGGCAGGTCGATAACGGGCGAGCGGCCGAAGCCGAGGGGCTGGTCGACAAGTTGGAAGCCGAGGCTCGACAGAAAACCGGAAAGGAACTCCCTGAGGTAGTGGTCACCGAACCGGTCCCCGCCGGGCGAGTGTCCGACTTGTTCACCCGTAAATATTTGGGACGGCTGATCACGCTTTCCGTATGTATGAGCTGTTTCGTGCTGATCAATTACGGATTCAACGGCTGGGTCGCAACCCTTCTGATGGAACGCGGGCTTTCCCAAGAACAGTCAATGCACGCTGCCTTCATCATGTCACTGGCAAGCGCCCTGGGCGCCTTCCTGGTGTATCCGATCATCGACAGGTTTGAACGCCGCGTGGTGGGGTCAGTGTGCATGGCGCTTGTCGCGGCCCTTCTTACGCTCTTCGCCTTCTCGGACAATGCCACCGTTACCGTCCTATCAGGATTCCTGCTGACCGCATTACTTTTCGCTGCACTATCAGTTCTCTACACATACGCACCGGAGGTATTTCCGACCAACCTGCGTGGATTCGGCGCAGGAATCGCAAACGGAACGGGACGCGTCGCCGGCCTGGCCCAGGGGTTCGTCGTAGCGGCCATATTCACTAGCTTCGGCTTTTCGTCAGTATTTCTCTATTTGGCTGCTTGCGCCCTCGTATTCGCAAGTTCACTGGGATTATTCGGAGTGAAGACATCGAATCGAAGCCTAGAAGAAGTCTGACACGGTTCCCAAATCACCAGAGGTGATAATTCATAAAAGCGGCACGCCGCTTCCGGAGGAGTACCCGTGATCGAGCATAAATCTCTCTATGTCGACGGCGAGTGGGTGCCGGCCGACAGCACGGATTCGGTCGAGGTTATCGAGGCCGCCACCGAGGAGGCGATCGGTTGGGCTCCCCTGGGAAATCGGCGTGACATCGGGCGTGCGGTGGAGTCGGCACGAAACGCTCTGGACCGCGGCCCCTGGGGTCGCATGAGCGCGACCGATCGGGCCTCTCTGATGCTTGATTTCGCCGGAGTGTACGAACTGGCTCGTTTGGGATCAACTACTAAACCCTCGACCCCGGTGCGCCGTTCGGTGGGATGAAAAACAGGCCTAGTCCGCGAGTCGACCCCGAAGCACTGGAGGCATACACCGAATACAAGTCCATCTACGCGAGCGATCGCTGGCTACACAAGCCCTGGACTCGATTTGTGTAGCGAGCCCTAAGGGCTATGAAGATTGGTTCAGTTTCACTGTTGAATAGGAGAACGAAATGACCTCAAATGGACGGCTCGCGGGAAAGGTGGCGGTCATCACCGGAGCCGCGCGCGGCCAGGGGCGCAGTCATGCACTTCGCCTCGCAGGCGAAGGAGCGGACATCATCGCGGTGGACGTGTGCACCGATTACGGAACAACGGATTACCCGATGTCCACCGCGGAGGATCTGGAGCAGACCGTCAAGGAGGTGCAAGCTCTCGGAAGGCGGATCGTCAGCCACACCGCCGACGTCCGAGATCTCGAACAGCTCAGATCCGCTGTCGATCACGGCGTCGCCGAACTCGGGCGGCTCGACATAGTCGTCGCAAATGCCGGTATCTGCATACTCGCGACCTGGGACGAGGTCACCCCCGAGGCGTGGGAGGACGTCATCGATACGAACCTCACCGGCGCCTGGAACACAATGGTTGTCTCAGCACCACATCTGATCTCAAATGGCGGCGGATCAATCGTTTGCACGGGTTCTACCTGTGGAGTCAAGGGCCTGCCTTTCTTTGCCCCCTATGTAGCGTCCAAGCATGGGTTGGTCGGCCTCACGAAAACATTGGCCAACGAACTTGCCCAGCACAACATTCGGGTCAATATTGTGCACCCGGCGGGTGTCGCCACGGACCTCACGAGTGGGCTGGCACGCATAAGTGAGCTCATCGATTCCAACCCACGGTTCGGGGGAACCTTCATGAATGCGCTTCCAGTCGAACGACTCGCAGCAAATGACATCAGCAACGCGGTCCTTTTCCTCGCGTCCGACGATGCCCAGTTCGTGACCGGCACCGAGCTTACCGTGGACGCAGGGAATACCAACTTCTAACTCTCACTGCTCAGTTTTGGCGTAGTACCCCTGGTTCAGCTCGATGTAGACGACGTCCAGGCTCGCCGCACTCCCTGACTGCGCCGGTCCGGCACGTCGCCGTGCGGGCAGGGGGTAGGTGGCCGACGGTGCCGTCAGGGAATATTACGGGTTCGAGCTCACCCGCGCATGACATCGAGCACCCGGCTCGGCTCGTCGGATTGGCTCACCGGAGTGGACCACCTCCCCGGTACACCCACGCCCCGGCAATGGCCATAGGCAACGCGAGCCGAACCGCGCTCAGCCGATTGTCCGGCTGACCACCCTGATCTCGGTGCTCAGACAGCGGCCGGACATGACTGCTGCGGGTCCACAAGGTTCAAGATGCTGTCCGGCCACGGCGTCGCTCGAGAGTCGGTAGGGAGGACATGCACGGAGGTGAACGTTCCGTGGGCGGCACGAGCGCGAGGTTGTCCGTCGAATTCTTCTCCGTAGACGTCGAATTCGAATGTGATAGAGCTTCGTCCCACTGCGCGTATGCGGACTGTTGTGGTGACCTGCTGGCCGAACCAGAGCTTCGATGTGTAGTTCACAACTTGCTGAACTCTGGGCATGCTCGGGAAGTGCTCGAGCAAACCCACATGGCGGTACAAGCGGACCTCACAGGCCTCCACCCATCGCAAAATCGATGAATTGTGGTGATGCCCTGCAGCATCGGTGTCGGACCACTCGACCATCGTTGATAGTGTCGCCGATCGTGGCGGGAACTGTCTGTCGGTGCCGCTGCTGGTCACGGACGCTCCTCCGTTGCGGACAAGAATGTGCCTTGCCCTGAGGTCAGGACGCGGCCCGACAGGGTCTGCACGGCAGCGTTTACTGTGGTGATCCGTCGGCCCCGACGTTCGGCCGTGGCACGAAGAAGCACCGTGGCGTCAACGGCCGGAACGATGGGCCGCTGATAAGTCAGAGTGAGGTCGAGCAGTTCCGGAACCCCAGGTGCGCGTTGAGTCCCGGAGTGCCGACGAGGGCTCGCATGGCGTGGTCGATCAGGCTGATATGAAGCCCACCGTGGACGATGCCGTGCTTGTTACACAGCGCCGCGGGAAGTTCCGCGGTCAGTGTCGATGTTTCTTCGTGCCGGACCGACGCGGTGATGCCGAAGATCTCGTCCAGGGACGGTAAATCCGGGACCACATTGGTCCGGACGGCAGAGTCCCTCACGAGCGGGGCCGAGGGCCCAGGCGGGGGCTGTCCGGGAACAACGAGGAAGCGCGCAGTTCCCACAGCGATATCCATGCCATCGGGCCCGCGGAGGCGAACGCTGCTCAGACCGGTTCGGTGGTCGGACGAGATCGTCTCTCCGTGCGCCGTCACCACGGCCCCAGGCGCGGGAACCGCTCCCACAGCATCGAGACGCAGGTCAACTGTTCGCACGTCGAATCCCTGCGCGAACAGTCGGCCCAGAGCCTGCGCCGCAGCGGAATCCGCCAAGATGCCCAACCAGCCCAGCGGTATCTCCGGCGCCGAGTCGAACCGCGGAAGGACCATCGCAGCCGTAGCCCAGTCCTCGCCGCGGGCCGTCACTCGACAGCCGGTGAGAATTTCAGCTGGGTGCCGCGGTTCGTGTAGACCGATCTCGAAGTCACGCGGTTCGAGAGACAGCGACGTCACAACCGGTTCCTTTCAGAAGGGGGAGAGTGGTAGCGATCGGTTCGGCCACACGCCGCCCTTTTCTAATATTCTACAAATACCTTTCGTTAGTCAAGTTAAATGTAGAATTTTTACTCGCTGGCCACATCGCCGGCCGGAGCCGCCGCCCGGAGCACGGGTTGAACCCGATGGAAACCCGGCCGTCAGCCAGCTTCTTCCGCGGCCCAGGCCTCCCACTGAGCCTGGGCTGCGTCGTGCCAGCGCGCATGGCCTTCGATGAAGGCGTCGACCGCGCACGTCGCAGGCCAGTCCGAGGGCAATAGCGACGCGGGCAGGACAGGATCGAGGAAGGGAAAACGGCGCCACTCATGGACGAGTGCCACCTGAGCCACAAATGTCTCCGCCGGGGTCAAAGGCGCCATTCCCGCGACCCAAGTAGTGAAGTCGCGATATTGTGCCGCGAGCTCGTCGAGTGTCCAGGCCGCAGAGATCAGGCTTTGAACGTCCTCGACGGGAACCCAGCTGCCGATCCAAGCAAATGCGTTGGATCGAAGACCCAATTCTTCGAGGACCCCGAGGACGGCGCCTTCCTTGTCGGCGTCCGGGATCACCCAGAGACCAGGTGCCGGCGATCCCATGCCAAGCCATGTGAGCTGCGTCCGCAGACGGTGGCGCAGACTGCGTTGAACCTCGGGCACCGCGACGTTCACGACCAACCACCGGCCGTCCCAGCTCCGGTCTTCACGCAAGAATCCGTAGATTCGGTCTGCACCGTCGCGAAGCAATGTGGCACCCCGCTCGGTCAGAGACCACCGCACGCGTCGGCCCGAGCGCTCCGACTCGAGCAGACCCTCCTGCGCCATACGGGAAATCGCCTGACGAGCAGCTTTGTGCTCCACGCCTATTGCAGCGAGGGCGCGCAGCAGCGTCGAGGTCCAGACCGCTTGCCGTCGCGGACCGACGAACTCGCCCAGAATGGTGAGCAGAGCGGACCTCGCACTGGTCGAGGCAACTCCGAGCGGGCGAGCACCCACGGCAACGTCCAGGGGCGCCGCATCCGAATCGGGATACCGGACGTCAGTCATGCCTCACCTTCCCACGTTCCCAAGCCTTCAACTCAACCGCTCACCGCGCCAGTCGCCGAAGACAAGAGCCTCCTCGACCGGTCGACAGTTCCTAATGTACAAACCGACAAGCGCCATAGTCGCAGCTCGGCACGGTCGCGCGCTGTGATCCTGCCATGCACATCGAAGCATTCCAACGAGTACTTTCTACGTATCTATTACGTGTCGCAATGCTTATGTTGACTATCGGGCTCGTGCGGACTTACTGTGATTCACACAACTTCGGCCTACCTGGGTGACGTGACGCACCCCCGAGGTAGGCGCTCACACCTCGAGTACGTACACCGGTGTCGACCAGAACAGAGCTCTGCTCGACCAGGGTCCCCGAAAGGATCAGCGCCATGAGAAGCGACACCTCCATTGACATGGCAGAACGATTGACCGCCGCGTCTGCGCCGATCTCGCGGTACCGCTGGGTCGTCCTGGGTCTGTGCTGGCTGGCACTGGTACTGACCTCGGTCGACCGGTCAACATGGGGACCCGCATCAGTATTCGTCGGCGAGGACCTCGGGGTCCCCCTGGCAAGCCTGGGCACCTTCGCAACCGCCTACTACATCGGGTATGTCCTGTCGAACGCTGGCAACGGCTTCCTCACCGACTGGGTGGGTGGGCGCGCGATCGTCACCACCTCCCTGATCGGGGCCGGCATCTTCATGATGATCTTCGGATCGACGACCTCGGCGTCCGTCGGCATCGCGGTACAAGCAGCTGTCGGACTCTTCGCCGGCGCCGACTACGCTGCAGGCGTCAAACTGATCACCAGCTGGTTCCGCCCCGAAGAGCTCGGTAAAGCCATGGGCATATTCCTGTCCGCGACATCCATCGGCGTCGTGGTCGCGAACTCCACCGTCCCGATGCTGATCGAGCACTTCGCCTGGACGACGTCCTACCACGTCTTCGGCGCCCTCTCCGTCGTCGCCGGCGGCATCTGCTGGATGTTGCTCCGTCCCGGCCCGGTCGACTTGCGGGCCGAAGCCGCGGAGTCCAGCGCCACCGGCGCGGTCATCATGACGATCCTGCGCAACCGCAATCTCATGCTCGTCGCGGTAGCAGGCTTCGGCGGATGCTGGGGAACCTACGGCTTCATCACCTGGTCGAACACCCTGATGATCAAGGGACACTCGGTAACGCCCGCAACCGCAGGCTTCATCGTTGCGCTCTTTGCCGCACTCGGCGTATTCGGCAAACCCCTCATCGGCATTATCTCGGACCGTTTCAACGGCGCACGCAGAGTTCCCGCCATGATCGTCCTCGGATGCTTCGCGGTTACCCTGCTCATCTTCGGCATGCTCAGCACTCCGCTCGGCTTCCTGATCGCGGCCCCCTTCCTCGGACTGTCCGCGTACTGCTACCTGCCCTTACTCGTGGCACTGATCCCGCGACTCGTGTCAAGCCATGTCGTGGGTTCCTCCGCCGGCGTCTCCAATGCCTTCTGGAACATCGGCAGTGTGCTCGTCCCGATCACGGTCGGAGCCGTGTTCGCGGCATCGGGTAAGTCCTTCCTCGCCGCGTTCGCGACGCTCGCCGCCGGGCCACTCGTGGCAGTCGTCGCGTTGTGCTTCGTCAACGAACGACCTGGCTCGGTGTCCGTCGTCGTCAACCGCAACGCTTGACCGCAGGCCTGTCACAGGGTTCCGTCCACTGAATCGCGCAGACAACTATAGTTACGATGGCGACGGGTTGTATGCCGCCCGGATATGAGGGGCGCGTACAACTCTCATCGGGTCACAACTTATGCACCAGTGTCCGAAACAGGGCTTGGGGTGACGGCCCGGCTCCTTCCCGGCCGGCCCAGCAAGGCCCCCACCAGCGGTCCAGACTCAACGATGCAGTGCAAACCCGTCAGCACGCAACGAAGTCCGATCCTCAGCCGCTCCGCGTCGGTAACCGCAAAAGGAGACCGGGCGGTCGTTCCTACGTATTTCATGTGAGGACCCGTCCACGAGTCTCTGGCATCGGTCAGGAACTCGTGCAGGTCGATATCGTGGCAGTGGTCATCGCGTGGTCCTTCCTCGAGTGACTTTGGACGGTCTCTCACAGAGTCACTCGATGGCCGCCGTCATTAGGCTACGACACGCCGGTCAGAGCCGAATCTGATTATTACACCACTGTTTTGGACGCAACCCCGTCGCCTTCGCCTTCCTCATCCCTGGAATGCTCCCGCTCCGACGAGCGGTAGCGCCGTCGTCATGGCAGCGGCCCTGGGTGAGCACCATCCGATGAATGATTACCTTTAAGCTCCCGGTTCCCGGTGCGCGAGAGCCGATGTCGAGCACCGTTCGACGACCGCACCGGTAACGGTGCGGTCGCATTGCTCCGAGCGAACGCATCCTTCGTATGGAAGCGGTAAGGCCGGCGGTCTCGCCGACAAACTTGGATGCCGCGAGGGCGCCGCAGTCGGGTATTGCCAGCAACGACTATAGCGGCACGGTAGTCCCGCGGGGGGTGATCTCGGTGGCGATTTCGTCGGTCTCGACCGTGACGCCTCTACTGAATTCGCCGCGAGCACTTACCACCCGCCGCATCGCCGGCACCGACGACCCGGATCACCCGCTCCTTCGCAAACTCGTGCTGCCGACGCTCGAGTGCCGTTCCCGCACTCGACCCCGACCGCGCACTGGCTCGCCGACACACTGTGAAACGCGGGACCGAGAAACGGGCGGGATCAACTGGGCGTATGACCGACCCGCTGGCAATGGCGATGGCCGCGCATCTCATCGGCCAGCGCGAGTCGGCCGTGCCGCAGCGACCACGTGGGCCTCCGCAGCTATTGACATTGACGTCAACATCAACACATACTGTGACCGTGACCACAAGCGAGGCGCAGGAACGGGCGCGGTCGGCGCGTAAGGACAACGACGGCCCCCGCCGCCGCGAACTCCTCCGCGCCGCGAGCGCCTGCTTCGCCGAACTCGGCTACGACCGGACGACCGTCGAGGTGATCACCACCCAGGCCGAAGTGTCGCGGGCAACGTTCTACGCCTACTTCTCGTCGAAGGACGAGGCGTTCCACGCCGTCGCCGCCGACGTGTGCGAGGAGTTCCTCGAGTCGCAGCACGTGGAAGGACCGGCGAGCGAGGACCTGCGAGAGGTGCTGCGCACCACCACCAAAGCGTTCGTGGAGGCCGTGTATGCCAACGGACGCGTCCTCGAACTGATCAGGCACCGCGCCCGGCTCGACCCCGAGGTCGGCCGAAGCTGGACCACCGTGCAGACCCGGCTCATCCGCCGCTACACCCGGTTCATCGAGCGCATCATCGCCACGTGTGACGTCACGCCGTGCGCGCCGCCCGCCCGCATCGCGCAGACCCTCGCCGACGCCCAACTCGCGGGCGCCGCCCGACTGGTGGACGCGACGGCCCGCGAACAACGCCGGTACACCGCCGACCTGACCGCCATCTCCGAAAGACTCATCGGCTTCGCCTAGCAACGACCATCCGCACAGAATCGGGAGTTCGGTATGCCCACTTCGCCTTCGAGTGACCCCGCGGCCCTGGAATTGGCCCTCGCCGAGATACGCGAACTCCAGGACGCCGCGTGGCCACCGCAGGTACCGCGGACAGTCGAGTACCCGATCGAGGGCCGCACCGTGATCGACTACTTGCGGCACTGGGCGACGGCACGACCGGAGACGGTCGCGATCGACTTCTACGGGCGTGCCATCACCTACGCCGAACTCGACGAACTGTCGGACCGCTTCGCCGGCTGGCTCCTGCAGCGGGGCGCGGCCGCCGGCGACCGCGTCGGCGTCCATCTCACCAACTGTCCGCAGTTCCATGTCGCCTTGCTCGGGATCCTGAAGATCGGCGCCGTCCACGTCCCGATCAACCCGTTGTTCCGGGAGCACGAACTCGCGTACGAACTCGACGACGCCGGCGTGGAGATCCTGCTGACGCAGGATTCGTTCGCACCCATGGTCGACTCCGTGCGCGGCCAGACCGCGTTGCGGCACGTCGCGATCACCGCCCTGTCGGACCTGCTGCCCGCCGAACCCAGCGTCGCACCGCCGTTCCCCCTCACCTCCGCACCCACCGATTGGGTGGAGATCGTGAACTCCCCACGCGCCGAACCGATTCCGATGGAGCCCGACGCGTTGGCGGCACTGAACTACACCGGAGGCACCACCGGGATGCCGAAGGGCTGCGAACACACGCAGGCGCACATGGTCTACACCGCCGCCACCGCGACACTGGCCGGCGGCAGGCAGGTGGGCGAGGCTCCCCCGGTGGTCCTCGGGTTCCTGCCCGTCTTCTGGATCGCCGGCGAGGACTTCGGCATCCTGTATCCGCTGATCAACGGCGGCACCGTCGTGCTGCTCAACCGCTGGGATCCGGAGGCCGCGGCGACGCTCGTCGAAAGTCGTGGTGTGACGTCGATAATGGGGACGGTCGACAACTATGTGGAACTGATGGATCTGCCCGGCTTCACCGAACGGGACTTCTCCACCCTGGACAACGCGATGGCCGTGTCGTTCGTACTCAAGCTCGACCCCGCGATTCGCGGTCGTTGGCGCGACGCCACCGGTCACGTGCTGCGGGAGGCCAGTTACGGAATGACGGAGACGCACACCGCCGACACCATCACGCTCGGTTTCCAGACCGACGACGAGGATCTGCTCAGCGAGCCCGTGTTCTGCGGACTTCCGGTTCCGGGCACCGACGTGCTGATCGTCGACGAGGCCGGGGCACCGGTGCCGGTGGGGCAATCCGGACAGATCATCGTGCGCAGTCCGTCGCTGCTCACCGGTTACTACGGCAAACCCGACGCCACCGTTGCCGCGCTGCGCGACGGATGGCTTCAGACCGGCGACGTCGGCAAGCTGAACGACAAAGGCGCACTGCACTATCTGGCGCGCAACAAGGAAATGATCAAGACCAATGGAATGAGCGTGTTCCCCTCCGAGGTGGAGGCACTGCTCATGCTGCATCCCGACATTCAGTCGGCCGCGGTGGTTCCGAAGCCCGATCCGGGCAAGGGTCAGGTACCGTTCGCGTTCGTCCAGCTCCTCCCCGACCGTCAGGTCTCGGGTGAGGAACTGCGGGAGTGGGCGGCCCGGAACATGGCCACCTACAAGGTCCCCACCGTCGAGGTGCTCGACGCCCTACCCATGACGGCGACCGGGAAGGTCCGCAAGGCCGACCTGTTCGCTCTGGCC
Organism: Rhodococcus sp. NPDC059968; assembly: GCF_042738615.1. Taxonomy (NCBI): domain Bacteria; kingdom Bacillati; phylum Actinomycetota; class Actinomycetes; order Mycobacteriales; family Nocardiaceae; genus Rhodococcus; species Rhodococcus sp. NPDC059968. The sequence goes on from NZ_JBHWUE010000035.1 coordinate 22,021, forward strand.
GAGGAGTACAAGTGATCCTGCTGGTCGCCAATCGTGGCGAGATCGCGCTCCGCATCATCCGCACCGCCGAGGAGATGTCGGTCGACACCGTCGCCGTCTACGCGGAGGACGACGCGGACAGTCCCCATGTGCGCGCGGCGACCGAAGCGGTCGCGCTCCGCGGTGCCGGCCCGTCCGCCTACCTGGATACTCCGGCCATTCTCGACGCGGCCGCGGAGTTCGGTGCCACCGCGGTGCATCCCGGCTACGGATTCCTCAGCGAGAACGCCGAATTCGCACGCGCCTGCGCCGAGGCCGGGCTTGCCTTCGTGGGTCCGAGCCCCGAAGTGCTCGACATCTTCGGCGACAAGTCGTCGGCACGCGAGGCCGCCGTGGCCGCGAAGGTGCCGGTGCTCGCCGCAACGAACGGTCCCACCGACCTGGACGGCGTCCGCGCGTTCTTCGCGGATCACCCGGGCGGGATCATGATCAAGGCGCTCGCGGGCGGCGGCGGTCGCGGCATCCGTGGCGTCCGCAGTGCGGACCGAATCGAGGAGGCGTACCGGCTGTGTGCGTCCGAGGCGCAACTCGGATTCGGCAACGCGGCACTGTTCGCCGAGGCACTTCTCGACGGCGCCCGGCACATCGAGGTGCAGGTGGTGGCGGCACCGCAGGCGGGCGTGACGCGGGCCCTGGCCGTCGGTGACCGCGACTGCAGCATGCAGCGCCGCCACCAGAAGCTCGTCGAGATCGCCCCCGCGCAGGGGCTCGACCCGGGACTGCGCAGCGAACTGCACGAGGCAGCGACCCGACTGTGTGCCAGTGTCGGGTACCGGGGACTCGCCACCGTCGAATTCCTGTTGTCCCGCAACGGCTTCGTCTTCCTGGAGGTCAATCCCCGAATCCAGGTGGAGCACACGGTCACCGAGGAAGTCACGGGCCTCGACCTCGTCGCCGTGCAGATCGACATCGCCCGGGGAGCCGACTACGGGGAACTGTCGCTGCCCGACGGGATCAGCGCCATGGGGCTCGACACGTCGGGCACACACGCTGCCGCGCGCGGAATCGCCATCCAGGCCCGGGTGAACATGGAGACGATGCGCCCCGACGGTCAGGCCGTCCCCGCCGCGGGCACCCTGTCCGTCTTCTCCCCGCCGACGGGACCGGGTGTCCGCGTAGACACCTACGGGCGGCCCGGACTGTCACCGAGCCCGCGGTACGACTCGCTCCTCGCGAAGGTGATCGTGCATTCGCGGGGCGCGTCGTTCTCGGCCGCGGTGCGCAAGGCGGATGCGGCGCTCGCCGAGTTCGTCGTCGAGGGCGTCCCCACCAATATCGGCTTCCTCCGGGCGATTCTGGCGGATCCGGGCTTCGCCGACGGCGTCGTCGGCACCGACCATCTCGCCGAGCGGATGAGTGCGCTCGTCGACGCCGCCCAGGTGCACCAGCCGGCGGAGGTGGCGTCGGAGGCGCTCGAGTTGCGGGCGGGTGAGGACGTGCTGCGCGCCCACCTGGCCGGGACCGTCGTGGAGTCGACCGGCGAAGGTGCGGCCGTCGAGTCCGGTGCCCAACTCGTGGTGCTCGAGGCCATGAAGATGCAGCACGTGATCGCCGCCCCCGCGGGCGCGGTGGTCGAGCGGAATCTGGTGTCGCCCGGGCAGACCGTCAACGCCGGCGACCCGCTGATCGTGATCCGCCGCACGGGGTCGGACGCCGGTGACGTCGCCGACAGTGCAACCGATCTGGATCGTGAGCGCGCGGACCTGGCAGAGATCCGGCAGCGACACGAGGTGACCCTCGACGCCGCCCGGCCCGCCGCGATCGCGAAGCGCACGAAGCTCGGGAGGCGCAGCGCACGAGCGAACATCGACGATCTGGTCGACCCCGGCAGCTTCGTCGAATACGGGCCCCTGGTCCTGGCCGCGCAGCGCAGCCGCCGCTCCGAGCAGGACCTGATCGAGAACACCCCCGCCGACGGTCTCGTCGCCGGGCTCGCCACCGTCAACGGTGACGTGTTCGGTCCGCACGACGCCCAGGCGGTGGTGCTGTCGTACGACTACACGGTGCTCGCCGGAACCCAGGGCATGCGCAACCACGCGAAGACGGATCGGGTGATCGAACTCGCCGGCCGCAAGCAGGTCCCGGTCGTCCTGTTCGCCGAGGGCGGCGGCGGACGGCCCGGCGACACCGACGCCGGCCCGGCAGCGGGATTGGACCTGAACACCTTCCGGTCGCTGGCGGCGCTGAACGGGAAGGTTCCGCTGGTGTCGGTCGTCTCCGGACGCTGCTTCGCGGGCAACGCCGCCCTCGCCGGAGTCTGCGACGTCCTCATCGCCACCCCCGACGCGAACATCGGCATGGGCGGCCCGGCGATGGTGGAGGGCGGCGGACTCGGTGTGTACCGGCCGGAGGACATCGGTCCCGTCGACGTGCAGCGGCGCAACGGCGTCATCGATCTGCTCGCCCGGGACGAGGTGCACGCGGTCGAACTGGCGAAGAAATACCTGTCGTACTTCCAGGGCGCGCTTCCCGAGTGGGAGGCACCCGACGAGCGGCTGGCACGCCACGTCGTCCCGGAGAACCGGTTGCGCGCCTACGACGTTCGCAGTGCCGTGGAGGCCATCGCCGATGTCGGCTCGGTCCTCGAACTGCGCCGCGACCACGGCGTCGGCATCGTCACCGCACTGATCCGGGTGGAGGGTGCGCCGTACGGGCTCGTCGCGAACAGCAGCCACCACCTCGGCGGCGCGATCGACGCGGTCGCGGCGGACAAGATGGCCCGCTTCCTGGAGCTGTGCGAATCGTTCGGCCTGCCGGTCGTCTCACTGTGTGACACACCGGGATTCATGGTCGGCCCCGACTCGGAGAAAGAAGCCACGGTTCGCCGGTTCGGCAAACTGTTCGTCGCGGGCGCGCGGATGACCGTCCCGTTCGGGACCATCATCCTGCGCAAGGGGTACGGCCTCGGCGCGATGGCCATGGCGGGCGGCTCCTTCCACGCGTCCGAGTTCACGGTCGCGTGGCCGACCGGCGAGATCGGGGCGATGGGACTGGAGGGCGCGGTGCGGCTCGGATTCCGGAAGGAACTCGAGGCCATCGACGACCCCGCCGAGCGCGACACCGCGTTCGCGCAACTCGTCGACGCCGCCTACCAGCACGGGAAGGCCCTGAACGCGGCGACGATCTTCGAACTCGACGACGTGATCGACCCGGCCGACTCCCGTGCCTGGATCGTGCGCCTCCGGCGCCCGTGAGTACTTATTAACCGCGGGACGTTAATAAGTACTCACGGGGGCGAAGCCCACAACGGCCCGGCCCGAGTAGGTGCCGGCTCGCACCTGGTCGATCACCGAGACGACGTCGGCGATCGGAACGTCGTGGGTGATCGATTCGAGCCGGGACGGTGCGAGGTCGGACGCGAGACGGCCCCACAGCCGACGTCGCTGCTCGATCGGGTACTGCACCGAGTCGATCCCGAGCAGGCTGACACCGCGCAGGATGAACGGCAGGACCGTGGTCTCCAACTTCGGTCCGCCCGTCAGCCCACTCGCCGCGACCGCGCCGCCGTACTCGATGGTGCTGAGCACATGTGCGAGAGTGGCGCCGCCGACGCAGTCGACTGCGGCGGCCCACTCGGCCTTGCCGAGCGGGCGCGGCTTCGTGTCGGGCTCCGGGAGGCGTCCGATCACCTTGCTCGCACCCAGTTCGGTGAGCAGTTCCGCCTTCTCCGGCTTTCCGCTCGACGCGACCACCTCGAAGCCCGCCGCCGACAGCAGGTCGACGGCGACGGTGCCGACGCCGCCACTCGCGCCGGTCACGAGCACCGGACCGTTGCCCGGCTCGACGCCACGGGACAGCAGTGCCTCCACGCTCATCGCGGCCGTGAAACCGGCGGTCCCGATCGCGGCGGCGGTGCGGGTGGACATGCCGTCGAGTTTCACCACCCAGTCGGCCGGGACGCGGGCGAACTGCGCGTACCCGCCGTGGCGGGCGGTGCCGATGTCGTAGCCGTGGGCGATGACCGTGTCACCGACGGAGAACTCCGGCGACTGCGACTCGACGACGGTGCCTGCCACGTCGATGCCGGGCACGATGGGGTACTCGCGGACGACTCCGCCCTTCGGCGTGAGCGCGAGCGCGTCCTTGAAGTTCACGCTGGAGTATTCGACCTGGATCGTGACCTCGCCCTGCGGCAGGAACGACTCGCCGACCGTCTCCTGGGAGAGGCCGATGGCGCCCTCGTTCTCGCGAGCGATCCAGGCGGTGAATTCCTTCATCAGCTTGCTCTCCTGACCTCGGGGGTGCGTGGAGACCATCATGCGACAGCCGTGCCCCGCAGACGAGGCCGGGGCGAGAATCCCGGGATCAGAACCGGAGGAGCACCTTGCTCGACGAGGACGCATCCTTGGCCGACGCGAACGCGGTGAGCGCATCGGCGACGTCGTACTCGGCCGTGACGATCGGATCCACCACCAGCGAGCCGTCGGCGAGGGCGGCCACCACCTCGTCGATCTCGTCGTTGAACCGGAACGAGCCGACCAGATCCAGTTCCCGGGTGATCGCGATCGATACGGGTACCGGCTGATCGCCGGAGGGAAGCAGTCCGACCATCACGACCCGGCCGCCGCGTGCCGTTCCGTGTATCGCCGATGCCAGACCCCGATGGTTGCCGGAGCATTCGATGGTGACATCTGCTTCCACCGCGGCGACGGCGTCGGCGTCGGTGGCGGTGAGGGTCGCGTCCGCGCCCACGGCGCGCGCGATCCTCAGCGGGTACTCGTGCATGTCCACCGCCGTGATCTTCCCGGCACCCGCTCGCTTCAGTACCGCCACCACGAGCGCGCCGATGGGTCCGGCACCGATGACGAGGACCGACCGGTCCTTCACGTCCCCTGCCCGCGCGACCGCGTGCCACGCCACGCTCGCCGGCTCGGCCAGTGAGGCCAGACGAAGATCGAGACCCTCGGGAAGAACCCGGAGCATGCGAGTCGGGACAGCGACGTGGCTGACGAACAGCCCGTCCGCGTGCGGAAAATGTGCCGCGCTGCCCAGGTACGTGCATCCGGGGGAAATATTGGGGCGATCGGCCGGATATTTCGCGCTGTCGCCGCCGGGCGTCGCGGGATGGATGGTGACGGGAGTGCCGACGCCGGGACCGCTTCCGTCCGTCGCGCCGATCAGCACCGTGCCGGACGCCTCGTGTCCGAGCCGCATCGGTGCGCGGAGGATCGACTCGCCGGCGGCGCCGTGCTGCCAGTAGTGGAGATCCGATCCGCAGATCCCGCCGTAGGCGATGCGGATCACCGCTTCGTCCGGCTTCGGTGCGGCGATCGGCACCTCCTCCACGCGCAGGTCCTGCGCACCGTGGGCGACGACCGCCTGCGCGTGCGTCGGAACCTCGACGGCTTCGGAAGCGGTGGTCGGGCTGGTGTTCATCGGTGAAGTCCAGTTCTGTCGGAGATCGGAGCTTGTCATCGGGTGACGGGTTCCGCGGAGGTGAGGAGGCCGAGTTCGTCTCGTCGGGGCATGCCCTCCCAGTCGCCGGACACGGTGCACGCGAACGCCCCGACCGTGACAGCGGTTGTCAGCCGGTCGGCGGGTGCCACGCCGGCCAGGCGTTCCGCGAGGTAGCCGGCGACGAAACCGTCTCCGGCCCCGACGGAGTCGACCACGCTCACCGGCACCGCGGGCAGGGCGTACGTCTCTCCGTCGATGATCGCCAGGCACCCCTGGTCTCCCAGTTTCAGGATGCTCTCGCGTGGTCCGAGGTCGCGGACACGGGCAACGAGTTCGGCGGGGGTGCCCTCGCCCACCGCGATCGCGGCCTCGTCCTCACCTGCGAAGACGATGTCCGACAACGCGATCAGCTCACGGAAGACGGGACCCGCATCGTCCGGCGACCACAGCGCGCGGCGATAGTTGAGATCGAACGACACCGGAATGCCCAGCGCGCGTGCCCGTTCGACGCAATGCAGAGTGGCCTTCCTGGCGGAGTCGGACAGGGCGGGGGTGATGCCGGTGACGTGCAGCAGGGACGCCGACTCGAGGCGGTCGTCCGCGATGTCCGACGTGGTGAGCCGCGACCCCGCGCTGCCGGTCCGGTAGTACCAGACACGGGTGGCGGTGGCGGTTCGCCGCTCCTTCACCATCAGTCCGGTCGGTGCATCCGGGTCGCGGATGACGTCGGCGGTGATTCCCTCGGCCCGGAGTTCCCGTTCGATCAGGTCGCCCAGGCTGTCCTGGCCGACACGTCCGATCCAGGTGACGTCGACGCCGAGTCGCCGCAGTGCGATCGCGAAGTTCGATTCGGCGCCGCCGATTCCCAGGTGGAGCGTGGACGCGTGGGCGAGCGGTCCGGTGTCCACCGCCCTGGTGAGGGCCATCGTCTCGCCGAAGGTCAGCACCGTCATCGCGCGACCTCCAGTTCGGCCACGACGTCGCCGAGGCGCCGGCATCGTTCGGCCAGCTGCCCGAGGTCGCCACCGCGGAGTGCGTCGCCGATCAGCGGGCCGCCGAGGCTGACCGCCACCGCTCCGGCCGCGATCCACGCGGGGACGTCTTCGATGCCCACCCCACCCGACGGGACGACCTGGATGTCGGGGAAGGGCCCGCGCAGGTGCCCGATGTACTCCGGTCCGACTACCGACGCCGGGAACAGCTTCACGGCGGTCGCACCGGCGTTCCATCCGTTCCACAGTTCGGTCAGGGTGAATCCGCCCGGGTAGATCGGGACTCCCGCATGCACGGCCGTGGCGATGACCTCGAGGTTGGTCGTCGGCGTCACGAGGAAGTCGGCACCCACGTCGAGGGCGGCGCGGGCCTGGTCGACGGTGGTGACCGTTCCGACGCCGATCTCGACGCCGTCGGGTGCGTCGCGCCGGATGCTGCTCAGGGACTCGAGGGCGCCCGGCGTGCTCATCGTCAGCTCGACGGCGCGCACGCCGTTCTCGGCGAGGACGGTCACGACGGGGGCGTACCGGTCGGCGTGCGCGGCGCGCAGCACCGCGATGACAGAGGAGGTCATGCCGCCGTCACCTCGCGGTCGGTGGCGTTGGCGGCCAGCGTGAGGTCGCGGTCGCGGGTTTCCGGCGCCATCGTCGAGGCGATCAGAACGGTCACGGCCATCACGATCATGTAGACGGCCACCGGGATCCAGGACCCGGAGAACGCCGTGACGAGGGCCGCACAGATCAGCGGTGCGACACCGCCCCCGAAGATCGAGGCGAATTCACGGCCGAGAGTGACGCCGGCGTAGCGGTAGCGGGAGCCGAAGATCTCCGGGAAGTAGCTCATGGTGACACCGACGGCGCCCTGGCAGGCCAGGATGAAGCCGACGATCATCGCCATCGTGATCAACAGGTGTGAGCCGGTGTTGAGGGCCAGGAAGGTCGGCACCGGCAGGATGATCAGAGCGATCACGATCGAGATGTACACCGGCTTGCGGCCCACCCGATCGGACAGACGACCGAACCCGTACGCTGCGATGCCGCCGCAGATGGCCCCGACCAGGAGCACCTTGGGAATGAACGTGGGGTCGACGTGCACGTCGTTCTTGAGGTACGACGCCATGAAGACCTGGTACGTGTACGACTGCGCACTGATGCCGATCGTCATGAACATGACGATGAACAGCGGCTTCTTGCCGTTCGCGAAGATCTCCTTCACGGGCGTCTTCGGAACGTGGTGCTGCTCCTTGAGTTCCTGGAACACCGGGCTCTCGTTGAGCTTGCGACGGATGACGAATGCGGCGACGGTGACGAACAGACTGCTGATGAAGACGAGACGCCAGCCCCAGGACAGGAGCTGCTCCTCCGGCAGGAGTTGCGCGGCGATCCACGCGACTGCGCCGAGCGCCGTGCCCAGCGCGGCTCCGGTCATCACCAGGGCGGCGAGCCGACCTCTCCTGCCTATCTGCGCCGTCTCCGTCAGAAGGGTTGCACCACCGGACTGTTCGGCTCCCGCGCCGAAGCCCTGGAAGAACCGGCACGCGACGAGGAGAGCGGGCGCGAGCAGCCCGACCTGACTGTAGGTGGGCAGCAGGCCGATACCCAGTGTCGCGCCGCCCATGAGCATCAGGGTCGCGACGAGAACCCACTTGCGGCCGAGACGCTCTCCGTACCGCGAGAAGAACAGGCCGCCGAGCGGACGGGCGAGAAACCCGACGGCGTAGGCGCTGAAGCTCGCGAGGACGCCCGCCGCCGGCGAGATGTTGGGGAAGAACAGGGTGTTGAAGATCAGCGCCGAAGCGGTGCCGTAGATGACGAAGTCGTACTGCTCGAGCGTCGTGCCGATGAGCCCCGCCCACGCCGCCCGGCGGACCGCCGACGGGTCTGCCTGGGGTGTACCGCCTGCGCGGCCGGGAGTTTTCGGGTTCACCGTGGGGTCGAGTGTAGTGTCCATGGATTCCTCCATTGGTGGTTCCCGGAAATGTCCGGGCAGGGGTGAGGGAGTCAGATGGTCGCGCTGGACTGCAGCGACGTGATGGTCCCGAGGTCCGGGACCGGGTCGGATGCTTCGCCGGCGGCGACTGCCGGACCGTGGCGGGCAATGATGTCGACGAAGTCGGCGATCCGCGAGACGAACTCGGTGTGCGAAGCGAGAGTGCTGGGAAACAGGCCTCCGTCGACGAAGACGGAGCGAACGAATTCTGTAGTGGACGCGGCGTTGTCGGCCATTCCTGCCAGGCGCGGTCGAGCGGGGTCGGTCATGGATCGTGGGTGGGGGCCGGGATCGAACCCGGGCAGCGGGGCGATGCAGCAGAGGTATGCCGCCACCGTGAGAGACAGGTATTGCGGCACGGTACCGCGGCCGAGGTGTTCGAGTGCCGGGATCGGGATGCGCTGCGCCAGCTTGACCGATCCGTCGGAGCCGACCTGCGAGGTGCGATGTCCCAGAGCGGTATTGGACCAGCGCGAGAAGAGCTGCCGGATGTAGTCGTCCGTGTCCACCGATTCGGGAACGGTGACCGTCGGCAGGTACTCGTCGCACAGGATGCGCCGTGCTGCGGCCTCGACGAACGGCTGCGCCACGGACTCGGGGATGGTGGCCCGCCCGTCGAGTGCGCCGAGATAGGCGATGAGTGAATGCGTCCCGTTGAGCAGTCGGACCTTCATCAGCTCGTACGGCTCCACGTCGTCGGTGAACAGCGCGCCACCGTGCTCCCAGGCGGGACGGCCGGCAGCGAACCGCTCCTCCATGACCCACATCGTGAACGGCTCGGCGGGGACGGCGATCGTATCGCGCACGCCGAGGTGTGCCAGTGCCGCCTCGTTGTAGTGGTCCGAACCGGAGGGCACGATCCGATCCACCATCGAGTTGGGGAACGTCACGGACGAGTTCATCCAGGACAGCAGGTCGTCGCGGAAAGGCGGCGCGAAGGTGCCGACGAACTCGCGTACGAGCCTCTCGGTCTGGCGCCCGTTGGACAGCAGGTTGTCGCAGCTGAGGATAGTCACCGGGGCGGCGTGTGTGCTCGCCCGCAGGGCCAGTCCGCGGGCGATCTGCCCGATCGTGGTGCGGGGCGTCCGCACCCCGGCGAGGTCGCGGCGAACGGCGTGGGAGTCGAGGTCGAGGGAACCGGTCTCGGGTGACACGGTGTACCCGTGTTCGGTCACCGTGATCGTCACGATCTTCGTCGCCGGGTCCGCGATCGCGTGGACGACGGACTCCGGGTCCTGTTCGGCCACCAGGGTTCCGGTGTGCGAACCCGGGACGCTCACACGAGAGCCCTCCGGCGAGATCTCGACGACGCTGTACAGGAGGTCCTGTGCGTTCATCGCATCGGCGACGTTGCGCGAGCGGTTCGCGACACCGAGAATGCCCCACGGTCCGGGTTCGCGTTCCATCGCGAGCGCGGTGTACACCGCCTGGTGCGCGCGGTGGAAGTTGCCGAGGCCCAGGTGCACGATCCCGGTGCCTTCCGGCACCCGCCGGTGGATCAATGCCGCAGCGGGAACATTTCGGCGCGAGAGCGTCGGTTCGGACATGCTCGTCACCAATCCGTCATGGAGCCGTCGCGGCGCCGGGCGACCGGAAGGTAGGCCTGTTCGTACGGATACTGCTCCGCGAGTTCCTCGTTCATGCTCACTCCGATACCCGGAACGTCGCCGGGGGTGAGGTGCCCGTCCGAGAACGACCACGCGTGGGGGAAGACCTCGCTGACGAGCGGGTCGTAACCCATGTACTCCTGGATTCCGAAGTTCGGCGTCGCGAGTCCGAGGTGCAGGCTCGCACCCAGCGAGATCGGTGACACGTCCGACGGGCCGTGCGGTCCGCCGCGAACCTGGTACACCTCGGCGAGCGCGAAGATCTTGCGGACGTGGCTGATTCCGCCTGCGTGGACGATGGCCACCCGGATGAAGTCGATCAGCTGTTCGGTGATCAGGTGCTGGCAGTCCCAGATCGTATTGAAGACCTCCCCGATCGCCAGGGGTGTGGTGGTGTGGTTGCGCACCAGACGCAGCGCATCCTGGTTCTCGGCCGGCGTGACGTCCTCGAGCCAGAACAGGTCCACGTGTTCGACCGACTTCCCCAGCCTCGCGGCCTGCTGCGGGGTGAGCCGATGGTGGGCGTCGTGCAGCAATTTGAGTTCGGGGCCGACGTGTTCACGAACGGCTTCGAGGATCCGGGGTGCATGGTTGAGATACGCGTCGGTGTCCCACACCTCCTCGGCCGGGAGGGCGCCCCGGCTCGCGGGCTCGTAGCCCTCGGCGCCCTGGTGCACGCCGTACACCGAATCCAGTCCGGGAACCCCGGACTGCACTCGAATCGCCTGAAAGCCCTTCTCGCGCTTGGCGTCGACGGAATCGAGCAGCGCGGGCGCGTCCCACCCGGTCGCGTGGGTGTAGGAGAGCACCCGGTCGCGGACGGCACCGCCGAGCAGCTGGTAGACGGGCTGGCCGAGGGTCTTGCCCTTGATGTCCCAGAGGGCGACGTCGACGGCTCCGATCGCGGCCATGGTGACGGGTCCGCGCCGCCAGTACACACCGCGGTAGAGGTATTGCCAGGTGTCCTCGATCCGCGCCGGGTCACGCCCGATCAGCAAGGGCGCGACATGGTCCCGGAGATACGACGCGACGGACAGTTCCCGGCCGTTGAGCGTGGCGTCACCGTAGCCGACGACGCCGTCGGCCGTGGTGATCTTCAGGGTGACGAAGTTGCGGGTGGGGCTGCAGACCAGCACGTCCGCGGAGATGATCTTGTCGGTCATGCTCGTGATCCTTTCGAGCCGACGGCGGGAGCGACGACGTTGCGCAATTGCTCACCGCGGGCGAGCCTGGTGATGTTGCCGGCGATGTCGTCGACGCGGCCGACGAAGGTCTGTTGTGAGACCCCGGAGGAATGCGGTGTCATCAGGATGTTGGGGAGTTCGGAGAACGGCAGAGCGCTGGGCGTCCCGCGACCGTCGGGGCCGGGATAGTCGTACCAGACGTCGATGGCCGCAGCCGCGATGGACGCCGAGGACAGTGCGTCGAACAGTGCCTGCTCCTGGACGAGAGGCCCACGGCCGACATTCACCAGCACACCGTCGCTGCCCAGTGCGCGCAATTCCTCGACGCCGATCATGCCCCGCGTCCGGTCGTCGAGCGGTGCGGACACCACGACGACATCGGATTCGCCGAGGAGACGACCGAGCTGGGAAACGTCTGCAGCCCAGTCCAATCCCATACTCGGCGCGTCGACGTTGCCACGACCGGTCACGGCCGTTCCTGCCGCACCGAACGCTCGGAACAGATTCCACGTGGCGTGGCCGATATGGCCGAACCCCACGAAGCCCACTCGTGCGCCCTGCAGCGAATTCGACTGCGTGAGACGGTCGTCGTAGACCGAGGTCGCCCAGACACCCTGCCGGAGTGCCTTGTCCTGGGCCGCGAAACCGCGCCGGAGCATCACCGCGGCCGCCACGACGTACTCGGCGATCGACTTCTCGTGATGGAAGGTGTTCGCCACCAGCACGTCCGGCGCCAGGGCGTCGAATGCAACGTTGTCCGTGCCTGCGCCCGCGACGTGGACGAGACGCAGCTGCTCTGCAGACGACGCCATGGGCGGTGTGAACTTTCCCCCGACGTAGACGTCGGCGTCGCGCAGATCCTCGATCAGGGCGGCCTCGTCGAAGCTGCCGTGCCAGGACAGTTGCGCCTCGTCGGGAACTGCGGCCTCGAGCCGGGATCTGTGCGGAATCAAGTTGCTGTCGGCAACAACGATTTTCATCTAGCGGCTCTCTTTTCCGGGGCGGAACACCCGATCGTGCGCCGGTCCGGCCGAAGCACGGACGACCAGTTGAGTGGGGAGATGGATTTCTCGGACATCGGAGTCCGGCTCGTTCGCGCGCTGGAACACCAGGTCCAGACTCAGCACGCCGGCTCGTGCCATCGGCACGTTGATGCTCGTGAGGGCAGGGCTGGCGAGTTCGGCCAGCGGCGAGTCGTCGATGCCGATGACGCTCAGGTCGGCCGGCACCGAGAAGCCCATTGCGCGGACGCCGTTCATCACTCCGATGGCCATCGGATCGTTGTGTGTGATCACGGCGCTCGCGCCCGTCGCGATCACGCTCGCGGCCGCGGCATGGCCGCCCGCGAGGGTTTCCTGCTGCCAGCCGAGCAGACTCAGCTGCACATCCCGGGTCTTGCAGAATTCCTCGACCGCGGCGACGCGACGCTGGTTCGACCAGGACTGCGGCGAGCCCTGGACGTAGGCGAGGTGCTCGTGCCCGAGGGCGACGAGGTAGTCGACGGCCTGGCGAATTCCGTCCTCGGAATCCGCCACGATGCAATCGCATTCGGGTGACGAGCGGTTGACCAGCACCAAGGGGGTGTCTCCGGCGAGCTGCACGATGTCCGATGCGGGCAGCCGCGGAGCGCAGACCACGAGCGCGTCGACGCGACCCTGCAGCTCGCCGAGAACCTCACGCTCACGGTCGGCGCTGCCGTCGGTGTCGGTGAGGAGCACCGTCTGGCGCCGGTGCCACCCCTGCGCCTGCGCCGCCTTCACGAAGCTCGCGAACACCGTGTGCCCGATGTCGGGCACCACGACCGCGACGGTGGTGGCGGTGGGGCGCACGACGTCGTTGCGGGTCGGTGACGCCGCCCGGTAGCCGATCTCGTCGGCGACCGCGATGATTCGCACGAGCGTGTCCGGTCCAATTCGGTCCGGGGCACTGAACGCCCGTGACGCGGTGGACAGGGATACCCCTGCGCGTTGTGCGACCTCGGTCAAGGTGGGTGCCACGGTGCTACCGCCTCGCTGTTCGTTGTGACTGCCGACACACACTATCCATCGCCTTGCGCAAGATTGTCAATACTTGCGCAAGACTTGCGGCAACCGTGAGCGTCCTGCGCGTTCACACGTCCAGGAGCGACAGCTGCTGGTCGGATTCGAACAGCGCGGCCCGATCGAACGTCGACGTCGAGGCCAGGAGTTCGTCCGCGCCGGTACGCGCGGCCAAGGCGTCGAGCGCGACCTTCACCTGCTCGGCGGTGCCGTGAACGGAGGTCGCGATCGAGGCGTCGACCTGCTCCTGCAGCCGCGGAGTCCACGCCTGACCCCGGATGTCCGCGACCGATTCGAGCGGCGGGAACTCGCCGGTCCGGCTGGACTGTGCCAGCGCCCACGACTCCGGAAGCAGCAGTTCGCGGGCCCGGGCTTCGTCCTCGGCGATCATGACCTCGAGCGAGACGATCACGTACGGGGACCGATGTCCCGCGGACGGGACGAAGCTGTCGCGGTACCGGTCGAGTTCCGGAACGCGGGCGCCCGACCCTCGGAGGATCGGCCCACCGACCACCACCGGTAGACCCGCCTTCGAGGCGAAGTCGAGCCCGCGCCGGGTGGCGAGAACGAACATCGGCGGTGGGCTGGTCACGTGGGGCCGGGCCGTCACGGCGCCCTTGCCGTCGAGGTAGCTCCGCACCTCGTGGAGGTCGTCGGCGAACGTGTCGGGGGCGTTGCGATCGCGCCGCAGTGCCTCGCGCACCGGCTTGGTGAACCCCAGCGACCGTCCGACGCCCAGGTCGATCCGGCCCGGATACATCGCCTCGAGCATCAGGAACTGCTCGGCCACCACGAGAGGCTGGTGATTCGGCAGCATCACCCCACCCGAGCCCAGCCGGATCCGGTCGGTGCGCGCGCCGAGGGCCGCGAGCAGCACCGGCGGCGACCCACTCGCGATGCCCGGCACGGCGTGATGCTCGGCCACCCAGAACCGATGGAACCCGAGCTGCTCGGCGCGCACAGCCCGCTCGATCGTCCCGGTCAGCGCGGCAGAATCGGGCGCACCGCGGCGCGTGCGGGACCGGTCCAGAATCGAGAGCTTCACCTCCGAGGCAACGGTCCGTCGGCCGACGGTATTTCCTCACCCCGTCCGCAGTCGGTGGAGGAGTGTGCCCGCTTCGCTGACATACTGACCGCCGCAGGATCCACGATCGCCGGGAGGTCAATGGTGAGCAGCACAGGGACTATGTCGTACTCGCTGGACGTCACGTCGCGGTCCGCAGCGCAGATGCGGGAGTGCGCAGAGTTCTTCAGCGAGCCCGAGCTGGCCCACCTGCCCACCGCCCGCCTCGCGGACGCGCTGGAGTCGCTGGCCGAGACGGGCCGCTACGAGCACACCGTGGAGGAACTGGAAGTCGGCTCGCAGCTGGCGTGGCGCAATCACGCCCGCTGCGTCGGTCGCAAGCACTGGCGCACGCTGAAGCTTATCGATGCCCGGCACGTCACCACCGCGGACGAGATTGCGGAGGCGTGCTGGGAGCACCTGCGGGTCGCGACGAACGGCGGCGCCCTGCGCTCGGTCATCACGGTCGGTCCCCTACCGCTGGCGGACGGACGCGAGTACAAGATCGTCAGCCCGCAGCTCATCCGGTACGCCGGCTACCGCCACGCGGACGGGACGGTGACCGGGGACCCCGCCCAGGTCGGAATCACCGAGGCGGTGACGAAGATGGGGTGGCGGGGCGCAGGCACGCCGTTCGACGTGCTGCCGCTGCTGGTCAGCACCCCCGACGAGACGCTGCGCTGGTACGAGATTCCATCCGAGCTGGTGCTCGAGGTCGAGATCGAGCACCCCGACTACGCCTGGTTCGCCGATCTCGGTCTCAAGTGGCATGCCGTGCCTGCCGTGTCGAACATGCACTTCTCGGTCGGCGGGCTGACCTACCCACTCGCCCCGTTCAGCGGCTGGTACGTGAGCACCGAGGTCGGGGCCCGCAACCTCAGCGACCAGGATCGCTACGACATGCTGCCGGCCATCGCCGACCGGCTGTGCCTGGACACGACGTCGGAACGAACGCTGTGGCGCGACCGCGCACTGGTCGAGCTGAACCGCGCCGTGATCCACAGTTACCGGCAGGCCGGTGTGCACATGGTCGATCATCACACCGTCGCGAAGCAGTTCATCAGTCACGTCGAACGCGAAGAGTCACTCGGCCGGAAGTGCCCGACGGACTGGTCGTGGATCAACCCGCCGATGTCGGCGGCGCTGACCCCCACGTTCCACCGGCTCTACGACGCACCCGACATGGATATCCGTCCGAACTTTCTCCCGGCCGCCAGCTCGGGTTGCCCGATCTCCGGTCAGCCGCGGTAGGGCTGGGCGACGCCCCAACCCCAATGCGGGACGGGCGCGTGCTCGACCACCTCGGCGCCGGGGCTCGAGTTCTGCAGCGCGAGCCTGGTCCCCCACTCGACGTATGCCATGAAGGCCGAGCGGAATTCGGGATCGGACGGCAACTTCGCGTCGTCGGCGGCGAGACTCATCGTCGCGGCGAAGCGGTGCCGCTGCTCCGGGCTGATGCCCAGACCGATGTGGTGTCGCAGCATCCGCTCGTAGCCGCCGAGCCGGTCGGTGTAGCCGGGTGGACCGCCGAACACCTCGCACCACCAGAGTGTCACGTTGCGGCGATGCTCCTCGTGTACTCCGCCGGGGAACATCGGGGACAGCAGTTCGTCGCGCTCGACCCGGTCGTAGAAGGCGTCGATCAGCCGCCGGAACGACTGCTCACCGCCCGCCCATTCGAACAGGGACGGTGTTTCCTGATCGCTCATGGGAGCTCCTCATCTCCGTCGTCTCCATTACAATACACATCAGTATTGGATTGAAACGAGGTTCGAACATGACCGTTACCGGGCGCAGCCGCGACACCGACATCGACACTCGCGTGCTGAAAGTGGCGGGCAGGCAATTGTCCCGGGCCGGATACGACGCGATGTCGATCGCCGCGATCGCCGCGGAGGCCGGCACCACCCGGCAGGCTCTGTACCGGCGGTGGGCGTCGAAGTCGGAGCTCGCCGCGGCCGTCGTGGCGCAGTTGGCCGACGAACAGTCGGGGCGGTCGTCGGCCGATCCGTTCGGGGATCTGGTGCGGGAGCTGACCGACTTCCAGCGCGGGGTGTCGCGGAGCGGCCGGTTGTCGTTGGTCGGCACGATGCTGCAGGACACGACGGACACCGACGTCCGCGCGCAGTACCGCGCCCGGGTGGTGGCGCCGCGCCGGCGCCGCATCCGCGCAATCCTGGACCGCGCCGCCGAACTGAAGCTGATCGACGCGGACGCCGATCTCGACGTCGCCGTCAGCATGGCCACCGGCAGTTGGTACGGCCGGGCGTTGGCCGGTGATCGCCCACCCGCCGACTGGCCGGCCCGGACCGCGACACTGATCTGGCGGGCCGTCGGCGGGGTGCCGCCGACCTGACGCGGTTGCTACGCCGTCGACGCGTTCGTCGACCGCCGGTCCCCCATGTTCCGTGACATCAGGACACCGGCGAGGAGGAGAACGCCCGCGACGGCGATGAACCAGCCCGTGCGGTGCAGTCCGTCGTCGCCGACGACGTGACCGGCGGTCGTCTGTAGTACGACAGCCGACAGGTTCGCCCCGATGTACTGCACGGTGCGGTACATCCCGATCGCCGTGCCCACCTCCTCGACGGACGTGACCGAGCTGATCAGATTCTGATTGCCGATGTTGTTGAATCCATTGGGTATTCCCAGTACTGCGGCGACGAGCAGGAGCACGACGATCGGGGCGGTGCTGCTCTCCACGGAGGCCAGAAGCAGGCCACCCACCAGGAGCGCGCACGTTCCCACGGTGAGCGTTCGGCGCACCCCGTACCGCCGGTACGTTCGCGACGCCAGCAGCGTGGAGCCGATGCCGACCACCGCGACGGGCAGCATCGTCAGACCCGCTTCGGTGGCGCCCATTCCGCGGGAGTACTGCAACCACTGCGGGATTCCGAAGAAGACACAGTAGAACGCCGTGTAGGTGAGGAGGGTGCGGGCGAGTGTCGCGCTGAGCGCACGGTTTCGGGCCAGGGCCCGAACGTCGATGAACGGTTCGTCCGCCCGCCGTTCCCATTGAACGAACAGGGCGAGCACCAGGGCCCACACGGGGATCAGCCACCACACGGGATCGGTGGTGAGCGACAACAGGAACAGCATCGTCGACGAGACGAGCGCGAGGAACAGCAGGACCCCGGCCACGTCGAGCGCGTGCAGCAGTTGCCGACCACTGACCGACACACCGCCGATGAAACCGACCTTCGCGAATTTCGTGACCGCCACCGCGCTGAACGCGACGATCGGAAGGTTGATCCACATGATCGACTGCCAGCCGAACGCCCCGACGAGCAATCCGCCGAGCGTCGGGCCCAGCGCCACGACCGCCTGGCTGCAGATCGCGAGCGTCGTGATCGCGGTGCGCGGCTCCGCGCCGTGCCGCTCCGCATACCCGCGGATCATCGTCATGGCGTTGGGATACTGTGTGGCGGTCCCGATTCCGACGAGAATGCGGGAGAAGATCAGCCAGCCGACACTGGGCGCGAGCAGACCGGCCACGGAGCCCAGCGCAACCAGGGCGAGGCCGCCGAGGTACACCTTGCGGGCGCCGAGCAGCGCGCCGAGTTTCCCGGCCATCGGGGCGGTGACGGCGGTGGCGATGTAGAGCGCCGAGATCACCCACGTGATCCCGGACGAGGAGCCGAACTGGGCGGCGATGCCGACGATCGCCACCGCGATCATCGACGAGTTCAATGGTTGGAGGATGCTGCCGGTGGCGACGGATCCGCTGACCCGGAACGGTACGGACGGGGACTTCTGCGCGAGTGCGGTATCGGCGACGGTCGCGCTCACGAGTTCATCAGTGACTCCTGCTGCGGCGCCGACTCGGGCGTTCCGGCGAGTCGGCGGAGCAGCCGTCCGGCGATGAAGAGCAGGTCGCGCTCGGCGTCGGTGAATTCGGCGGCGAACGCGGCCGTCAGCCATTCGCTACGCCGGGATCGGTCGTCGACGAGGGTCTGCAACCCCAGCGCGGTGATCGCGACTATGCTTGCTCGCGCATCCTGGGGGTCCACGGTCCGGGAGACCATTCCGGACCCCTCGAGCATCGAGACGGTCCGTGCGATTGACTGCGGCGCCACTTGCTCGAGGTCGGCGAGAGCGCGCGCGCTCATCGGACCTTCCCGGTCGAGGTGCGCGAGGGCCTGGAGCTGCGAGGGCGTCAGCAGATGCCCGCCGCGCTGGGTGCGGATGCGCCGGGTGAACAGAACAACGTCCTCACGGAACCGATCGACCTTCTCGTCCATTTTTCGCCTCTCACTCGCAGTGCGTGTTCATTAGCCAGTCTAGCTGTTTTATTCCCGCGGCTCAAGCAGGGATTTCTGCGGCAAAGGGGCGACTCAGGCACGAAAATTAGTCAGCACTGCTGCCTAACTCATCGAGGGGAGGATCCGCGCGCGCGAATTCCTGCAGGTAGGGCACGCGCGGCAGGCGTCTCACAGAAAACTCCGAGACAATCGCTGGCAGTATGAGGACGGCGAGCGCTGACCCAGATCCGAAAGAAGGTGATCGTGACTCTTCGCACACGGACAGCCGGCATTGTTGCGGTGGTGGCCCTGACGTTCCTGGCCACGGCGTGCACTATCGGAGACACCGGCACGTCGGAAACCCCGACCACCTCACAGACCGCGCCCGCCTCGATTGCCGTCCCCGCTGCCGACGGGGCTCCGATCAATCCGACCACCCCGATCGTGGTCACCGCGACGGGCGGCAAGCTGACCTCCGTAACCGTCACGAATCCCGCGGAACAGAACACACCGGTCGCCGGGAGCCTCACGCCCGACGGCACGAACTGGACGAGCAGCCAACCTCTCGGCTACGGGTCCACGTACACAGTCGTCGCGGACGCGGTCAACCCCGACGGCGCCCCGGTCGAGCAGACGTTCACCGTCACGACGTTGACGCCGGGCAGCACCGCGTACGCGAACGTCGTCCCGGCACCCGAGGTGGTCGCCGACACCGGCATCGGCGTCGGCCAGCCGATGGTCTTCCAATTCACCGCACCGGTCGCGAACAAGGCCGAGGCGCAACAGCGACTGCACGTGACGACGACACCGCCGCAGCCCGGCGCCTGGTATTGGACCGACGACCAGAACGCACACTACCGAGCGGCGGCTTACTGGGCACCGGGCACCAAGATCCACATCGAGGCCGACGTCTACGGCGTCGATCTGGGCGACGGCGTCTTCGGCGCCGAGAACAACTCCGCCGACTACACCGTGCACGACTCGTGGGTCGCCAAGGCAGACGGCGCGAGTGAAATGCTCACCGTCTTCCACAACGGCGTTCAGGAAAACGCGATGCCGATGAGTCTCGGCTCCCCCGACCATCCCTCGCACGAGGGTCCGCACGTGATCTCCGACAAGCAGCAGAGCATCATCATGGACTCCTGCACGTACGGGGTCTGCGCGGGCGATCCCGACTATTACCGCGAGAAGGTCGATCTCAACCTGCGGATCTCCAACGACGGTGAGTTCGTCCACTCGGCGCCGTGGTCGGTGGGCGATCAGGGCAGCAGCAACGTCTCCCACGGCTGCGTGAACCTGGCTCCTGCCAACGCCCAGTGGATGTTCGACCATTTCGGTATCGGCGACGTCGTCGAGGTCACCAACTCGGGCGGACCGCTCCTGCCCGTGTGGGACACGTACGGGGACTGGGAGGTCCCGTGGGATCAGTGGCAGGCAGGTAACGCAACGGGATAGGAGGCGCTCGTGAATTCACCATCCGCGGAATGTGTCGCGCAGTTGAAGGCGGTTCTCCCGCACCGGGTTCATCTGCCGGACACGGACGACTACCGCAGCGCATTGGGCAGAGTGTTCTTTCCCGATGCCGCGAGACGCCGTCCGTCCTGCGTCGTCGAACCGGTGTCCGTGGAGGAGGTCTCCACCGTCATGAGGGTTACGCATCGGACGGGCGGCACCGTCACCGTCCGCGGCGGCGGGTTGAGTTCCAACTGCGTCGCCGACGACGCCGTCATGCTCGACCTGTCGGCGCACCTGAACACGGCCCGACCCGACGACGACCGGGTGGTCGTCGCCGGCGGCGCCACCGTGGGAGCCATGCTGGACGCCCTCGCACCCACCGGGCGGGTGGTGCCGGTGGGGATCGTCGGCCACGCAGGCTTCGGACTCGTCACCCGAGGCGGTGTCGGATACCTCACGCGCAGTCTGGGATTGACACTCGATCAGCTGGTCGAGGTCGAACTCGTGCTGCCGTCCGGCGAAGTCGTCCATCTGTCCGAAGCCAGCACCGGCGACGAGGCGGATCTGTGGTGGGCGGTCCGGGGTTGCGCACCGTGCTTCGGCGTCGTGACGTCGGCGGTGCTCCGGACCCACCCGGTAGGTCCGGTGTGGGTCGACCGGATGGTGCTCGGACTCGAAGCGCTCGCCACCTACTTCCGTGTCGCACCGACGCTTCCACGGGACACGACGATGGGCGCGGTACTCGGTTACAGCGCACTGTCTCCCGACGAACCCGTCCTCTTCGTGTACACCGCGTGTGCGAGCGGGGACGAATCCGCCATCGACCGCGCCCGGGCCGCCGCCACCACGGTCGCCGACGTGTCGGGCAGCGTGCTGTACCGATCGGAGATGTCCGGCACGTACCTCACCGGGTTACCCGAATTCGCGCCACCCGGCCCCGACGGCGAGGAACCGGAACCGATCCGGCTGCCCGAACCGGGCGAGCGCCGGGGGTCGTTCTTCGGGAAAGCCGTCTTCACCGGACCGACCCTCGACTCCGCGCTCGCGGAGGCTCTGGCCACCCAGATCCGTGGCGCGCCGACGCGGGAATGTCGTATCGACTTCCAGCACACCGGCGGTGCCCTCTCCGACGTCGGCGACGCCGACACCGCGTTCTGGGGCCGAAGCAGCGAGTGGAACATCCCACTCAACGCCATCTGGTCCGACCCCTACGACGGCGCCGCCTGCCTGTCCTGGGCGGGCGGCACCCTCGACGCGCTCGCGCCCCACACGATCGGCGTCTACAGCGTCGAACTGCGGCCCGGTTTCCCCGAGACCGGCGCCGAGATCGACGCGGCCTACGGCGGAAACCTTCGCCGACTACGAGAACTGCGGCAGAGGCACGATCCGATGGGGGTGCTCACGCACTATCCGCTCTGAGATTCGGAGGTGTACACACAATCGTCCACGGCAGCCCGACCGGCGAAACGTGCTGCAAGGAAGTCGATCGCACCCGGCGCTCCGGAGATCAGCGTGGTGTTGTGACTACCGCCGGGATACCGCACCACCTGCACCGCGCTACCCGCGGCACAGGACTGTCGAACGAAGTCGTCGTGGACCGTGACGGGCACCAGTTCGTCCCCGTCCGCGTGATAGCTGTAGATCGGCGCCCCGGCAGTGCCCACGGCAGGGCTGTTCTCCGCGAGAGCATCTCGTAATACCGGAACGTCGAAGGGGCGAGGGTCGACGGTGTAGTCGCGCAGCGACCGGAACGCGTAGGTCGCGATGAGATCTACGGTGCATGCCGCGCTGCTGGCCTGCATGGTTGCCCGGCCCTGTGTGGTGAACAGCTCGCTCAGGCGCATCTCGGGATACGCACGATCGATGCCGGTCACTCCACCGAAGGTGAGGCCGAAACCGTACCCGCCATCGACATTCCGCATGGTTGCCTCGAGGTCGGCAGGTAACCCGCCCAACGCTATTCCGTCCAGCCCCAGCTCGGGAGCATGGGTCTGCCGGAGGTGCGCGGCCCAGGCCGTGGCGAAGGCTCCACCGGAGTAGCCCCACAGGCCCGTCGGCGCGTTCACGTCCAGTCCTGCCGGGACGAAATTCCGCGCGGCGCGGATGCCGTCGAGAACCGCGTAGCCCGACTGTGGTCCGGCGAGAAACTCGGATTCCGGTCCTTCGTAGTCGGCGGTGACGACCGCCCAACCACGGGACAGCAGATACGCGATCATCAGTGACTCCGATGCGGCGTTCGACGTCGCGGCTCCGAGCCCCGCAGTCAGCGCGTAGGACGGTGCGCACCGAGATCCGAGACTGTCTTCCGCGGTTTGATAGGAGACAAGGGGTCGGGGACCATCGCCCGTCCACGGCGTTCTCGGGACCAGGACCGTGGCGACGTCGGCCACCGGTTCTCGGTGGGAGTCGAGCGACTTGTACAACAGTTGCCAGGAATCGACCGGTATCGGCACGCTCAACGCTGTCGCTGTTGCCGGCCGTGATCGCAGAATCGTCCCGTCGGGCTGCGCCTCGTAGCCGGCAGGCTCTTGGTAGAACGCGTCCTCGGACGGTCGCGGGATCTCGGCCACTGCAGGTCCAGCCACCGCGACCAGACCCGCACTCAACGCCGTCACCGCCGCAACCAGAAGGGGGAACCACCGCCGAATGCGCACGATAAACATGCTACCGTGCGAATGGTACGACCGAAAGGACTATCTGTGGACGCCGTGGTGTTGCGAGAGTTCGGGGAACCGGACGTCTTGAAGATGGAGTCGATTTCCGATCCCGTAGCGAGCTCGGGCTGGGTCACCGTCCGCCTCAAGGCGGCCGCACTCAACTGGCACGACGTCCTCGTCCGCCAGGGCAAGTATTCGTCACCACTGCCGCACGTACTCGGCGCCGACGGCGCAGGTATTCGCACCGACACGGGCGAGGAGGTTCTCGTCCTCCCGTCGCTGTGGTGGGGAGATCGTGACGCCGCGCCGAGCGCACAGTGGGAGATCCTCGGCGATCACCAACGAGGCACGTATGCCGAGTTGGTACGGGTTCCCGCTGACTGCGTCGCCCCCAAACCACGCGGGCTCAACTGGGAGCAGGCCGCCGCACTGCCTCTCGTCGGACTCACCACCTACCGCGCCCTGTTCACGCGCGGCCGTCTCGGTGCCGGCGAGAATTTGCTCGTCCTGGGCGCGGGTGGCGGCGTCGCGACCATGGCCGTCATGCTGGCTTCCGCAGTAGGCGCCAACGTCACCGTCACGTCCTCCTCGGCGGCCAAGATCGCACAGGCACGGGAACTCGGCGCGGCGAACGGCGTGCTCTACACCGACCCCGAATGGCCGGAAGATGCTCGCCGGCTCACCCCGGACGGTCAGGGATTCGATCTCGTCCTGGATTCGGTGGGGACCTGGGAACAGTCCATCGCCGCACTGCGGCCGGGTGGCCGGTTGGTCGTGCTGGGCGCGTCGCGTAACGAGCTCGCCACCCTCGACGTCCGGCCCTTCTACTTCGGCCAGTACGAACTGATCGGGACCACGATGGGCAGCCCGCGGGACTTCGCGGGGCTACTGACACTGCTGGACACCGAAACCGTCCCACCCGTACCCATCAGCGCGGTATTCCCGCTCGCAGAGGCAGCAGCCGCGCACAAATATCTCGAACAGGGAGCCGGGTTCGGGAAGGTCGTTCTCTCGCACGACTGACCGCGGTTCTATGATCTACCTCGACGCGGTTCGGTGACGACGAGAGGACGCCCAGTGGCGAGTGAACTCCCGACGCCGACCGACGACGATCGCCACGACGTGATCGACTGGATGCGAGCCGAATGGTCCCGGCGGCGTGATTCGGCCGATCTGGAGTTCGGAACCACGATGGCGTTGCTCCGTACGCACCAGTGGATCGTGCGCGCCATGGACCAGGAACTGCGCTCACTTCGCCTGTCGCGCAACGCCTATCTCATTCTGACGTCATTGCAACTGTCGGAGCAGCGAACTCGCACGCTCGGCAAGTTGAGCAAGTACCTCATGGTCCACCCCACCACCGTGTCGATGGCGGTCGACCAACTCGTCAAGGCGGGCCTCGTCGAACGCAAAGCCCACGCGACGGATCGCCGCACCGTTCTCGCAACCCTCACCCCGGCCGGCTTGGAGGTGGTCGAGGAAGCGAACGATCGCCTCGCCGCGGTGCGCTTCGGCCTGGCGCCCGTCGACACCGACACCCTGGAAGCGCTGATCGAACAACTGCAACACGTACGTCGCGCCGTCGGTGACGTCGAAACCGGGCACTGAGAACTACCGGACACCCTCTCGCGGTTGAGGTGTCGGACCCGGCCGCCGCATCCCCCACACAGTACGACGACCCGGCACACCTCTTGCCCCACTAGCTTTGACGCCCTACTATTCAAACCTAGAATAGTTCTCACGGGACGAGGAACGGGCCGTCCGGCTTCTCACTGCACGACAACGCTCCCTCGCCGTGATCCCCCAGCCGAGTCACGCACAGGAGCACACTCCGATGGTTTCATTCGCATTCACCGACGAACACGAAGAGTTCCGACAGACGCTCGCCGCGTTCAGCGACCGAGTCCTACTTCCCGGCTACCGCGACAGAGCCGCGTCAACGGACTTCCCCTTCGACATTCTGAAAAGGCTCGGCGACCTCGGATTGCTGGGCATCGGCCTGCCCGAACAGTACGGCGGCACGGGCACCGAAGACCCCGTTCTCCTCGGGATCGCCACCGAGACCCTGGCCTACGGCGACGTGAACATGGCATCGGCACCCGTCCAGATCGGTTTGGTCGCCTCTCAACTGGCGCTGTGCCGTAACGAGATCCAGGAGCGCTACCTCCCTCCCCTCATCAACGGTGAGCAGACCATCGCCATCGCGTTGACCGAACCAGGCTCGGGCTCCGATGCGAGTGCGCTGACCACCACCGCAACGGCAGTGGAGGGCGGATGGCGTCTGAACGGCGAGAAAACGGCCATCTCCTGGGCGATGAATGCCACTGCCGCACTTGTCTACGCGCGAGAGCCCGGATCCAGCCGTGCTCGGGGTGTCAGTTGCTTCGTCGTGCCGCTCGACGCGGAAGGCGTCACGGTCAGCCACATGCCAGGCATGGGCTGCCTTCCTCTGGGCTGGGGAGGCATTCATCTATCCGACGTCTTCGTTCCCGAATCGCATCTCGTCGGCGAACTCGGCAAGGGCTTTCACTCGGTTATGGACCACTTCGACTTCAGTCGAGCTGCCCTCGGACTGATGTGCCTCGGCGCCGCGAAACAGAGCCTGGAGGAAGCCGCCGCGTACGCGCAGCAACGAGAAACGTTCGGGCAGCCACTCTCCGAGCACCAGGGACTCGCATTCCAATTCGCTGAGCATGCAACCTATCTGGAAGGAGCACGCTGGATCTGCTACCGGGCGCTGTGGCTCCGGGAAACCGCCCAGCCGCACACGGCCCTGGCGTCGATGAGTAAGTGGTGGCCTCCCGTCGTGGCCAAGAACGCAATCGAGTTCGCCATGCGCGTACACGGAAACCTCGGGTACTCCACCGAATCGCCTCTGCAGCATCGCTACCGCGACGTCACCGCGTACCTCGTCGCGGACGGCACAGCCGAGATCCAGAAGCGCATCATCGCGAAGGACATCTTCGCCCGCGGCACAGTATCTCTCTGACCACATCACCCTGAAGGAGTTCACAATGGGAACGCATGAAATCTCACCGCCGAAAGAGCTGAAGGACAGCAGCGGGCTGATCGTCGGCGGCACGGCCGGGATCGGGCTCGCGACCGCCGTCGGCCTCGCTCAGGCCGGCGCACCGCGCATCATGGTCGTCGGGCGCAGCACGGAACGCGGACAGACTGCCGTCGAACGCATCTCGTCCTACAACTCGTCGTGCGAGGTGACCTTCCTGTCGGCAGACGCAACCACCGTCGACGGCGCCGCCCGTATCGCGTCCGAAGCCGAGCGGATCCTCGACGGCGTGGATGTCCTCGTGTCGACGACGGCCGCCGACACCCGACCGGAACTGTTCGCAAACATTCCCACCGACGACATCGCGCGCATCTTCAACCAACTCGCGCTCCCGTGCATGTATCTCGCGAGCGAAATCGTACCCCACATGACGGCGCGGAAGGGTGGCGTCATCATCAACGTCGCATCGGACGCAGCCAAGACCGCGACGCCCGGCGAGTCCGTGATCGGGGCGGCGAAGGCGGCGATCGTCATGTTCACCCGCACGCTCGCCATCGAAGCCAAGCGCAGCGGAATCCGCGTGAACGTCCTGACGCCGTCGCTGGTCACCGGCACCGGGTCGACCGGACGCATCACCTCCGACGGGTTCAGTGCCAAACTGTTCGCCAAGGCAGCACAGCAGGCCCACCTCGGCGTCCCCGAATCCGAAGACCTCGCTGCGCTCGCCGTCTTCCTCGCCTCCCCCGCCGCGCGCCGGCTGACCGGACAGGCGATCAGCGTCAACGGGGGAATCTCGGCGGCCTGAGAACTGCCTCCGAATCGGGGGCGAAACCCCTCGTCTGGGTGACGCACGGGTGCCGTTCATGCATGAGACTCGAGTCACAGCATGAACGGACACCGGGCGACCGCGCCGGTACGTCCCGGCGCTGTTGAGCCCACACCAGAGAGAAGGTTGATCATGACGACGGTCGAATCCGCCGACACCGCAACAATTCCCGATGAGATAGCACGGCAGATCGTTCTCGCCGAAGGACACACCGACGACGCGAAACTGTACGAGGCCTACCGGTGGCTGCGCGAGAACCGGCCGCTCGGGCAGGCACGCGTGGAGGGATACGACCCGCTCTGGCTGGTCAGCAAGCACGCCGATCTGATGGAGATCGAGCGACAGCCGCAGATCTTCAGCGCCGGCGGCGGCGAGAACAAGGGCTCGCACAACCCCATACTCGCCAACCAGGCGGGAGACGAATTCACGAAGCAACTCACCGGCGGAAGTCTTCGCATCCTGGACGCGTTGCCCTACCTCGATCCCCCGGAGCACTCCACCGTCAAGGATGTCGCGTTCGACTGGTTCCGGCCGGCCAACCTCAAGAAGTGGGAGGAACGCATCCGCGAGACGGCGAAGGAATCCGTCGATCGGCTCGTGTCCGGGAGCCAGGACCTCGACGCCGTACAGGAATTCGCGGTGTTCTTCCCGCTGCACGTCATCATGTCGCTGTTCGGTGTCCCGGTCGAAGACGAGCCGCGCATGATGGCACTGACACAAGACCTCTTCGGGGTCGCCGACCCGGATGCGACACGTGAGGACATCGAGAGCCTGTCTCCCGATGCCGCAGCACAGCAGTGGGCAGCGGCGATCTCCGACTTCTACGCCTACTTCGATGTTCTCGTCGAAAGCAGGCGAGCAGAACCACGCGACGATCTGGCGACTCTCATCGCGGTCGCGAAGGATGCCGACGGCGAGTACTTCCCCAAGACATTCGCCTACGGGTGGTTCGTCGCCATCGCCACCGCCGGCCACGACACCACGGCGAGCACCCTTGCTGGTTGCCTGCAGCAGTTGGCCGCGCGTCCCGACATCCTCGAGCGAGTACAGGGAGACCTCGGCTTGGTTCCCCACCTGGTGAACGAAGCCTTGCGGATCGTGTCTCCGGTGAAACAGTTCACCCGCGTCGCACTCACCGACTACGAACTCCGTGGGAGCACGATCAAGGCCGGCGACCGCCTGATGCTGCTGTTCCAGTCCGGTAACCGCGACGCCGACGTGTTCGACAACCCGGACACCTTCGACATCGACCGGCGTCCGAACAAGCAGATCGCGTTCGGCTACGGACCGCACATGTGCATCGGCCAGCATCTCGCCAAGCTCGAAATGAAGGTCATGCTCGAGGAACTGCTGCCCAAGCTTCATCGCGTCGAGGTGACCGGCGAACCCAAGATGATCCAGACCAACTTCGTCGGCGGATTGCGGCACCTCCCCGTCCACCTGACGTTCGCCTGACCAGGTGGTGCGCCGAGACGGAGATGACTCTCGGCGCACCACCTTCGAGTGAGAAAGTGCCCTCAGCGCATGACGAAAGTTACCTATCACCTGCCGGACGGGTCGACGGAGCACGTCGATGTCGAACCCGGCGAGACGCTCATGAACGCAGCGCTCCGCAACAACCTTCCCGGCATCGTCGCCGAATGCGGCGGCAGTTGCGCCTGCGCTACGTGCCACGTCCACCTCCCGAAGCAATACACCCGCTTCTTCGCCGAACCGACCGACGAGGAGACGGATCTGATCGCCTATCTCGACGCCGCGGACGACGAGTCCCGTCTCTCCTGCCAGCTTGTCGTCGCTGACAGCGAGGCCGAGATCCACGTCCGCGTCGCTGACAGCAGGTGAGGTCGTGACCACGCAGTTGCGCGGGAACACCGCGATGAAAGTCCGACACGCCTTCTACGTCGTCGCCGGGATCGCGGCGCTACTCCTGACCTGGCCGTTCGCGTTCGACTGGATGCGCGACGGCGGAAACATCCTCAACCCGGTCGAATTCTTCGGAGACGGAATCGAGCCGGGCGGCACCGGCGCTTTCCTGAGCATCGACATGCTGATCGCGTGGACGGTCTTCATCGTCTGGGTGCTCACGGACACCGCACGGATCGGCATGGGCCGGAAGTGGGGCGTGGTCTTCGTGCTCTTGTCCTATATCGGCGTCTCCATGGCGTTCCCGTTCTATCTCGTTGCTCGCGAACGCTTCCTGGCGCGCGCCGCCTACGGTCGACCGGACGCGTCGACACCGGACAACCCGGCGTCCCGTGTCGGGCGAGGCTAGGGACCAACCGAGGCCCCTACGTCGAGAGCTGCTCGACGTAGGGGCCTCGCCCCGTTCGACCTCCTACGACACCACTCGCCGCGCCTTCATGCCCTCGAAGACCGGTGCGACCCGAACTACGTCACCCGTCGTCGGCGCGTGCACCATCTGACCGTTTCCCAGATAGATCGCCACATGGCCGGGCCCTCCCGAGCCCCAGTTGCCGAACAACAGATCGCCCGGACTCGCGTCGGACAGCGGGACCTCGACACCGACGTTCCACTGGGTCTCCGACGTGCGCGGGAGGATGAGTCCGGCGGTCGCGTCGTACACGGCGTATGACGTCAGACCGGAACAGTCGAACCCTCCGGAGGACGGGCCCTTCACGCTGCCGCCACCCCATACGTACGGCAAGCCGAGATACTGCATCGCTGCCTGGACGATGCGACCACCCACACCCCCCGAATCACTTCGCAGGAGTTGCAGAACCGACGCGAACCGCTCCTCCGACGCACGGATCTTCGCGACATACGGCCTGGTTTGGTTCTCGTAGTCGTCAGTCCCTCTGGGCATTCCCCCGAATTGGCGTACCGCTCCGATCCCTGCGTTGTATCCGGCGAGAGTCAGGTCAAGGGTGTCGCCGGAGACGAGACCCTCCACCTTCCACTGATCGATCTCGCTATACATGTCGCACAACAGGTTCCCGGATGCCATCACAGAATCGGCGACTCCGAGAACGTCCGCCTTTCCATCGCCGTCGGCATCCTTGCCGTATCGCGCCCAGGTGCCCGGCATGAACTGTCCGGGTCCACGCGCACCCGACGGTGACAGCGGTGAGGTGACTCCGTACCGAAACCCGTTCTCGACGGAATACAGCGCTGCGAGAACGGGCGCGGTGATTCCCTCGCAGATTCCGCCCGCCTTCGTGAACCAGGGGACGAACACGGCGATCGAGCCGATCGGCATCGGACCGGCTGCGACGTTGCTGGCGACAACACCCTCCGCGCGCGGAATTAATTCCGGCACAGTGCTGTCGGCAACGACCGACTCCTCTGCAGACCCGACCACCTCGGGCTCCGCGGATGCCCCCGGCAGCGACTCGTCGATGCCGATATCAGGAGGAACCGCAATGACGGGTGGCGGCAGGAACGGCGCCACCGCGCTCTGGGCCGTCTCGGCAGCCGTGTCGACTGCCTGCCGAGCGGGCTCGCGGGAATGTTCGGGCAGCAATTCGATGTAGTCGTCGATGGTCACGTCGACGGCTGCCGCCTGATCCGCCACCGCGGAAATCTGCTGCATGGCGAAATCTTCTGCCGCATCGGGCATATCGGCACCCTGGACGATGCCGCCGATTGCGGCGGCGACCCCCATGATGAGCGCCGAAGGATCAACAGACACTGGTTCCTCCTGAGATGGGACATCGATCGAGATGATCGCGGAATGTGATTCAAGTCTCTCTTCATGCGTGCACTCGACGCGTCACACCATGGGGTGTTTTCGGTACTTCGTCGGGGGCATCGAGTTCCCGCGGCCCACCGACTGCCGGTCCTGCGTCGCCTCCGACACACGAGCCTCGGCTCCGCGTGGAGAAGTTTCACAGGGGGACAGGACCCCTCGTGTGCCGTAGTCCCATCGGGGGTAAAAGGGGGGAGATTGGAGCGAACTTGCCGCTCATCCCTGTTTCCAGAGCTTGTGATCTACCTAACATCGCACCTACGCAAGTGATGCCCGTCCTCGGGCGAACACCTGAAATGAGGAGCAGTCGTGCAGATCACCGCCGCCGTAGTCCACGAAGTCGCGGGCGACTTCGCCATCGAGACCGTGTCTCTGAGCGAACCCGCGGAACACGAAGTCCTCGTCGAGATCGCCGGCGTCGGTCTCTGCCACACCGATCTGGCCGTCAAGGAGGGCCATCTCCCGTTCCCCCTTCCGGGCGTCGTCGGCCACGAAGGTAGCGGCACGGTCGTGAGGGTGGGATCGGGAGTCACCAAGGTCGCTGAAGGCGACAAGGTCGCCATCAGCTTCAACAGTTGCGGCCAGTGTGCCCACTGCGGGAAAGGCGAGCCTGCGTACTGCCACAACTTCATGGCGTTCAACTTCGGTGGTGTGCGCCCGGACGGCAGTTCGGCACTCAGCGTGGGGGACGTCTCGCTCGGCGGCAACTTCTTCGGGCAGTCCTCCCTCGCGACACATGCCATCGCTCATGAACGCAATGTCGTGAAGGTCGCAGACGATGCCCCTCTCGAACTCGTCGGTCCGCTCGGCTGTGGAATCCAGACCGGCGCAGGCGCGGTGTTGAACTCTCTCGACATCGCTCCAGGATCTTCACTGGTCGTCGTCGGCGCGGGTTCGGTCGGCCTGGCGGCCGTGCTTGCCGCCGTGGTCCGCGAGGTCGGCGTGATCATCGTCGTCGAACCTCACGAGTCGCGGCGCGAGCTCGCGCTGTCTCTCGGCGCGACCCACGTGGTCGATCCTGCGGACGGTGCCCTCTCCGAACAGATTCGGGCAGTCGTGCCCGACGGCGTCGACTACGCGATCGACACGACGGCCCTACTGCCCGTGCTGGACCAGATCCTGCAGTCACTGGGTGTCCGGGGCTCCCTCGGCCTGATCGGGGTCCCCGCCGACCCGACCGCCACAATCCCGATCGGCATGATGTCGACGCAGCTGTTCGGTCTGACGATCCGCGGGATCGTCGAGGGGGATGCCGACCCCGACACGTTCATTCCGTACCTTCTCGATCTGCACCGACAGGGCAAATTCCCGTTCGACAAGTTGATCACGACAATGCCGTTCTCACAGATCAACGAAGCTGTGGCCGTGCAGCATCGAGGTGAGGCCGTGAAGGTCGTCCTCGTCCACGAATGATGACCCGCTCCGCCGTATCGGATGCTCCGAAAACAATGAGGAAGGCCGTTCGATGTCAGTTGATCTGAAAGCCCGCCCGTCGAGGGCGAGCGCTGTCAGGAAAGGCATCCAGGTCGCGCCGACGGCCGTCGGCGCGTTCTACGCGACGTCGATGGAGACGTTCCGATGCATGTTCAAGCGCCCCTTCCACGCTCGCGAATTCGTTCAGCAGGCGTGGTTCATCGCCGGTGTGTCGATCATGCCGGCGCTGCTGATGGCGATTCCCTTCTGCATGATGTTCGTCTACCAGATCAATATTCTGCTGGCCGAGATCGGTGCTGTCGACCTCAGCGGGGCCGGCGCGGGTGTCGCGATCATCCGTGAAATCGGGCCGGTGGTCACCGTTCTCGTGGTTGCCGGCGCCGGTTCTACGGCGATCTGCGCCGATCTGGGTTCGCGAACGATTCGCGAGGAGATCGACGCGATGAAGGTGTTGGGAATCGATCCGATTCAGCGCTTGTGTGTGCCGAGGGTGCTGGCGTCGACTCTGATCGGGATGTTTCTCAATGGTCTGGTGTCTGCAGTCGGGTTGGTGGGCGGTTACTTTGCGACGGTCTACATGCAGGGTGCGTCGCCGGGGCAGTACGTCACGGCCATCTCGATCCTCACGGGACTGCCCGACTTCCTTGTCAGTGAGGTGAAGGCGGCGGTGTTCGGCATGCTTGCCGGTCTCGTCGCGTGTCATCTGGGACTCAACGCGAAGGGCGGACCCAAGGGAGTGGGAGACGCCGTGAACCAGACCGTCGTGTTCAGCTTCCTGCTGCTCTTCCTCGCGAACTCGGTTATCACCACTCTTGCGCTGCACTGACAGCGCTCAACACCTAGCCGCACAGGCGGCTGTCAACGGGAGAATTCTGTGTCGAAAGCTACTCGGGCCGCCGGGGCGAGACCACAAGTTGCCGGGCTCGCGCTCCGCGCGGTCGGTGCACCGGTTGGTCATCTGGAGGAGATGGGCAGGCAGCTCCACTTCTACAGCCACGCCGTCACCTCGATCCCGCACACAGTTCGGCGTTACCGCAAGGAAACGATCCGGCTGCTCGCCGAGGTCAGCATGGGTACCGGTGCCCTTGCGGTGATCGGGGGAACCCTGGTGGTCATCTCGCTTCTCACCACCGCGGTCGGCTACGAGGTCGGCCAGCAGGGAGCGACCTCGATGGGCCGCATCGGAATCGGTGCGCTGTCCGGATTCATCTCTGCATTCTTCAATACCCGGGAGGCGATTCCCGTCATCGCCGGCATCGCGCTGACCGCAACGGTCGGTGCGGGTTTCACCGCGCAACTCGGTGCGATGCGGGTGAGCGAAGAGATCGACGCCATGGAGACCATGTCGATCCCGTCGCTGCCGTACCTGGTGACCACTCGCGTCACAGCCGGGGTCATCGCGGTGATTCCGCTGTATGCGGTGGCGTTGTTCGTCGGGTACGTGGCCACGCAATTGGTCACCGAGTACCTCGGTGAGGCGAGCGGAACGTACCAGCACTATTTCAACGTCTTCCTCGTGCCGAGTGATGTCGCGTGGTCGATGGTGAAGGTGCTCGCGATGTCGGTGGTGGTGATGTGTGTGCACTGCTACCACGGCTACAACGCGAAGGGCGGGCCGGCGGGAGTCGGTGTCGCGGTCGGACGTGCCGTGCGCACATCCCTGATCTCGATCATGGTCATCGACCTTCTCGTCGGAATCGCCGTCTACGGTGGCTCCGCCGGCGCCGTGAAAGTGTCGGGCTGACATGGGTGGCCATATCGAAGAGCGGAGCCGCCGCGTCTACGCGCTC
This sequence comes from Rhodococcus sp. NPDC059968, assembly GCF_042738615.1. Classification (NCBI taxonomy): domain Bacteria; kingdom Bacillati; phylum Actinomycetota; class Actinomycetes; order Mycobacteriales; family Nocardiaceae; genus Rhodococcus; species Rhodococcus sp. NPDC059968. Next base: position 55,448 of record NZ_JBHWUE010000035.1, read on the forward strand.
CTGGGTGTGTGTCTGATCGCGTTGATGGCAATCGCGACCGCAGTGTCTGTCGGCATCTACCGCGGATTGTTCCATTCGACCGTCCCGGTCACGCTGTACTCGGTGCGGTCAGGGCTGATGCTCGAACCCGGCTCGGACATCAAGATGCGCGATGTCGTCGTCGGCCGGGTGTCGAAGGTACAACTGGTCGACGACCGGGCCGAGATCATCATGGACATCGACGAGAGCCGAACGTCGGCGATCCCGGAGAACATCACGGCCGTGATCGATCCGACCACATTGTTCGGACGCAAGTTCGTCACGCTGGTGCAACCGGAACATCCGTCGGCGACTACCGTGTCGGCGGGGTCGGTGGTTCGGGGCACCGGTGTGGCCACCGAGGTGAACGATCTCCTCGATTCGCTGGTGACGGTGCTGCGGACCGTGGAGCCGCAGAAGGTCAACGGGACGTTGAATGCGTTGTCGACCTCGTTGCAGGGCCGCGGGGACCAACTCGGCGACATGATGGTCGAGCTCGACGCCTACTTGTCCGAGTTCAACGGCAGCCTTCCCACGTTGCAGCGCGATCTGGTCAAGGGTGCGGAGGTCTCCGACGTCCTCGCCGACGCCGCTCCGGAGCTGCTGCGGACCGTCGATCATGTGAGTACCACCGGTGACACGGTGACCGAACGGGAACAGCAGTTGAGCGCCTTCCTGCTCAGTTTCAGCGGATTCGGCAACAGCGGACGAAGCTTCTTCGAGGCCTCAGGCGACCCCCTCGAGAAATCGCTCGATGCGCTGGAGCCGACGACGGCACTGCTCGCCCAGCATGCGCCGATGTACCCCTGCTTCCTGGCGAGCATGGATCAGACCAACAGGTACCTCGAGCGCACCGTCGGCGGTAGCGATCAGGCCGGGCTGAACATTCTCGGCACTCTGCTGATGGGTGATCCGCCGTACACGTACCCGGAGAACGCGCCGAAGAACGGTGCGGACGGCGCACCGCGGTGCTACGACCCCGCGCAGGCACCCGGCCATACCGACTTCGACGACGGCAGCAAGGCCTACCAGCCCGCGCACGGAATCGAAGATCTGATCGGTAACCCAGTCGCGCAGTTCATGTTCGGAGGTGCACGCTGATGACGAAGGCACCGGGAATAAAGTTGCTGATCTTCGTCCTGGTTACGTCGTTGACGGGATTCGGTGTGGCGACGGTGGTGGGCAATATGCGCTTCGGCAGCACGAACACCTATCAAGCCGTGTTCTCGAATGCGTCCGGACTGGGCAACGGCGAAGACGTCAAAGTCGGTGGTGTGCCGATGGGAAAGGTGAAAGAGGTGGAGTTGGCCGGAGACGGCACGGCAGTGGTGTCGTTCTCCCTCTCCACGGAACGCCCGCTGACTGCGGGGACGACGGCGCGGATCAAGTACAAGAACCTGATCGGTGACCGTTACGTGGAGCTCTCGAACGGGCCCGGTGCGATCGGAGCGCTCGACGGCCCGATCCCACTCGAGCAGACCACGCCGGCGCTCGACCTCGACCAGGTGGTCAACGGCTTCCGGCCCCTCCTACAGGGTCTCGACCCGGATCAGACCAATCAACTGTCCGCCTCTCTGATCGAGGTACTGAACGGCCAGGAAGCAAGCATCGGACGCCTGGTGACTCAAATCGGCACCCTGAGCAACACATTGGCGGACCGGGATCAAGCGATCGGTCAGGTGGTGAGCAATTTCAACACCGTGGTCGGGACCGTGAACAATCGCGGTGACCAGTTCTCCGCACTGATCGACCAACTCCAACGACTGGTCGCGGGCCTCGACGGCGACCGTGACCTGATCACCAACTCCCTGGTGAACATCGACCATGCCACGGACAGTCTCGCAGGAGTTATCGACCAGAATCGGCCGGCGATTGCGCAGGACGTGGTCGCGCTGGGCGATCTCGCGGGCAACCTCAACGCGAATACCGACACCCTGAACATGGTGCTGTCCACGCTGCCCGAGAACTACCGCCTCATCGGCCGCGTCGCGGGTTACGGAAGTTTCGTGAACTTCTTCGTCTGTGGTCTCGCTATCAAGTACGCGCCCGGGCCAGGTGGACTCACACCGATGTTCAAGGCCCCCGCAGAAAGGTGCCAGTGATGGCTCAGAAGTCATTCCTCGAGCGCGATGCGTTCCGCATGGGCCTGATCGGAACAGCCGTGCTGATCGGAGTCCTGTTTCTTGCGCTCAACTTCAACTCGATCCCCGGCATCAACAGGGCCACGAATTACCATGCCGAATTCGCCGATGCCAGCGGCCTCGCAGTGGGTGACACCACGCAGATCGCCGGCGTGAAAGTCGGAGAGGTGAAGAAGCTTTCGATCGCCGATGGAAAAGTCGACGTGGAATTCGACGTGGACAGCGGTGCGGTCGGGCTCGGTGAGGACGCGACGGCGGCGATCAAGGTCGAAACTGCTCTCGGTCGGCGGTACGTGGAGATCACTCCGGGACGTCACGGCGAACTCGCCGACAACGCGACCATCCCGCTGGCCCAAACCAGCTCCGGATACGACATCACCCGGGCGCTCGAGGAGGTCACCGACAAGGTGTCGGAGACCGACACCGTCAACCTGTCCGGCGCACTCGAGCAGGTCTCCTCGGTTGAAGACGAGCTTCCGCCCGACCTGCGGTCCTCTCTCGACGGCCTGTCCCGCCTGTCCGACACGGTGGCGAGCCGCGACGACGAACTGCGTCAGCTGCTCTCGGGTGCCGCCGACGTGTCCCGGATCCTCGCGGACCGAGACGTCCAGGTCGCCACGCTGTTCGGCCAAGGGCAGTCGCTCTTCACCGCACTGAACAGCCGGGCGGACACCATCCATCGCGTGCTCGTGCAGTCACGTCAGGTGGCCGATGCACTCACCGGGCTTTCCCGCGACAACGCAGCAACACTCGGACCCACTCTCGATCAGTTGAAGACTCTGGTGGCCACATTGAACAGCAATTACGACAACATCAACGCATCGCTGACCGGCCTCGAACGGTTCGCGAAGCAGGTCGGCGAAGCGGTGGGCAGCGGTCCGTTCTTCGGGGTGCTCCTCCACAACATCGTTCCCGCCAACCTCTCCGGGCAGCTTCCGGGGAGCTTCGGGGGGCCGCGCTGATGGCATCGGTACGTGAGATGGCACGGGCACTTCCGGCGAGACTGCTCGCCGTGGTGATCGCGGTCGCCCTCGTCGGGTTGCTGACCGCCGCCTGGATCCAGAATCACTCCATCAACCACGTCACGGCGTATTTCCGGAACACCACCGGCATGTACGTCGGGGACCGGGTGATGATTCTCGGTGTCGAGGTCGGCCGCATCACGACGATCGAGCCGGACGGTGAGCGGGTCCGGGTGGAATTCGACTACGACAACGAGTACGACGTCCCCGCCGACGCGAAGGCGGCGGTGGTCGCCCCGACTTTGGTCACCGGTCGCTACATCCAACTCGCACCTGCGTACTCGGGTGGGGCGACCCTTTCCGACGGTGACGAGATTCCCCTCGACCGGACCGCTGTCCCGGTCGAGTTCGACGAGATCAAGAAGCAGGTGGTCAAGCTCAGCGAGGACGCCGGCCGCACTCCGGAGCATCCGGACGGTTCGCTCAATCGCTTCGTCAGCAGCACCGCCCGGACACTGGACGGGACGGGCACAGCGCTGCACGATTCCCTCACCCACCTCTCGGACGCCGCCACCACCTTGAACGCGAGCGGCGAGGATCTGTTCGGCACCGTCGAGAACCTTCAGAAATTCACCACCGCCCTCGCTGCCAGCGACCAGCAGATCCGGGCGTTCAGCGGCGAACTCGCAGACGTGTCGGGGCTCCTCAATGCCAACCGCACCGAACTCGACGCGGTGCTGAGCAGCATGCTGACGACGTTCCAGGAAGTCACGAAGTTCATCGAGGACAACCGTGGCGCGCTGGTCGACAATGTCGGGCAGCTCGAGGACATCACCCGGTTACTCGTCGACCGCCAGGACACCCTGATGTCGATCCTGCACTCCGGTCCGACGGCACTGTCCGACTTCTACAACATCTACGATTCCGACGCCAATTCGTTGACTGGCGCGCTCGCTGTGCCTGAGATGCCGGACCCGCGCTCGCTCATCTGCGCACTCTTGACCACGGTCGATGCTCCGGGCGACGAATGCAACACGGCTGCGGGCGCTTTCGCGGCACCATTGGTCAACGCCGCGGTGCGGCAGGCGATACCGGCAGCGGTTCCCGCCCCACTCCCCCCGGGGACCACGCCGGGCGCTCCCGCACCGAATGATCCCGTCGCCTCCATCACCCAAAGTCTGCAGAACCTCATTCTTCCGGAGGGACCACGATGACGAACTCTCTGCGGAGATCGGCGCTCACGGCGACCATGCTCGTCGCCGTCGTGGCCGGGGCGGCCGGCTGCCGATTCGACGGAATCAATTCGATCGGGCTGCCCGGCAACGCGGTCGGAGGCGACGCCCACGAGGTGACAGTCGAGCTGGCGGACATCCAGAATCTGGTCGGAAACTCACCGGTGAAGGCCGACAACGTCATCGTGGGAAACATCAGCCACATCACGGGTGACAACTGGGGCGCCAAGCTGACCCTCGAGCTGGATCCGGACGCAGAAATCCCCGCAAACGTCAGCGCCAAGCTCGCGCAAACCAGTGTGCTCGGCTCCCAGTACCTCGAGCTGACCGTGCCGCCCGGTACGGAGGCTGTCGGCAGACTCGCCGACGGCGACGTGATCCCCCTCGCCCGCACCAGTCAGTACCCGTCGACCGAAGAGGTGCTCTCGGCACTTGCGCTCGTCCTGAACGGAAGTGGCTTGCAACAGATTCGCACCGTGACCTCCGAGCTCAATCACGTTCTGGGTGGCCGGGAGGAATCGCTGCGCAGCCTGTTCGGCAACCTCGAAGAGTTCGTCGGCGGTGTCGACCAACAGCGCGACGACATCGTCCGGGCGATCGACGGACTGGACCGCCTCGGCGCTGAACTCGCCAGTCAGAATCAGACGATCGACCGGGGGATCACCTCGATCCAACCGGCACTGCAGGTACTCGACGAACAGCAGAAACAACTCACCACGATGCTGAACGACGTGGGACGGTTCGGTGAGGTCGCCACCGAGGTGCTCGAGAGCAGCCGCGACGACCTCGACGCCAATCTGCGGTCGCTGCAGCCGGTGTTGTCGCAGCTCGCTGCGGCCGGCGACCACCTCCCGGAAGCGTTGAAGATCGCGGGAACGATCCCGTTCCCGGTGACAACCACTCAGCGCGCCGTCAGGGGCGACTACATGAATCTCTTCCTCACCCTCGACGTCAGCGCCGAGACGGTTGGCGGCAAGGTCCTCGGCAGCATCCCCCTCGACGAGCTCGCGGGACTGAACCCTGCCCGCCAGGCCGTGGATCCTCTCCTGGCACCCACCGGTGCAACGACATCCGGCCGACCCGCGACGTCCGCACCGCAGAACGGAGCACCACGCTGATGAGATCGAAACTCGTTCGCTTCCAACTCATCGTGTTCACAGTGGTGGCAGTTCTCGCCGTCGGCAACGCCGCAGTCAACTACCTCGGGTTGAAGAGGGTCACCGGGATCGGGATGTACACGATCACGGCCGAATTCGATCGCGCCGGAGGCCTCTACGTCAATTCCCTCGTTACCTACCGCGGCGTCGACGTCGGCGTCGTGAAGTCGATCGACCTGGGCCCCGATCGGGCGTCCGCAGAATTGCAGCTGGATTCGGACTTCGCGATTCCCAGCGACAGCCAGGCATTCGTCCGCAGTGTCTCGGCCATCGGCGAGCAGTACCTGGACGTGGTTCCGGCGTCGTCCGAGGGTCCCTTCCTCGCGGATGGTGATGTGATCACGAAGGAGAACACCGAAATCCCGGTGCCTGCCTCCGAGGTCGTCGACAAGGTGAACGTGCTCCTGTCGGAGCTGCCCAAGGACGATCTCCGAGTCACCGTCGACGAGGCCTACACCGCCTTGGACGGCGCCGGACCGGCCCTGTCGCAGCTCATCGACTCCTCGCGGCCCTTGATCGAACTCGCGCAGGCGAAGATCGGCACCACGAGGACCCTGCTCGACGACGCCGAGCCCGTCCTCGAGGCCGGAATCGACTCGCGGGCAGACATCGCGAGCTTCTCCCACGATCTCTCCTCGTTCTCCGAGCAGTTGGTGATGAGCGACTCGCAGGTCCGCGGTGTCCTCGACAACGGATCACAGTTCTTCGACACGGTCAGCGGCACACTCGACGACGTCCGACCCACCGTTCCGCTGCTGCTGGCGAACCTCCAAACGGTCGGTGAGGTCGCGCGAGTGAACATCCCGGGTATTGAGCAGATCCTGGTGATCTACCCGGCCGTGTCGGCATCGATCAACTACATGCACCGGGGAGTCCAGGGCGAGGACCGGGTGTACGGTCAGGGCGCCCTCGACGTCAAGCTCGGCAACTCCGCGAACCCGCTCCCCTGCACCGAGGGTTACCAGGAAACGCAGCGTCGCGACCCCAGCGATGTCAGCGCGATCCCCGCACCGGAGAATTCGTACTGCAAGCTGCCGCAGGCCGACCCTCGGGTCGCACGAGGGGCACGGAACATCCCCTGCGCGACGAATCCTGCGGTGCGCACCGCGGAAATCGCGAACTGCCCTGGGGGTCTGCCGTCCACCTGGCCGGAAATGCTGGCCCGGCCCGGCCAACCGTACGTCCCGCCGTCGACCGACACCGGCGCTCCGAGCACCGGACCGATCTCGACCCCGCCGACCCCGGACGCCACCGAACCCGGGACCGCCACGCCGGCCTCGTGGACGACCCCGCAAGGCTTCACCGGTAGCAACGGATCCCTCAGCGTCCCCTATGACCCGGTCACCGGAAACTTCCGGGCACCGAACGGCGATCTCTACTCGATCGCCAGCGTTTCTGCACCACACTCGAAGGAGGAATCAACATGGCAGGCACTTCTGCTCCGGTAGAGGTCGAGACCCACCTCGACCAGCCCAGCCTCGACCGACCCGGGGACGACGTCCCGGCGACGACAACCGACTCCGAGGAGCGGGTACCGACGCGCGGATTCCTCATCGGCCTGGCCGCGACCGCGGTGATCGCGATCGCCGCCCTCGTCGTCGGCGGCGTCTCGTGGACCAACCTACGCACCGAACAAGCCGCACAGTCCCGAGGCGAGCAGGTCCTCGAGACGGCGCGGCAGGTGGTGGTCAACCTCGTGACACTGCGGCATCAAAGCGTGGACGAAGACATCCAGCGCGTCGCGGACGGCACCACAGGACCGTTCCGGGACCAATTCACCAGCGCATCGGGAAGTTTCGGTGACGTATTGAACCAGGGCCAGGTCGAGTCGACCGGTGAAGTAAAGGAAGCCGGACTCGTCGAGTCCGACGACGACCACGCCGTGGTCCTCGCCGCCGTGACCTCCACGGTCAAGAACACCGAGGCACCCGACGGCGAGATCCGCGTCTACCGCATGAAGGTCTCGCTCGATTCGGTGGACGGCAACTGGCTCGTCTCAGATGTGGAGTTCGTAGCATGAGAAACACACTCACCCGGATCCCCGAGGCCATAGCCACCTGGTCCTACGCGCGTCGACGAGCCACCCGCTACCTCGCCGTGCTTCTCGCCGCCGCACTGGTCGCGGTCGCGGCCGCCATCACCCTCCAGGTCCACGATCACCGCCAGATCAACAGCGCGGAGGCACAGGCGCGTGAACGCGCCACTCAGCTGGTCGCCGACGTGTTGTCGTACGACTTCAACACCATCGACACGCATTTCACCGACGTACTTCCCAGTCTCGGTGGCGATCTCCGCGGCCAGTTCGACAGTGTCGGCAAAGAGGTCATCATTCCGTCGGCGAAACAGCGCCAGGTCGTCACCTCGGCGACCGTCGTCGAATCCTCCATCGTGTCCGCGTCGAAAGACGCGGTGATGCTGCTGTTCTTCGTCAACCAGTCGACCACCAGCACCGACAGCGCCGCACCGAAGTTGGACGGAAGTCGCGTGCGGGTCGGCATGACCGAGCAGGAGGGTACGTGGGTCATGACGGAGATGACTCCGGTCTGACCGCTTCCCCGAAAAGCAGGGATCAGTCGATGTTTTCGCAAACCTAGGAGGTAGTCGTGGGAGTCGAGGTATCCGTCGAGGGACTGACCAAGTCGTTCGGCTCACAGAGAATCTGGCAGGACGTCACGTTGACCCTTCCCACCGGTGAGGTCAGTGCGTTGCTCGGGCCGTCAGGTACGGGTAAGTCGGTGTTCCTGAAGTCGCTGATCGGTCTGCTCCGCCCGGAGCAGGGCTCGATCGTGATCGACGGCACCAACATTCTCGAGTGCTCGTCCAAGGAGCTCTACGAGATCCGCAAGCTGTTCGGTGTGCTGTTCCAGGACGGTGCCCTGTTCGGCTCGATGAACCTGTACGACAACGTGGCGTTCCCGCTGCGCGAGCACACCAAGAAGTCCGAGTCCGAAGTCCGCAAGATCGTCATGGAGAAGATGGAACTCGTCGGCCTGCTCGGAGCCGAAGACAAGCTGCCCGGCGAGATCTCCGGTGGTATGCGCAAGCGCGCGGGCCTGGCCCGGGCACTGGTGCTGGACCCGCAGATCATCCTCGTCGACGAGCCGGACTCGGGTCTGGATCCGGTGCGTACCACCTACATCTCGCAGACGTTGATCGACATCAACGCCGAGATCGATGCGACGATCCTGATCGTCTCGCACAACATCAACCTCGCCCGCACGGTGCCCGACAACATCGGCATGCTGTTCCGCCGGCAGCTGGTGATGTTCGGCCCCCGCGAGGTGCTGCTCACCAGCGACCAGCCGGTCGTCAAGCAGTTCCTGAACGGCACCATGATCGGCCCGATCGGCATGTCGGAGGAGAAGGACGAGGCCACCATGGCCGCCGAGCAGGCCATGGTCGACGCCGGCCACCACGCCGGTGGTGTCGACGACGTCGAGGGCATCGTCCCGCAGATGAAGGCGACGCCGGGGATGCCGTTCCGGCAGGCCGTCACCCGCCGCCAGGAACGCGTCCGCGACATCATGCACACCCTGCCGGAGAACGCACAGATCGCAATCCAGGAAAGCTTCGAGGAGAGCTTCGGCCCCTACGACGACACCGAGGATTTCTCGATCTACGAAGAACCCCTCGAATCCGTGTGATCCAACTTCCCAGTTCACGACTCGGCAACAGAAACATCCAGATCAACGAGAGGAACCCGTCATGACGACGAACAACAACGCCTTCTTCATCGGAGGCGAATGGCATGCGCCCACCTCGAGTGGCGTGATCACGGTGGTATCGCCCAACGACGAACAGGTGGTGGGCCACACCCCCGATGGCGCCGAACCCGACATGGACGCCGCCGTGGACGCGGCACGCCGGGCATTCGACGATCCGACCGGGTGGTCGCAGTGGGAACCGGCACGGCGAGCGCAGGCGCTGGGACGCCTGGCAGATGCGCTCGACAAACGGGCCCAGGAGATGGTCCAGGCGGTGAGCTCACAGAACGGCATGCCCGTCGCGGTCGCGGAGAAGCTGGAAGCGGTTTTCCCGCAGATTCTGCTCCGCTACTACGCCGGCCTGATCGAGAACGACTCCTTCGAGGAGACGCGGCCGGGTCTGCTCGGCGGATCGACTCTCGTGACCAAGACCCCGATCGGCGTCGTCGGCGCGATCGTCCCGTGGAACTTCCCGCAGGCGCTCGCCGCGTTCAAATACGCTCCTGCCCTGGCTGCCGGGTGCACGATCGTCATCAAGCCGTCCCCCGAGACGGTCCTCGACAGCTACGTTCTCGCGGAAGCGATCGAAGAGGCGGCCCTGCCGGCGGGCGTGATCAACATCGTGCCCGGTGGTCGCGAACTGGGCGCGTACCTGGTCTCGCATCCCGGCATCGACAAGGTGGCGTTCACCGGGTCGTCGACTGCCGGCCGCAACATCGCCGAAGCCTGCGGCCGACTGCTCCGGCCTGTCACGCTGGAACTCGGTGGAAAGTCGGCGGCGATCATCCTCGACGACGCGAATCTGGATCTCGCCACCGTCGGCGAACAGCTGTTCGGCGCGACCATGTTGAACAACGGCCAGGTCTGCTACCTCGGCACCCGCATCCTGGCACCGCAGTCGCGCTACCAGGAAGTGGTCGACACGTTCAGCGCTCTGGCCGGGTCACTGACCGTAGGGAGTTCCCTCGACCCCGCCACGATGATCGGACCGATGGCCAGCGTCCGGCAGCGCGACCGGGTCGAGTCCTACATCGCGAAGGGCAAGGGCGAGGGCGCCCGGATCACGGTCGGTGGTGGACGCCCCGCGGACCTCGAGAAGGGATGGTTCGTGGAACCGACCATCTTCGCGGACGTCGACAACAACTACACGATCGCCCAGGAGGAGATCTTCGGCCCCGTGCTGTCGATCATTTCGTATCGGGACGACGAGGACGCTGTCCGCATAGCCAACGACAGCGACTTCGGTCTCGGCGGCACCGTCTTCACCGCCGATCACGACCACGGGGTTGCCGTCGCCCGGCGCATCCAGACGGGAACCGTCGGCATCAACGGCTACCTTCCCGATCCGACGGCGCCCTTCGGGGGAGTCAAGGCCAGTGGTCTCGGACGCGAACTGGGACCGGAGGCCCTGTCCGCCTACCTGGTGCCGAAGTCGATCTACCTGTAAGGGTCTGTGCGGGTGCGGCGCTCGCGGCGCACCCGCATCGCTCCACGCACCACTCATCCCAATGGGGTATTTCCCTCACCTCGAAGGATGAGAACGCGTCCGATTCATACCTATCCCCTCTCGGTCGGCATTATGGTTCGACCAATCACTTTGGCCTGTCTCCTGTCGAGGAGAGGCACCTGAAAGCAAGGATCCGCACATGGATGTCATGGAACACGCGGGCGCGATTCTCCCCGAGGACCGCTACAGTGCGAGCACCCTCGAGGCGTTCCGATCGAACGGGTACTGGCGCGACGAGAGCCTGGCCGAACATGTGGATCGCTGGGCGATGATCGACCCGGACTTCGTCGCCGTCACCGACGGATACGGAACTCTCACGCGCGGTGAACTTCGAGCGCAGGCGTACCGTCTCGCCGCGTCCCTGCAGAAGCTCGGTGTCGAGCGCGGTGACCGCGTTCAGGTCCAGTTGCCGAACTGGAACGAGTTCGTGGTCATCTACGTGGCGCTCGCCCGGATCGGGGCCGTCCTCGTGCCCACCATGCCGGTGTACCGGCACGACGAGGTGCGGTACGTACTGGAGCACTCCGGAGCCAAGATCTCCTTCGTCACCGAGGAATTCCGGAAGTTCCGGTACACGGACATGCTGGCCGAGGTGCGTGCCGAAGTGCCCGGCCTCGAGCACGTCGTTGTTGTGCGCGGGACGGCAGGCGCCGGCGAGATCGTCTTCGATGAGCTGATTGCCGGCAACCATGTACCCGGCGACGACGAACTCGGACCGCCACCGCCCGCGGATGCTGCCCACGCCATCATCTACACATCGGGAACCGAGTCGCGCCCGAAGGGCTGCCAACATACCTTCAACACACTGTCTTTCACCGCTCACGGACTCGGCGGGCAGGTTATGGGCCTAAACCCCGACGACGTGATGTTCATGCCCTCCCCCGTCACCCATGCGACAGGACTGGCCGTGGGTGTGGCGACACCGTTGCTCCTCGGAAGTGGGATCCACCTTCTCGACGTGTGGGAGCCCAACGAGGGACTCCGGCGTATCGCGGAGTTCAAGACGACAGTGAGCATGGCCGCGACACCATTCCTCCAGATGGCACTCGGCGCCATCGATGCCGGTGCCGACCATGACGTCAGCGCGATGCGACTCTGGGTCAGTGCCGGCGCACCGATACCCGAAACACTTCTGCGGGAATGGAAGACGGCACTACCCGACTGCACACTCCTACCGGTATACGGCAGTAGCGAAGGGCTACTGGTGACGGCAGTGCGTGTAGACGACCCAGTCGAGAAGGTGCTCTCTTCCGACGGGCGGGCCTTCGATGGTGTCGATCTCGAGATCCGCGACGAAGAGGGTGCTGTGGTTCCGGCGGGCGAGGAAGGCCAGATCTTCTACGGAGGCCCGGGAATCTTCCTCGGATACTGGCGCGACCCCGAGCGCACGGCCGCGTCGGTCGACGCACGTGGGTTCCTCTCCTCGGGTGACCTCGGCCGCGTCGACAAAGACGGCTACCTCCGAGTCACGGGACGGATCAAAGATCTCATCATCCGCGGCGGCATGAACATCTCGGCACGGGAGGTGGAGGAACACCTCCTGGCACATCCGCACATCATCGCGGCGGCAGCTGTGTCCATGCCCGACGTGCGTCTCGGCGAGAAGGTGTGCGCTTTCGTCGTCGCCAACGGCCCCGCACCAACTCTGAACGAACTCGCCGACTTCCTCCGAATCGAGCGCAAGGCCATGGTGCAGAAGATTCCCGAGAAGCTGGTTATCGTCGATCAACTCCCCACCACCGCGACCGGGAAGATCCAGAAGTTCCTTCTCCGAGAGCAAGCGGCCGAACCGGTTGCCGACGCCTAGGTCCTGTCAAGGGCACAACGCCGCCCCCATTGCCGAGGCAACGGGGGCGGTATTCGTCTACGTGGTGAGGCTGTCAGCAACGCACAAACTTCGGTGGCCGCGATGGTCTGGCTGCGCGCGTGGGACTTTCGTGGAACCTGTTCATCGTTGACCGGTGATCGCGAGATAGCGGTAGATCGCCTCGGACCGGTTCATGGCGCCCAGCTTGCGAAGTATCTTCTTGACGTGCGTCTTCACCGTGAAGATGCTGATGACGAGCTCGTTCGCGATCTCGGCGTTCGATGCGCCCCGGACCAGCAACGTGAACACCTCGCGCTCACGAGTCGTCAGCGATTCCAGCGCAGCGGGATTCAGATCGCCGTGGGACGTACCGGGCAACGACGAGACCTGCTCGGCCGAGGTCTCGTCGAGAAAGCTGACATCCGCGTGTTCGAGAAGCTCGGCTTCGCGGGCTTCCTGTTGCAGGCGTTGGACTATCACATTCTTCTGTTCACTGAGGCGGTCGGCCAGCATCGCCCGTTCGAACAACGTCCCGAAACCGCGGGCATATGCCCCGAGCGTGTCCCGGACCACAACGTTCACCGGGTCCCCGGAAGGTCGACTGCCGTGCACGAGACCGATGACACCGGTCGAAACGGTGATCGGGGCAACCACATAGGAGTCGGCGGCAAGCATCTGCACGACCTCGTCACTCGGCCGAACGTCGGCGTTCGGCCCTGCGAGTACCGCGGATCGGGTCTCGCACGCCCGGCTCTCGGCTGATTCGAAGCCGAGGGGTAACGCCTGTAAAGAACTCAGGTCCCCGTCCGACCTCGTCGAGCTGTGGAGTTCGAGCGCAATCCACGTGCCGTTGTGTACCTCGGACAAGAGTATTCGGTCGAGTTGCGCTGCGTTCGCAGCCTCGAAGCAGATTCGTTTACGAAGACCGGCAACGGACTCCGAGCCGCGTAACCGCCGGATCGCGCTGGCGAACTCGGCGGGTTGCACGGCGTGACCCGGACCTTCGTGCACCGTGCGAATCCGCATGCGCGTCTCCTGAAGGTCGACGATGAGGCGACCGAGCGCTCGTTGCTGCTCGGGGCCGAGCTCGGGGAACTTCGACAGAGCAGATTCTGTGGCCTCGTCGAGGAGCGCCATCTGGGTGCCGAGCGAGACAACGCGGATCTCGTGGGAGCGGGGGCCGACGCCGTAGTCGTCGCGCAGCCGATCGAGGAGAACGATGACCGCGTGTGACAACTCGCGGTCGGTCGTCGACCTGACGGTGGCTCGCCCCTCCGTCTTCCCTGTCATCTCGCTCGTCGGGCCTGACTCGAGTAGAGGGCCGTCGCCGCGGCACGAGTCGGTGCGTGCAGCTTCTTGAGCACGGCTTTTACATGCGACTTCACGGTGCCCTCTGAGATGACCAGTGCCTGCGCAATCTGATTGTTGGTGGCCCCGGTTGCGAGGTGGGACAGGATCTCACGCTCCCGGACGGTCAGCATGCTGTTGATTTCGAGCACCCGGTTCTCTGCCGGCTCGTCGGTGGAACCGTCGACCCTTGCTGCAGCCTGATGAGAGAGAATCGCATCCGCCTTCGAGATCCGGTCCAGCATCGTCTGGGTTGCGTCGAACGACTCCTCGACCCGGGCCCGCTGCAGTTGGATTCGGTGCTTCAGCACCGCTTGTTCGTAAACGATGGCCAGAATGGTCGCGAAGGTGTCCAACCGATCTCGGTCGTCCGGATCGAGAACATCCACCGACCCTGGCCGATCGGCGTGGAGCAGTCCGATGACCTTGCCTCCGGACATGACGGGCGCCGCGACGTACGCCGACGTCCGAGATCGACTGACGATCTCCCTGTGCGTGCGGTCGTCGTCGGCTGGGGCCGCGACCAGCGCGGGAACTCGGCGTCGGACCAGCTCGGTTTCCAAAGGCGCTTCAGCCAGGGACAACACCGCAGAGTCGACGTAGTCGGAGAAGTCGAGAGGTGAGCCGTCGAGCGCGGGCTGCAGATAGAGGCGGCGGGGCTGCCACAGAGAACCGGAAACAGCTGAGATCATCGAGCGTGCGAAGGGTAATTGTGTACACACCACCTCCGGCGCCGCCTCGATGATCTGTCTCGGGGGAAGTCCCCGGAGCGTCACTGCAGCGTCGTGCACCTCGCCCAGCTCCGCGATCCGGCGAATCGCCTCTGTTCTCGCGATCTCCTCCTGAAGACGTTCGATGTCGACGAGAGCCTGGCAAGCGTCTCCGATATCGGTCTCGGCGAGCTGCCCCTCGGTCAGCGCGTCGACAAGGCGACGTCGTGTTGCTCCGAGCGACCCTGACAACGTGGGAGAGCCGAGACCGGCGTGGTGATCGTGGTCGACCAGCAGCTTCCTGGCCATACCGATACACTCAGCCGCTTGCTGCACGAGATCCGCTTGATCAGGATCCATTGACGTCTTCGTCCGGCTCACTTCTCGTCACACCTCCGGCCGCATTGGCACACCACTCGACATGATTGTTGTGACTGGCATCACTCTGCAGTCTAGCCCAATCGCCTAACTATAGTCCAATGGTATGACCGATTAGCTCGACCGCGGGCACGCTGATCTACCCTGAGTACACGGCAAATGCCTTGTTGGAGTTGAAGACGTCAGTCACCACGAGGTCGGACCACTCCCGGCGCAGGCCGAGCTCCTCGACCGCACCGAGCATGCAGAACCAGTTGAGAATTTCGTGCTGGCCGGCGTCGACGACCTCTGTGCTGGTGTAGTTGCGCATCAGCGCGAAGTCGTCTTCCAGCAGCGCCTTGTAGATTCGCAGGTCGGCTTCGGTATCGGGACGCATATGCCACAGCTTGTCGGCCAGGAAGGCGTGCGACCAGCTCGAGGAGGCGACGAACGCCACCCTGAGATCGCGGTCGCGGAAATGTTGCGCGACCGCTCGACCTACTTGGAAGCACCGTGCCGGCGTCGGGCCCGAGGGGTCGAGGACCTCCGATTCGATGTCGGCGAACCTGGCCAATCCACCTTTGCGCGCGATGGCGTGCTGCCCATAGCAATTGACCGTCATCGGGATGAAGGGGTATGACATCTCGGCGCCTGCGTTGGCGTAGTCGAGGAACAATTGCGTGTTCAGAATGGCGTGCGGAAAATGTGCGGCAGTGCGCTTCTTGTACGAGTAGGCCATGTCGAATCCGCGCTCGATCAGGCCGTCGGCGAGTTGTCTGGCTCCCGACGCGTCACCATGCATCACGATCTCGAAATCGTCCGGCTTCCCCCAGAAGTTCGGACTGCCTCTCTCGTTCATCACCTCGAAGGCGGGCACCTCGAGGTCTCCGTAGGCGAGCACGCAGAACGGTGGCACCACCTCCTCGCGAAAATTCTCGTACTGGTCGTCGCCCCACACCACGACGACGTCGGGGGCGAACTCGTCGACCGCGTCACGCACGCGAGCCAGATTCGCCACCAACTCCGCACGATGCGCCGCTGCGGCAGCGGTTCCACCGTCGTCGGACCACTCGCGACGCATACGGTCCGGCCAGTGGGCCGGGTCCTTCTCCTCGACGGGTATGTCCGGGTCGGTGAGAGTCCATCGCAGCAGACCTGCCATGTGCTCGTCGGTTCCCGCCAACAGCGGGTAGTGGGTCATGCCGAGAGCGAGGAAGTCTCCCATTGGCCGTCCTTTCTGAGGTGGCGCCTCGGCGCCGTCACACGCGCCGGGGGTATCGCTCCCCATCGTGTGACGTGCACGCGCCACACGCACAGCAAGTTCCAGTGCCCGGAACGCGGCGTCAGTCGTCGAACGGAAAGAGATCGGCCCTACCCTGGGCGAGCATCTGGGTGGTGTCACGGCAGATGCGGTGAGCAGTCAGTTTGACGGCGTTGATCACCGACTCCGAGACCTCCTTCGCCGAGTCGAACTGAACGGCGACGGCACCCATCGGACGGCCCTTGATCAGCACGGGCGCGGCGATGTTACCCAGACCCAGAACCACACCATCCTTCTGCACGGCAACTCCCGCCACCCGAATGTGCTTCAACTCGTGGCGAATTTGGACCGGATCCGTGATCGACTTCGGCGTCAGTCCGACCAGAGGTCCGGCCAGCAGTTCGGTGAGTTCCTCTTCACGCAGATGCGCCATCATCGCCCGGCCCATCGCGGACAGGTGCGCGGGGATCCGGGTGCCTACCTCCCCTATGGGTCGCGCGTGGTTCACCGCGAACAGCGCCTGCAGCACTACGACTTCGTTGCCCCTGAGGACGCCGAAGTGGACGGATTCCTTCGACCAGGCCTGCAACTGCGCCAAGTGCGGCAGCGCAACCTCGCGCATTCCGTCCACCGGCATGGAAGAAACCAGCCGCAACAGTCGGATGCCGAGCCGGTACCCCGCGCCGTGCTCCTCGATCACCGCCAGCTCACCCAACCGCTGCAGCAATCTGTGCACCGTCGACTTGGGCAGGCCAGTCTTCCGGCTGATCTGTGTCAGGGTCAGAACCCGATCACGCTCGTTGAACGCATCGATGATCGAGAACGCCTTCGCCAGGATCGAAGGCGGGGAACTCCCCGCACCGCAGTCGTCCTGCTTGTCTTGTTCCATGTGCATCATCCGGGCCTCCGCAATCTTCGCTCCACCGACCCCGCGGGAAAACTGCTGTAACGGCGGTCACAGCGCGCTGACATTCAGGGTACGTGCCCGCCGATCGGTTCCAGCCCCCGGAACAACAGCGGCCGCAACCGCACCGAGCCCCTAACGTTTCCTCCGTCCGGCTTGCCCGACGACGCGGGCAGGCCGGACGGAACAAGCCACGGTTGCGCGCGAAAGGAGACCCACGTGGTTCCACCCGGCACCATCGATGTGCATGCGCACTACTTCCCCCGGGACGCACCCCCTGCCGACGTCATCGCAGGTTTTCCGCGAGCACCCCGATTGGTGCTCGATTCTCCCGTGGAGGGACGGCTCGTCCGCGGATCCGAAGACTTCCGCGCCGTCCGGGGCGCCCTCTGGGATGTGCCGGCGCGCTTGGAGGACATGGATCGCGCGGGCATCGGGGTTCAGGCGATTTCTCCTGTTCCGGTCACCCTGGAGTACGGCGCCGCGCCGGCACCCTTCGCCACCTACTGCCGGTGGATGAACGAGTCCATCGCCCGCGCAGTGGAAGACGGCGATGGCAGGCTCATCGGAATCGGAACAGTTCCCCTCTTATCTCCTCGTGACTGCCTATCCGAACTTCACTACCTATCCACGGTTCTGGGACTGCGGGCGATCGAGATCGGTACCCGGATCAACGGGATGGAATTGGACGACCCGGCACTCGAGTACTTCTTCGATGCGGTCGACGGTCTCGGACTCGCGGTAATCGTCCATCCCGTTGGCGGCGGCGGTGGCGCGGTGCGCCGTTCGGGGTTCACTTACGACTTCGGACTGGGGATGCCCTCGGATACCGCGTTGGCGGCTACCGCGCTTGTCTTCGGCGGGGTGCTGCAACGTCATCGACAACTACGCATCGCAATGGTCCACGGGTGCGGCACCTTCCCCTGGGCATACCCGAGACTTCGCCTCGGCGCCCACTTGGCCGCCACACACGTCCCAGACGATCTGGATCGCCTCGTATCACGTCTCTACGCAGACACATTGGTCTTCGACCCGGGGCTCCTGCCTGCATTGGTACACCGCTTCGGCCCGAACCAGGTCCTACTCGGCAGCGACCACCCCTTCATCCCCGGCCAACCTGGAGATGGATTGGCGGACTTGAACTCTGCGACAGAGCAGTTGCCGCCCGGTACCGTGCCGAGAATCCTGCGCGAGAATGCTCTCGAATTTCTCGGACTGCCACGCGGCACACTCGTCACCGACCATTTCTCACCGATAAAGGAAGATCACCATGGCACTCACTGCTGAAAATCTCGTCGACGTTCCCGGCTTGGCCAGCCGTTGGGTCCGACTGGCGAACGGCGCCCGCGCCCACTACATGACCGCCGGCACCTCGGGCCCCGCCGTCATCCTGCTCCACGGCGGATTGCCCGGCTCCTCCGGCCTCGCGGGATGGCGATTCATGGCCCCGTACCTCGGCGAGAACGGTTTCCGCGTCTATTGCCCCGACATGCCCGGCTTCGGTCTGTCGGACACCCGTGACGAGTATTGGCCGGACGGCATGGAGTCCTTCGTCGACTTCATCGACCAGTTCGCCACCGCACTGTGCCTCGACGAGTTCCACCTCGCAGGCAACTCCATGGGCTGCATGAACACGGTCAATTACACGGTTGCACACCCCGACAAGGTCAAGAGCTTCATTCTGATCGCGGGAGATGTCGGCGACGTGGTCCCGGAGCACTTGACCCCGCCGGCGGGCGAGTTCCGTCTCACCGCCTACGACGGCACACGCGACGGAATGCGCACGATGATGGAGGCGATCATCCATCGCGGTGAGGCCATCAGTGAAGATCTGATCGACATGCGTTACCTCTCCGCAAGGGACCGGATGGACGCGCACGCGAAGTTCTGGCCCACTCTCTTGCAGTACCGGCGGATCACGGACTGGACGGACGAGAATCGCGCCGCCCGTTTGGTAACCAAGGGGCGCCTCGACCGGTTGAGCACTCCGGGGCTCTACCTTTACGGCCGCCAGGACATCCTGACACCGGTCGAGTGGGGGTACGTCCAGGAAGACCACCTGCCCAATGTTCAGTTCTTCTATCCCGACGAGTGTGGCCACCAGGGCCAGACCGACCGACCGGACCTGTTCAACCCGGTCTTTCTCGAGTTCTTCCGCGACGGGAAGGTTTCCGGAGATCTCGCCGACGCCGCCGGCGTCTCCGATCGCCGACCCGAACTGCCACTGATCAATCGCTCCCTGGTCTCTGCCTGATTCTCTGACGACAACCGATGGCCGACGCCGGAATCCACGATCCGGCGTCGGCCATCGGTTGTTTCCGCCTCCGCGAACCTAGGAAGTGTCCGATGTCCCGACCGCGGTCCGTGCCGGCCGAGATGTCCCCAACTGCTCCGGCAGAATCGCTGCGAGCCGGTCATTCTGACCGGCACTGGTTTTCACCCTGTGCGGCGATGTTCGTGGTCGCTTGGGGCGGCAATCAGTTCACTCCGCTGCTGACCATGTATCGGGCGGAACGCGGATTCAGCGAACTCGCCGTGAACACACTGCTGTTCGCGTATGTCATCGGCCTGATCCCCTCGCTCCTCCTCGCGCATCGGCTGGCGACCCGCTGGGGCACCCGGACTCCCCTGGTGCTCGCCGTACCCGTCAGCGCGCTGGGTTCGATCCTGGTCGCGGCCGGGTCACACAACCCCGCGCTGTTGTTCGC
The DNA here is from genome assembly GCF_042738615.1 of Rhodococcus sp. NPDC059968. Classification (NCBI taxonomy): domain Bacteria; kingdom Bacillati; phylum Actinomycetota; class Actinomycetes; order Mycobacteriales; family Nocardiaceae; genus Rhodococcus; species Rhodococcus sp. NPDC059968. The sequence continues at coordinate 75,263 of NZ_JBHWUE010000035.1, forward strand.
CGGGCGAATGTCGACCGGCGTGGCGCTGGGGATCGGGATGGTGATCGGCGGGCTGGCGCTCGACTCGCTGACGACCACACCCGGCCGTGCTCCACGCGCGTCGGCGATGAGCCTGACGAGCGGCTTCGCGATGGGTGCAGGTGCCGCGGGCGCCCTCGACCAGTGGGCTCCCGCGCCCACCACCGCGCCTTTCGTGCTGCACGGGGTTCTCTGTGCCGCCGCCGCCCTGCTGATCACGCGACCGACGACGTACAGCGCGGTGCGGGCTCGGCCAGAACCGTTGAAGGGGAATCGAACAGCACTTCCCCGCGCATTCCACCTCCTGGTGATACCCGCGGCACCGTGGATCTTCGGCGCCCTCGGCATCGCTTACGCGGTGCTCCCGCCCATCGTGGCGCCTCAGCTGGAAGGCTTCGACACGGCGTTCTCCGGACTGCTGTGTCTACTGAGTTTGGGACTGGGCTTCGTCGCGCAGCGACTCGTCGGGCACACCGCAGAGCGATCGGGCCCGGTCCGCAGGATCGGACTGACACTCTTCGTGGCCGGCACGCTCGCCGCCGCCGTTGCCGCCGCAACAACGTCGATCTGGCTGGTCGTGGTCGCGGTATCCGTGCTGGGGATCGGATACGGATTGACGTTGGTCGGATGCTTGCGTGACTGCGAGCGATTGGCCCCGCCCGGCCGGCTGGGGACGATGACCGGCCGGGTCTACTGCCTGGGTTACCTGGGGTTCGGACTACCGACGGCGATCGCATGGCTGCACAGTTGCTATGCGATCGGCACGCCTGCAACGTTGCTGGGCGTGGCGTCGGCAGCCGTCGCTGTCAACGTCGCAGGTGCCGTCATCCTGCGGATCCTGCCGCGGACGCGCATCGGTCGACGCTAGCCGGTCCATCACAGTGCCCGAGCCGATACGCTCGCGGCGTCCTGCGTGCATACTCGCCGACTCGTCACCAATTCGCGGTTCCAGCGGCCGGAACTGCGCACCACCTGGGCGTGATACGTGGCTACGTTTCGACTATGTCCTTCTTGATCGTCGGCGCCTCGGTTGCAGGCACCAGAACAGCAATCGCATTGCGGCAGCGCGGTTTCGCCGGGCGTATCGTGCTCCTGGAGAGCGAGGAGCACTGGCCGTACGACAAACCGCCTCTGTCCAAGGACCTCCTGGCCGAGGGGCACGTCCCGGATGTTCCGCGGCTCCTCACACCGGAGCTCGCAGCGGAGTTCGCCCTCGACGTCCGGCTGGGCGTGCGAGCCACCGCTCTGGACCCGGTACGGCGGGTGGTGATCACCCACGCCGGCGAGCAGATCTCGTACGAGCAGTTGGTGATCGCTACCGGAGCTCACGCACGCACCCTTCCCATTCCTGCCGTGCCGGCGGGGGTTCACACGCTGCGTACGCTCGACGACGCTACGGCTCTGAGAGAAGCTCTCACCGGCGGGCCGCGGGTGACCGTGGTGGGCGCAGGCTTCATCGGCGCCGAATTCGCGTCCGCGGCGCGGGGGCGCGGCCTCGACGTCACTCTGATCGAGGCACTCGAGATCCCGATGAGTCAGGTTCTCGGCGACGAGGTCGGACGCGAGATCTCGTCGATCCACGCATTGAGCGGTGCCCAGCTCCTCGCCGGAGCGCGGGTGGAGCGTTTCCGCGGCAGCGAGCAGGTCGAGGGGGTCGTCCTCGCCGACGGAACTGAGGTACCCGCCGACCTCGTTGTCGTCGGCGTCGGCGCAGTACCGAACACGCGCTGGCTCGAGGACAGTGGGCTTCCCATCGACGGCGGGGTGCACTGCAGCGACCGCTTCGAGGTCGAGGGGTTCCCGTCGATCTTTGCCATCGGCGACCTCGCCCTGCGTCGACATCCGCTGCTGGGCGTCCGGGCACGAATCGAGCACTGGACCAACGCCGGCGAACAGGCCGATGCGGTCGCCGCGATCGTGACCGGTGCAGAACCCCCTGCACCACAGCTTCCGTACGTGTGGTCGGACCAGTACGGCTCCCGGATCCAGATAGTCGGGAGGCCCTCGCTCGGTGAACTCGCCCATCGCGAGGGTGCGATCGCGGAGGGCCGATTCCGTGCCGTCTATACCGACGCCGACCACAACCCGATCGCCCAGGTCAGCGTCAACGACCCCAGAGCAGTCGCTGCGTTCCGCAAGAACCACCGTCGCGGCGGGAGTCTCGCGGACCTCGTCGGCGAACAGACACCCGCCCGATAAGAAAGGCACCCATGCGTCAGATCCAGCACTTCAAGGGTGGTCCGGACAAGATCCTCCACATCGAGACCGAGGGTTGCAAGGTCAACGTGATCATCGGGACGCACGACCTCAGCAACGAAGTCTTCACCACCGTGGAAATCCTGCCCGCCGAACCGGACGACGGCGGACGGAACTGGATGGCAATCGGCCCCACCGCCGTGCTGGTCGTCCCGGCCACCGGCTCCGATCCCGACAGTTGGCTCTTCCGGGACCTCACCACGACCGACCGCAGCGTCGCCGACCACCACTAACTCACGCCGCCGGCGCGGCCCGCACTCACCAGAACGGATCAGCCCCATGACCGCAGAGCAATTCATCATCGACGACCGCGAGAGCAACCTTTTCCGGGTCAACCGTGAAGCCTTCACTTCCGAGGACGTGTTGCAGCGCGAGCGAAAAGAGATCTTCGACAAGACGTGGCTGTACGTCGGACACGAGTCCGAAATTCCCGGCAAGAACGACTTCCAGACCCGGGACGTCGGCGGCCGACCGGTGATCTTCAACCGGGACCGCAACGGTGACGTCCGGGTGCTGCTCAACACCTGCCTGCACCGCGGGTCCTCCGTCTGCCGGCACAGCTCCGGCAATGCGAAGATCTTCACCTGCTTCTACCACGGCTGGGCATACCGGAACTCGGGCGAGTTGGTCAATGTGCCCGGCAATGAGGACTACAAGAGCGAGCCGGCAGCCGTGTACAAGGGTCTGCAGTCTCCGGCGCAGGTGGATTCCTACCGGGGGCTCTACTTCGTGAACTTCGATCCCGACGCGCCTGATCTGCTGACGTATCTCGGCGAAGCCCGCTATTTCATCGATCTGGCAGCCGATCAGTCCCCCGAAGGCGTCGCGATCCTGGAGGGAACCCACAAGTACTCGCTGAAGGCCAACTGGAAGCTCCTCGTCGAGAACAGCATCGATGGATATCACGCCAAGTCCGTTCATCACACCTACTTCGAAATGATGATGGAACTCGGCGCCACACCACCGATGCTGGGCAAGGAGACCGTCAACGGTGTGGCGCCGGCCGGTATGGGTACCGAATTCCCCAACGGGCACGCCACATTGATGTATCCGGCCAACGGACTCCCCCTGGCCACCGACAGCGTCAAGCAGACGCTCGCCGGTCTGCGGTCGCAGGCCGAACAGTCCTTCGGTGAGAACTATGCCAACGCGATGTTCGGCTTGGCACGAAATTCGGTGTTCTTCCCCAGCCTCATCCTGATCGATCTCAGCTTCGGTTTGACGCTGCGCACATTCCACCCGGTGAGCCCATCGGAAACGCTCGTCACCGGTTGGCAGATCATCCCCAAGGGTGTCGACGAGGAGTTCGTCAGGTACCGCATCAACAATGCGCTCACCTTCTGGGGGCCCGCGGGTCTCGCGACCCCCGACGATGTCGAGGCACTCGAACAGGCGCAGAAGGGGTTCGGCGCACGCGGCGAGGTCGGCTGGTCCGACGTGTCGAAGGGTATGGGCAAGCCCGTGCCGGCGGCCAACGACGAACTGCAGATGCGGTCCTGGTGGCGGGAATGGAACCGGCGCATCACCGGAGAGCAACTCCCCACCGAAGGCACGTCCTTCATTCCCTTCGACAAGCAGGCTGCCGATGCCTGACCTCGTTCGATAAGCCTCCTATCCGCCAGTCACCTCAGAAGGACACCCCTATGACTTCCGTGTCAGAGACACCAACCATCACGACGCGTAACGCCGTCGAGGAATTCCTGTTCCACGAAGCCGGCCTCATCGATGAATGGCGACTCGAGGAGTGGCTCGACCTGTTCACACTCGACTGCACGTACGAAGTGCCCGCCACGGACCGGCCGGACGCGGACCCCGGTCTCACGTGGTCACTCATCCACGACGGCCGCACCATGCTCGAGCAGAGGGTGATTCGCCTCAAGAAGCCGGAGGCGCATGCCGAATTTCCCCATTCACAGACCAGTCGGATCGTCGGCAATGTGCGAATCCTGACACAGAACAACGAGTCGATCTCCGTCACAGCCAATTTCATCATCAACCGCGCGAAAGCCGGCAAGTTCGACACGTACGTTGGCCGCTACGACTACGACTTGGATCCTCACGGTTCCTCCTTCCTGATCCGCAGGAAGCGGGCCGTTCTCGCTCACGACATGCTCAATCCCCAGGGCAAGATCAGCTTCATCATCTAAAACGAATCAGATCGTTCGACACCCACGAATTGGCACCGCCGACAAATCGGCGTTCCCGCATCCGCGCTTTACGAGAGGTCCGACCATGGCACCGGAAACGTCAACCGAAGCACTGATCTTCGCGTGCAACGAGGAGGATCTGGCCGACGGCGAAACTCTCCGCTTGGAAGCCGCAGGTGGGATCGCCGTCTATCGCGTCGATGGTGAGTTCTTCGCGACATCCGACTCGTGCAGTCACGAGAAGTGGTCGCTCGGCGAGGAGGGCGAACTCGAAGGGCACGAGGTGCTCTGCACGCTTCACATGGCCCGCTTCGATGTCCGTACCGGAGCACCGCTGTGTTTTCCCGCGGTGCTGGCATTGACGAAGTATCGGACCGTGGTAACCGACGGTCGGGTGTACATAGCACCGAACGAAAACTGAACATCCTCGCGTCGAGCGAATCCCATCGGAAGGTAATACCCCACATGAACAGGTTCAAAGGCCGGACTGCGGTTGTCACCGGGGCCGGTAGCGGCATCGGCCGCGCCATCGCCGTGCGACTCGCCGACGAGGGGGCGGATCTCGTCCTCGGAGACCTCAGTGCGGACGCGGTGGAGGCGGTGGCCGAGCACCTTCGGCCCGGCAACGCGGCGTCGGTGACCACGGTCGTCGGAGACCTCTCACAACGTGAGGACGCCGCCGACCTCATCCGACGGACGGTCACGGAACGCGGCGCGGTAGACGTGCTGGTGAACTGCGCGGGCGGTGGCGTCATCCTTCCAACGTTCGACCACACCGAGGAAACTTTGCGGGCCACCATCGACCGCAATCTCTGGACGACCCTGTACACCACTCTAGAAGCGCTGCCCCACATGGTGGACGCCGGTTACGGCCGGATCGTGCACATAGGAGCGGAATCCGTGCGCAATGGGCTGTACCGGCACGCGATCTACAACGCCGCAAAGGGTGGGGTGCATGCGTTCGGTACCGGGCTCGCACGAGAGTTCGCAGACGCCGGAATCACCGTGAACACGGTCGCCCCCGCGTGGATCGAGACACCGGAGGCCGCAGCCAAATTGGCGTCCGCAGCCCCTGAAGCGAAAGAGGACATGGCGGTCTTCGGCGCCCAGATGCGCAACCTCATCCCGATGGATCGACCGGGGACCGTCGAAGAAGTCGCGGCCACAGTAGCCTTCGTCGCTTCCGAAGAGGCTTCCTACGTAACCGGTCAGGTGATCAGCGTGAACGGTGGCAGTTCGATGCTCTGACCACGGTTTGTCCGGTGTACGAAACGATTACACAACTCGACTGTCGAGGATTCGAATGGCCACCCGCTCTCCACGCACACACACTCGTTCTGCGGCCGTTGCCGCGGCAGATCGCCTCACCGAGGCGGCCACTGCTGCAAGACCGTGCCCCCCGATTCGGGATCTGCTCGGCACCGACGACATCGACGCCGCCTACGCGGTCCAGCAGCGGTTGACCGACCACCGCGTCGCGGCCGGCGCGACGATCACCGGCCGCAAGATCGGCCTGACCTCCCCCGCCGTGCAACAGCAACTCGGGGTGGATCAACCCGATTTCGGTGTGCTGTTCGCCGACATGGACGTGTCTTCTCTTGCCGAGGTGCCCAGCGGCCGGTTGCTGCAACCGAAGGCCGAGGCCGAGATCGCGTTCGAACTCGGCGCCGACCTCGTCGACGGCGACCTCGACCTCGCCCAGGTGCGGGCCGCCGTCGCCCGTGCCGCGGCAGCATTGGAGATCGTCGACTCCCGCATCGCCGACTGGGACATCACCATCACCGACACCATCGCCGACAACGGTTCCTCAGGCCTGTACGTTCTCGGCGAAACATGGCTCGCCCTCGACGCATTCGAACCCCGCGACGTTCAGATGCGGCTGTTCTCCGGCGACGAACTGGTCTCCGAGGGCACCGGCGCCGCCTGCCTCGGCGACCCCCTCGAGGCGCTCGCCTGGCTCGCCCGCACCGCCCGCGACTACGGCCAGCCCCTGCGCGCCGGCCAGGTCGTATTGTCCGGGGCTCTCGGCCCCATGGTCCCCACCCCACCCGGCACCGTCATCCACGCCGAACTGACCAGCCTCGGCACCGTGACCGCCACATTCTCGAAGGAGAACTCATGACCGACACCCCAAAGATCAAGGTCGCGATCATCGGATCCGGCAATATCGGGACCGACCTGATGATCAAGGTCCTCCGCAATTCCGACATCCTCGAGATGGGAGCGATGGTCGGCATCGACGCCGCCTCCGACGGTCTCGCCCGCGCCGCCCGGCTGAAGGTGCCCACCACTGCCGACGGTGTGCAGGGCCTGATTGCCCTCAACGGCTTCGCCGACATCGACATCATCTTCGACGCCACCTCCGCCAAGGCCCACCAGGCCAACGCCGCAGCGTTGGCCCCCTACGGCAAAAAACTCGTCGACCTCACCCCCGCCGCGATCGGCCCCTACGTCGTGCCCCCGGTCAACCTCGAACAGCACCTCGACGGCGACGCCGACAACGTCAACATGGTCACCTGCGGCGGCCAGGCCACCATCCCCATGGTCGCCGCCATCTCCGCCGTCACCCCCGTCGCCTACGCCGAGATCGTCGCGTCCATCGCCTCCAAGTCCGCCGGACCCGGCACTCGCGCGAACATCGACGAATTCACCGAAACCACCGCGCACGCCATCGAACAGGTCGGCGGCGCCGCCCGCGGCAAGGCCGTGATCATCCTCAACCCCGCCGAACCACCCCTGCTGATGCGCGACACCGTCCTCGCCCTGATCGGCGACGCCGACCACGACGCCATCCGCGCGTCCGTCACCGAGATGGCCGCCCGGGTCGCCGAGTACGTCCCCGGCTACCGGCTCAAGCAGGACGTCCAGTTCACCCCGATCCCCAACGGCGAACCCGTGCACACCCTGCTGCCCGACGGCGCCGGCCCGGTCACCACCAAGGTGTCGATCTTCCTCGAGGTCGAGGGCGCCGCCCACTACCTGCCCGCCTACGCCGGCAACCTCGACATCATGACCTCCGCGGCCCTGCGCACCGCCGAATCCATCGCCCGACGCATCCAGACCACGATTCCCGCGGAGGCCCGCTCGTGACCACCCCCCAGCCCCAGCTGTACATCCAGGACGTCACCCTGCGCGACGGCATGCACGCGGTACGGCACCGTATCGAACCGGACGACGTGGCGAGGATCGTCTCCGCGCTCGATGCCGCCGGTGTCGACGCCATCGAGGTCGCCCACGGCGACGGCCTCGCCGGCGGCTCCCTGAACTACGGGCCCGGCTCGAATACCGACTGGGAATGGATCGAGGCCGCCGCCGACAACCTCACCCACGCCACCCTCACCACGCTGTTGCTGCCCGGCATCGGCACCATCGCCGAACTCGAGCACGCCTACAAGCTCGGTGTCCGCTCCATCCGCATCGCCACCCACTGCACAGAGGCAGATGTGTCCGCCCAGCACATCGCCAAGGCCCGCGACCTCGGCATGGACGTCTCCGGGTTCCTGATGATGAGTCACATGGCCCCCGCCGACGACCTGGCCAAGCAGGCGAAGCTGATGGAATCGTATGGTGCGCAGTGTGTGTACGTCACCGACTCCGGTGGACGGCTGACCATGAACGGCGTCCGCGACCGGGTCCGCGCCTACCGCAACATCCTCGACCCGAACACCCAGATCGGCATCCACGCCCACGAAAACCTCTCCCTCTCGGTCGCGAACTCGGTGGTCGCCGTCGAGGAGGGCGTCACCCGCGTCGACGCCTCCCTCGCCGGCCACGGCGCCGGCGCCGGCAACTGCCCACTCGAGGCATTCGTCGCCGTCGCCAACCTCCAGAACTGGAAGCACCGCTGCGACCTGTTCGCCCTCCAGGACGCCGCCGACGACCTCGTCCGACCCCTCCAGGACCGGCCCGTGCGCGTGGACCGCGAAACCCTCACCCTCGGCTACGCCGGTGTCTACTCCAGCTTCCTCCGCCACGCCGAAACCGCCGCAAAGCAGTACGGCATCGACGTCCGCACCATCCTCCTCGAAGTCGGCAAACGCGGACTCGTCGGCGGACAAGAAGACATGATCACCGACATCGCGCTCGACCTGACCGCCGCGCCATGACCATTCTCGATACCACCACCGTTAACGCCCTCTGCGCTCGATAGGTCACCGCGTCTTTCGAAATATGCTCAGCAGAGACGACTTTGGCCAGACTGTGGTCCATGTCGAGGTCGGCGAGCAGGAGCACTTCGAGGGCAACGTGCTCGTGAGCGGTGGCGGTGGGTGGATGGCCTGAAGGGAGGCGAACCAGCCGTTCGACCGCCCGGGCCTCATGGTGACTTCTGCGGAATCCGTCCACCCCGGAACCGAGTTGGCCGGCGACGACGAAGGCGTCACCGAAAGCGGACAGAGAGGATGTCAGGGCACGCGTCGGGTCGGAGTGACAGTGCCCACGCTCGATCGCCTGCAGCCCGGCAGGGATCACCAGGGATACGCCGTGGTCACAATGCCGTAGCACCTGGTCAACGACTCTCCAGCTCAACCTACGGGTCGCCGAAGGGTGCCGTACAGGAAGGCATGGCCGCGTTCGGAGGAGCGATCACGGCACTTCACACACCGCTAAGGACCTGCCGACACGAAGGGCCTCACACCGAGGATCCGGGGTGGGGCCCTTCGTGTTCGTGACGGGATTTTCGGCGTCTTTGGGGGTAGGGCAACTGCTGGTGGGCGCTGAGCTACCGCCGATCGGTTCTTCTGCGGTAGTGACGAGATGTCAACCTCCCCCGCCGACTCGATGGCGTCTGCCGGCTCGGTGCACACCTACGCGCAGCACAGCACAATGTGAGCCTATGCGAATCTGTCGGACGACGGTGTGTACCGCCGGCCGGTGCGCCCCGCCTGCACGCGGGAGATCGCGGGGCAGGGCTATCGCAGGGATTTCGTGTCTCGGTGTTGTGCTCAACGAGACAGCCGGCCCCCCGGGGGGGCGCTGTGGACGTCTATCGCGTGGTGTCAGAGGCAACGGGACTGGGGTCCATGAAGATCAGGTACTCGGTCACCTTCTTGTGCTCGACGCGGGTGCGCGTCACGGCCGGGAGGGTGAAGGATTCACCGTTCTGCAAGGTGTAGGTGACCTCCACCCGAAGCGCGGCAACGTTGCCTTCCGACCATTCTTCGACGATCTCGTGGCGCATCGACGCCACCGAGGTGAGGTACTGCGCTACCCAGGATTGGATCGCGCTCCTGCCGACGACGGGGGCGTTGTTCCCCATCCGGAAGACGCAGTCGTCGGAGAAGTAGTCGAAGAACGCTGCGATGTCGGTGTCGGCGGCTTCGAGCAGTTTGCGGGTGGTCTCGACCTCGGTCGTGTCTGTGGTCATCGCGGACTCTCTTTCTCTGGTGATGTGACGGAAACGGACCCGGGAGTGTGTGGGGTCGATCTGGATTTGAGACGGGCACGATCGGGAGAGCCGTCTGCAGCTCCTCACGCCCAGTGCACGGTCTCTGCGGGGTCGAGTCTGGGGAGACGTGCGGCGAAGACCTCGCCCATCTGTGGCCGGATGGGCAGCCCCGGGAAGGTGATCGTGAAGTCCACTGTCTACCTCGCGAATTGCGGCGACGGGAGCTGACGTCGTCTTCTCACGGTTGACCTCGTCCAGGTGCTCGAGCAGCCTGCGGCGGGCGTCGTTGGTGCGCACGAATTGCACGCGCAGCGGTTGGGAGTTCGCGGCCGTCGGCGCCCAGCGGCCCATTCCCAGATCTGCGCGAGTTCGCCATCGCCGACCGGGGTCGATGCGAAGTTGTTGACTGTTCGCGCTCCCGCGAACAGCAGGTCGCTGGCCGCGTCGTCGAGGCGTTCGATCGTCGGGTTACTGCTCACCTGTGTGTCTTCTCGTGATCTTGCGCCGGTCGATGCCGATTCACCGAGTTGCCCGTCTCGTTGCTGCTCGATGATCGCATCGTTCATTGGGCCGGCTGAGTTTCGGCGGTGATTGGAGCGGAGCGGTGATCGGACGCTGAGCAATTGCTCGACTGCTCATCCCGAGCCCCGGGCGGGCGGGCTGCGGCCGAGGCTCGGGGTGAGGGGTAGCAACATCCGGTTACAGGAGCGGATCGGACACGGGAAGGTCGAGGGTGAACCGGCCGATCGTTTCCGATGCCGTGTCGATATCGAGGAAGGCGTGCACGGACAGCACGGACAGGTCGCGGAAGAACCGCTGGATCGGTGCCGAGTTTCGGTACCCGTCGCCACCGATTCCGCGCACCATGTCGTTGAGGGCGTTACGGGCCATATCTGCCAGATATGCCGCCTTGAGCTTCATCTCGGCACGATCGCGGGGGTCGGACTGCTCGGGCCGCTGTGCGGTGAGGCGTTCGAAGAAGGCGTCGAGGAGGGTTTCGGCGGCGTCCGCGGCGGCCACCGCCCGGCCGAGCCGCATCTGGGCGGCCTGTTTGCCGGAGGCCTTCTCCTGGCTGATGGTTCCCTGCCGCTCCCGAGTGCGCTGGACGAACGCGTCCGCCGCGCCACGCAGCGCACCGACGACGACCGGGGTGACCTCGGCCATCGCGAACGGCAGGAAGGGCAGGTGGTACATGGGGTTGGGGTGGATCAGCTGCCCGGGAGCGGCGCCGGCGAGGGCGAGAGCGAACGGACCGGTGCGGTAGTCCGGGACGAAGACGTCGTCGACACTGACATCGTTGCTGCCGGTGCCGGACATGCCGGCGATGTACCAGGTGTCGAGGATCTTGACGTCCTCGCGGGGCACGAGGAACCACAGCGGGGTAGGGGCGCTTCCCTCCTCGAACACGACGCCGGCGAAGGTGAACCATTCGGCGTGCACCGAGCCGGAGTTCCATGCCGTCTGCCCGGTGATGCGGTAGCCGCCGTCGACCTTCTGCACCTGCCCCAGGGGAGCCGCGGTACCGGCGGTGAGGGTGTAGGGCTTGTCTGCGAACACTTCTCGTTGTGCCTGCTCGGTGAAGATGTTCATTCGCCAGGCCGCTCCGATGTAGAAGGAGGTGACCCATCCGGTCGAGGGGCAGGCCGCGCTGATGGTGCGGACGATCTCGGCGGCGACGTCGAGTCCGAGTTCGAGTCCGCCGTAGGCCTCGGGTGTCAGCGTGGCCAGGATTCCCGAGTCGACGAGGTCGGTGATCGTCTCGTCGAGGGGAGCACGATTCTCCTCGGTTTTCTGTGCGCGTTCGGCGAAGGCCGGTACCAGGGCGTGCACCCGGTTCATGAGTTCGGTGCGGGTGATGTCCATTGTTTCCTCCGGTGCGTGGGGGGTGGCTGTCTTGGTGCTGTGGGGTGCGAATCGGCGCAGCTCAGGGCATGCGGGGACCGCGCCTGTGATGTGCGGGTGCTGGTTGGTGTGCGTGTCGCGTGCGGCACGGCGGGTAGCTGTCAGCGGACGTTGTTCTCGGGGTCCGGGCCGGCGACCAGTGTGAGCCCGTACCGGTCGGCGAGGATTTCGGCGTCGTGTCGATCACCGACACTGGTGGGGTCGCCGATGCCTTCGAGGTCGGCGAACACCGCTCCCGAGTACTGGGCTGCGGCGGCGTCGGTGAGTGCGAGGGCGAGGGCGGCGGTGGTCAGGTGCCTGCGAAACTCTGTGGGTGTCACGCGAACCGGCACCAGGTGTCCGGGCCGGGTGAGGTCGCCGGGGTCCGTGGTCGGGTCGGCGAGGATGCGGGCGGTGTGCGCCCGGTCTGCTCCGGAGATCCCGGTGGTGACGCCGACAGCGGCGTCGACGGTGACACATTGCCCGTGGCCGAGCGTGGACGTGGCCCGAACCATGGGGGTCGCTTCCGGGAGGACGAGACGGTCGCAGATCCGTTCGTGCAGCGCCACCTGCAGAAATCCTGTGGTGTGGCGGATCAGGAAAGCCATCTGCTCGGTGGTCGCGGCGCCGGCGCACCCGACGAGCACGAGGCGGCGATGATGGCTGAGGATGATCGGCTCGCCGGCGGCGAGGGTGCGGCTCCCGGCTGCGATCGTCGACCATGACCGTTGGTGCGAGGCGCGGGGCGCGAACAATGTTGTCATGGCGTGCGTTCCTTCTGCGAAAACCTGTGCTGCGGGCTATTACTCTGGTCGCTGCTTGACTGAGGTGGCCGTGCTATGCGGACTCCAATGCCGAGTGCGTGCCGAAGACGCGGCGGTGGTACGTGAGCGGATCGCCGTAGCTGTTTTCTGCTGCGACGACGTTGCCGAGCACGACCAGATGGTCGCCGCCCCCGACGAAGTGGTCGACGTGACAGGCGATCCACCCGGCGGCGCCGGCGATTCGGGGGAGGCCATGGTCGACTTCCCACCGGACGCCGTGGAACTTGCCTATTCCACCCTTCTTCGCGAACTCGAGCGCGGTGCCTTGTTGGTCGCTGGCCAGCACGTTCAACCCGAATTTCTTCGATGCAGTGATCAGCTCGAGTGTCTCCGATCCCTTGTCCAGGGAGACCAGGACCATCGGAGGTGTCATCGACAGGGAGGTGAAGGCGCTGACGGTGGTGCCGAAGGGCAGACCGCCGTCCATGGAGGTCACCACGGCGACCGGGGTCGCCACGTGTGCCATCACGTCCTTGAACGTTTCCTGGACAGGACTCAAGGGGGTGTGCATCGTAGACTTCCTTCTGTCGACTGCGGTTCTCACCGCGGATCCCGGCGGATGGACGGTGTCCGGTGGCTGGCCTCCAAGGCCCTCCCGATCACCGGGGCTGGTGTGTCCTACACCACAAGTAGAGCGCATGAGGTGCGTGGTTCGCACTACCGCAGAACCCAGGGTTGCTGCCGACTTTTGGTTTCTGAACCAATCGGTGGCGGGTTCGACCTATCGACCTGCGATCGCTACCACGGAGCGATGGGGGCGCCTCGAAGCCACTCGTAGATGCGGAGCGCGGCCCGCAGGTCCGTGGCCGACCCGTCCGAAGGTGTGCACAGACTCAACGCCTTCTGCACACGATAGGTCACCGTGTTTTTCGAAATATGCTCTGCCGAAGCAACTTTGGCGAGGCTGTGGTCCATGTCGAGGTAGAGGCTCAGGGTCGAACGCAGATCGGCCATCCGGGGGTCGTCGTCGGCGAGCGGGCCGAGCAGGCGGGAGGCGAACTGCACTGCAGCTTCCGGGTCGGCGAGCAGGAGCACTTCGAGGGCGATGTGCTCGTGAGCGGTGGTGGTGGGCGGATGGCCCACCCGCAGGCGAACCAGCCGCTCGACCGCGCGGGCCTCGAGGTGACTTCTGCGGAATCCGTCCATCCCGGAGCCGAGTTGACCGGCGACGACGAAGGTGTCGCCGAAGGCGGGCAGGGAGGATGTCACGGCACGGGTCGGGTCCGGGGTGACGGCGCCCCACGCCCAGATCGCCTGCAGCCCTACCGGGATCACCAACGATGCCGTCGGTGTTCCCCAGTGCCGAAATACCGGGTCTACGACGGCCCGCAGGTCGTGGCTCGCGTGCGGGCCACTCCAGGCGATGAGGGCTACGTGGTGGCCGTCGAGGGGGTAGCCGAGGGTCTTTTCGGCGTGGGCAGACTCGATGGGGTCCGCGGCGATGATCTTGGTGACGAGATCGAGCCGCGCCGCCGATACCCCCGCGGCCCACGCACTCTGCTCTTCGAGGAAGGCCGCGGCGGCCACACCTGTGAAGTCGTCGAGCACCTCGAAGAGCAGCAGGGAGATGCGGCGTAGCTCGGTGCTGCTCTCGCTCGGTGCGATCAGGCGGGTCGCCGCGTCGAGTAGGGCCGCCGCCAGCACGGCGTACCCGACACGGATGGCCCGGAGCAGATCGTTGAGCTCCATACCCCGGCGGGCGAAGTCGACGGCGATCTCCTCGACCTCGGCACTGGCCAGCGAGGTCTCCGACTCGCCGATACCGGCGACCAGCGTCAGGGCCCGCAGCGCTGTCGAGGTGGTCGCCCGCCGCAACGCATCCGGAGGTGCCACCCCGTCGCCCAGCGCGGGGACTTTCCGGGAGATCGTGGTGGCGATGTCCTGACCGACTTCGACGGCCCAGGTCACCGCGCCGTCGCCGAGCACGGCGCGAATCCGTTCGGCGTCCGGGCTGAGCCACTCGCGCTCCGATTGCCGGGCACGTGTTCCCGAGAGTTCACCAGTCCAGTGCGCCACGCGACATCCTTCCGATCCACCTCAACGGTACAGCCAGCACACCAGCTGTTTTGGGTTGTAAACCAATTTCTGTCGAAGTTCCTGTTCCCCAGCCACTGGCCAACCCCGGCGGAATTTCGTGAAATGGAAAGGCCCCATTACGTGACGGGGACCACAACGAAGGTCTACGGCACCAGGGCGGTGCGCTCGCTGTTATCAGCTATAGCAGGTCTGTCAGGTACGACACATGCCGCCGTCGAACGGACATCCGGTAACCGGGTTTCACCTACCCCCTCGCGGTCGCCGACCGCGAGAATCGAAGGAGTCAACGATGACCGCCACCCCCAAGTTCGCACACGTCGTATTGCAGACCAGCCGGTTCGAGGAGATGCGCGACTGGTACTGCACGGTGTTGGACGCGCACGTGGTCTACGAGGGCCACGGTTTGTGCTTCATCACCTTCGACGAGGAGCACCACCGGGTCGCCCTGCTCGGTGCCCCGGTGCAGCTCGAACCGCGTAATCCCGCAGCGGCGGGTATGCACCACACCGCCTACACCTTCGGCACCCTCGAGGATCTGCTCGACCGGTACGACTCGTTGAAGCAGAAGGGGATCGAGCCGAGGGTGCCGATCCAGCACGGGGTGACGACGTCGCTGTACTACCAGGATCCGGACGGAAACTTCGTCGAACTGCAGATCGACAACTTCACCACACCGGACGAGGCGACGGCCTACATGAACGGGCCGGAGTACGGCAACAACCCCGTCGGGGTGTCGTTCGTACCAGAATTGATGCGGGAAGCACTCGTGCAGGGCACCCCGATCTCGCAGATCACCACCCACTCCTGGGCCCTGCAGACCAGCCCCGACCTGCCCGACCCGATGGCGGCGTTGACCAGCTGACCTCACTCGAGTTCACGCTCGGCCCGACAGGTCAGCACTCCGATCGATCACCGAAGGACTTCTTTCATGCGTGTAGCAAACCAAGCCGGCCGGCTCCAGATCGTGGCAGACGGCGTCGCCGTCGACGTCGAGACGGCCAGCGGGGGCCGCTTTTCCGCCGAACCCCAGCAGATTTTCGACCGGTGGGACGAGTTCACCGCATGGGCACGCACTGCGGACTTCGCCGACGGGGTACCGGTGGACGAGTCGACGCTGCACGCTCCGGTTCCCCGGCCCGGCCAGATCTTCGCCGTCGGCGTCAACTACGCCGACCACGTCGAGGAATCAGGGCTCACCCTACCCGACGCCCCATTCGTGTTCACCAAGTTCCCCGCCTCGATCACCGGGCCTTACGACACCATCGAACACCCCGGCGGGTCAGTCGATTTCGAGGTCGAACTCGTGGCGGTCATCGGCAAGGAAGCCCGCAACGTTCCCGCCTCCCAGGGCTGGGACCACGTGGCCGGGCTGACCCTCGGCCAGGACCTCTCCGAGCGGGACCTGCAGCTGTCCGGTCCCCCGCCACAACAGTTCAACCTCGGCAAGTCGTTCGCCGGATTCGCCCCGCTCGGGCCGGTGCTCGTGACGCCCGACGAATTCGCCGACCCCGACGACATCGAGATCAGCACGATCCTCTCCGGCGAACTGATGCAGAAGTCGCGGACCCGGCACCTGATCTTCCCGATCCCGGTCCTCGTGTCCTACCTGTCCTCGATTCTGCCGTTGCGCCCCGGCGACCTCATCTTCACCGGCACCCCCTCGGGAATCGGATTCACCCGCGACCCGAAACGGCTCGTCGACATCGACGACGAACTCGTCAGCCGCGCCGAAGGTATCGGCGAGATGCGGCACCGCTTCACCTCCACCGATCGCCCGCACCCCCTCACCACTGTTTCCAGGAGCACTCACCATGTCTGACATCACCGTCCCCGTACTCGTCGTCGGTGGAGGCGGCTGTGGCCTGACCACCTCGATCCTCCTCTCCGAGCACGGCATCGATCACCATCTCGTCGAGCGGCACACCGGCACCTCCCACCTGCCCAAGGCCCACTACCTGAACCAGCGGACGATGGAGGTGCTGCGCCAGGTCGGTGTCGCGGACTCGGTCTACGACGTGGGCACACCGCCGAAGAACATGGGCACGACCCGGTGGGTCACCTCCCTCGGCGGCGACGGCGAACTGGACGGGCGCACCCTGTACACCCTCGACGCCTTCGGCGGTGGACGACTCGAGAGTGAATACGCCGTCGACAGCCCGTGCCCGTCCACCAACTACCCGCAGATCCGACTCGAACCGCTGCTGCGCGAGCACGCGGAGAAGAGGGCACCGGAATCGATCCACTTCGGCCGCGAACTCGTCTCGTTCCAACAGGACGCCGACGGAATCCACGCCATCATCCTGGACTGTGACACGCAGGAGACCTATACGGTCCACGCCCAGTACATGGTCGCCGCCGACGGCGGCAAAACCGTCGGCCCCGAACTCGGAGTGACGATGGAGGGCCCGACCGGGATCCTCGACATGGTCAGCACCCACTTCACCGCGGACCTGTCGCAGCACTGGGAGGACGACGTCCTGATCACCTGGCTCCTCAACCCCGAGGGCGCCGGTTCCTGGAACAGCGGCGCGATGGCCGCCATGGGGCCCACGTGGGGCAAGCACTCGGAAGAATTCGTCCTGCACTTCACTTTCCGCCCGGACGATCCCGCCCGGTTCGACGAAGACGCCATCGTTCCCCGCATCCGGGAACTGCTCAGACTGCCGGACCTCGAAATGAAGATCCACAAGGTCAGCCACTGGATCCTCGAGGGCGTGCTCGCCGACAAATACCAGGTGGGCCGCATCTTCCTCGCCGGCGACGCCGCCCACCGACACCCGCCCACCACCGGGCTGGGCCTGAACACCGCCATCCAGGACGCCCACAACCTGGTCTGGAAGCTGGCTGCGGTCGTTAAAGGCGACGCCGCCCCCGCCCTGCTCGACACCTACGAGCCCGAACGCCGCCTCGTCGGCATGCGCAACGTCGACTGGGCCATGTTCACCTTCCTCAACCACATGGTCATCGACGCCGGACTCGGCCTGATCCCCGGGCAGCCTGTCGAAGCTCAGGTCCAGGTATTCCGGGACTACTTCTCCGACACCCCGATGGGTGAAACCCGCCGAGCGCGTGCGGCCGAGGTGATCAGTACCCAGCGCGCCGAATTCCAGGCTCACGACCTCGAGATCGGCTTCGCCTACCGGGACGGGGCACTCGTCCCGGACGGCACCGAGGCACCGCCCCGAGACCCGATGGGCCGCACCTACTTCCCCACCACCCGTCCCGGGCACCGCCTGCCCCACGCGTGGATCGAGCACGACGGCCGGCAGATCTCCACCCACGACCTCACCGAGAACAATGCTCACTTCGTGCTCATCACCGCCGTGGACGGTGCCGCATGGTCCGACGCCGCCCGACTGGCCAAGGACAAGTTCGGTGTCCAGATCAAGGTCGCGCAGATCGGCGACGGCACCGACTACACCGACCCCACCGGTCGCTGGAGTGAGCTCCGCCAGATCGACGACACCGGGGCGATCCTGGTCCGCCCGGACAACCACGTCGCCTGGCGCAGCACCGGTACCAGCGTCGACGCCGCCGACGAGCTCATCCGCGCACTCGGCACCGTGCTCGCACGCTGACGGCGGGAGCCACTGGAAAGGACGCACGACAATGACCGCGCCAGGACGTGAAGTGTTGTGGACGCCGCCGCCCGGGCGGGTCTCGGCCTCGAACATGAGCCGATACCAACGCTGGCTCGCTACCGAGAGGCAGGTCCCCACCACCGACTTCGACTCGCTCTGGTGCTGGTCTATCAGTGACCTCGAGAAGTTCTGGCTCTCGATCTGGGAGTATTTCGACGTCATCGCCTCGGCGCCACCGCACACGGTGCTCGCCGACCCGCGGATGCCCGGTGCTCGGTGGTTCCCCGACGCCCATCTGAACTGGGCCGAAAACCTGGTCCGCCATGCCGACCATGCCGGGCCGGCAATCATCTCGGTCGACGAAACCGGTACCACCGGGGAACTCTCGCGGGCCGAGCTGGTCGCGCAGGTTGCCAACCTCGCCGCGCACTTCCGCGAGATCGGAGTGCGGCCCGGCGACCGGGTCGCCGCGATGCTGCCGAACATCGCGCCCACCGTCGTCGCGGTGCTGGCCGCGGCCAGCGTCGGTGCGGTGTGGTCATGCTGCGCACCGGATTTCGGTGTCAAAGGACTGGTCGACCGCTTCGCGCAGATCGAGCCGACAGTGCTGATCGGGGTGGACGGCTACCAGTTCAACGGCAAGCGCATCGACCGCCGCGACGTCTTCTCCGCCCTGCTGGACCAGCTCCCGAGCGTGCGCCACGCCATCGTCGTCGACAACCTCGGCCTCCCCTTCGAGGGTGAGTACCGGCAGAGTATCGCCTACTACGCCGACCTCGTCGTCGGGGACGCCGCACCACAGTACGAGCAGGTGCCATTCGATCACCCGTTGTGGATCCTCTACAGCTCCGGCACCACCGGCCTTCCCAAGGGCATCGTCCACTCGCACGGCGGAATCCTGCTCGAAGCCCTCAAGGCCAACGCGCTGCACTACGACCTCGGCCCTGCGGATCGGGTGTTCATCGCCGCGAGCACCGCCTGGGTGGTGTGGAACATGCTGGTCGACGTCCTGGCGGTCGGCGCCACGGTGATCACCTACGACGGCAGCCCCACCTACGGCCGGCCCGACCGCCAATTCGAGGTCTGTTCTCGATACGAGGCAACCAGATTCGGCACCGGTGCGGCCTATCTGACGCTGTGTGAAAAAGCCGGCACACAGCCCGGTGCCGACTTCGACCTGTCGAGCTTGCGGTCGATCATGTCGACCGGTTCCCCGCTACCGGACACCACCTGGCGGTGGATCTACGACGCAGTCAGCGCGGACGTGCACCTGGGGTCGGACAGCGGCGGCACCGACGTGGCCACCGGATTCATCGGTGCCAATCCGCTCTCCCCCGTTCGCGTGGGGGAACTCCAAGGCCCCTACCTGGGGGTCGATGTGCAGGCCTGGAACGAGGCCGGTCAGGCGGTCGTCGGCGAGGTCGGGGAAATGGTGATCGCCGCGCCGATGCCGTCGATGCCGATCCACTTCTGGAACGACCCCGACGGAAGCCGCTATCGGGAAGCCTATTTCGAGGTCTACCCCGGAGTGTGGCGGCACGGCGACTGGATCAGCATGGAAGCCGACGGCGGTTGCGTGGTCCGCGGGCGGTCGGACTCGACGATCAACCGCGGCGGTGTCCGGATGGGGTCGGCCGACATCTACCAAGCCGTCGAAGCGCTTCCCGAAATCGCCGAGGCACTGGTGATCGGCGCCGAACTACCCAACGGCGGCTACCACATGCCGCTGTTCGTGGTGCTGCGCGAAGAATATGACCTCGACGAGGCGCTCGTGGAGAAGATTCGCACCACGATCCGCCGGGAGACCTCGCCCCGGCACGTCCCGGACGAGATCATCGATGTCCCTGCAGTTCCCACCACCCGCACCGGCAAGCGGCTCGAGATTCCCGTCAAGAAGCTGATCCAGGGAGTGGCCCCCGAGATTGCAATCAACCGCGCCACCGTCGCCGACACTGCTGCCCTCGACTGGTACATCGACTATGCCGAACGCTTTCACCGCAACAGCGCGAGAGCGGCTGACCTGCTCAGGGAGCGATAGTCCCCTCGGAACAGCCCTGTTGCCCCCACGCAGCACTCGTAAACGAAAGAGAAACAATGAACAACGCCCTGTCAGTCGAACACGGGACCGCGAGCCCCGTCGCAGCAGCCGGCGGTTCGGTGGATCTGGAGACGCTCGAATCGATCCGGCAGCGGGTGTTGTGGTTGTCGACGTCGATGATCCACCACGCCAATCGGATCCGGCCGAACCCCAGCGGCCTGAAGGTAGGTGGTCACCAGGCGTCGTGCGCGTCGATGGTCTCGATCATGACCTCGCTGTGGTTCGAGCAACTCCAGCCGGGTGACCGGGTGTCGGTCAATCCGCACGCCTCCCCCGTTCTGCACGACATCAACTACCTGCTCGGTTAGCTCGACGAGAAGTACCTGACCACCCTGCGCGAGTTCGGCGGCCTGCAGTCCTATCGACCGTCCCGTGCCACCCAACCTCACGGGCCGCGGACGCGGCGCTTCCACGCACGGCTGCTGTGTCCGGCACTCGACGCACGACATCGCCCTACCGAGCGCCGGCCCTGGATCATCAGGTTGGCGGATCGAGGACCCGGACCGACCGCGGAAGCGGCTGTACCGCAATACCGCACGCCTCGCCGCCGCCGTGAAAGACTCCGGGCGCCGGCCCACAGGCCAGGACACCTCACCGCAGGGTGAGCGAGACAAGGCTACTCACACAACGACATCCGGTGAGAT
This sequence comes from Rhodococcus sp. NPDC059968, assembly GCF_042738615.1. Classification (NCBI taxonomy): domain Bacteria; kingdom Bacillati; phylum Actinomycetota; class Actinomycetes; order Mycobacteriales; family Nocardiaceae; genus Rhodococcus; species Rhodococcus sp. NPDC059968. The sequence continues at coordinate 96,135 of NZ_JBHWUE010000035.1, forward strand.
CACAGTCTCTGTGCCGACCCCTAGGGTCGGTACAGGAGTGCCGGAGCCGTCGAGAATTGATGGAACAGAAATGAATCGTCCTGGACTCGTCACCCGTCGGCCGGACCCGACTTCACTGTCGCCGAGGAGACGCCGGGCAATGTTGCGGGTCATCCTGCTGCCGTGGGATATCATCGAAAGCGCTGACCCGGTCCCGGTACCCGCGGTCGACGAGGTCGAGCCGTTTTTACCGGCTTGTATCAGCGCCCCCACTGAAACGGGAGACGATGGGCCCCACGCACAGTTGCTGGCGTTCCGACACATCGTCGATCGGAGCAGTCCCCCGATAGCGTTCGGCCTCGCACTCGATAGACAGCGCGCACCCGACGGCCCGCAACGCCCGTACGTCGGCCCCCCGGCCACGTGCCTGTCACTGTGGGAAGTACCCGGCAACGGACTGGTGCTGGCCTGCGAGGAACTCACCCCCGACCGCTCCGGCAGCCTGATCGACCGACACAATGCCCCGCTCCGCGACGGCGGTAGCCGAGAATTCTGGGCCGCCATCGAAGCACTTCTTCGCCCCTTCGGCCTGACGGCCGAGGCGAGCCCGATCGACGTCTTCCCGCGACTAAACACCCGACTACCCAGCTCCCGGGTCTACCGGCCGCTGCGCAGCCTGACAATTCGCGGCCGCCACCGGACCGATCGGGAAACCCTCGAGGGCCTGGTCATCGAGGTCCACACCGACGTGGTCGATACGGTACGGCGACTGGTCGATGAACCGGGCATCACACCCTGCGCGGGGGCCGCGTCCCGCTCCTGTCGTGGACTATTGCGCTGGCACCGGGTCCCGCTGATCGACAAGTCGTCCCGTCTTGGGTCGGGGATCGCGATTCGCGAGGACGCCCGGGCCCTCGTCGTCGACGTCGGCGCCACCGCTACCGGTCCCGGCTATCTCGGTCGGGGCACCCGTGAGATGCTCTACGGCCTCATCGGCTGGGTCGCCCTCCGCGCCCAGCACTCGGCGGACCACCGCCGCGTACTGTCGCTCCTGCGCCACCGCCGACGAGATCGCCGTCCTGCATACCGATCTCGGTAAAGCTCTGTGACAGTGCCGAAAGCAGTCTCCTGCCCCACGCTGTCGCCTCCGCCCGAGACCGACGGTCCACGCTCGTAGCGGTCGCGGCCGCCGGTGCGCTGTTCGTGACCTTGCTCCACGCGGCCATCGCGGCATCGCCGCAGCCGGATCTGCAGCGCTGGGCGCTCACCGTGGCGCTTGCCGCCGCGATCGGCGCTGTCGCCCTACTCGAGGTTGTCGCAGGTCGTCGTCCCTCCAGGACACTCCTGAAACCGCCACCGGTCGCGCCGCCACGGGCCTCGCCCGCCGTGACGCCTGTCAGGGACCTCGAACGTCGACGGCACGAGTCGATCTTCCCGTTCGAGTGAATTGTTCCGACGCGTGCGGTTCGCGGAAAGCCCCCCAGTCCCCGCCCGCGCGCCACCGCGTCGTCGTCATCGGATCTGGAGAACCGGCGCCGCCACGCAGGTGTGGCGCACCGCTCCGAGTACTGGTGGAATCAGTTTTAGCCATGTGCACACCACCAGCCTTCCGGGCCGCGAGCCTGCAGGGCACTACCGGCGCGCGGCACCGTCCCGGCGCACCACCGCGCTGACCTACCGTGATTTGGCTCCAATCCGGACCCTGTCCACCGCGGAACGCTGATCGGTCGACACCACTGCCGTCATTGCGAACCCGGACAGCCAGCATTCGACATCGCCTGCAGCGTCTGCGGCAGCGTCACCGGCGACGGGCACCGAACTGCTGGTCCACGTGTGGCGCCCGCTCAGCGGTGGCCGATGTAGTTAGCCTCCGCACCTTCGGGGGATGGAAGGTCGAACAAACGCGCCAGGACCTGGCTGGCAGGGTTGTTCGCCGGCATCGCGCTGTCTTCGGGCAGGGCTCCGCCCGAAATCATCAGACGGCCGATCCGAGCCATGATGATCGCGAGGCGGTAGGCGGCGAATCGTTCGTAGTAGTCGACATCTGCCGCACTGCGGCCCGTGAGCTCGCGATACCGCGCGATCACGGCGTCGCGGGCCGGAAGCCCTTTCAGCAGCGGAACTCCGATGCCTTCCGAGTAGTACCGCACGAAAAGAACGAACCACCCGAGGTCCAGCTGAGGGCTGGCAATGGTCGCCATTTCCCAATCGAGGACCGCAGCTACGGACTGGTCAGCGCCGAAGATGATGTTCCCCAGCCGGGCGTCGCCCCAACAAAGCACCAGCTCATCGTCGTGGGGACGGTGCTCCTCGAGCCATTCGTATGCCGCCTCGATGTTGGCGATCCGCCCGGACTCTGCCGTCCAGTCGTAGAACTGGCGCCACTCGGCGAGCTGGTGCGCGATCCCGGGCTCGCGGAGCTCGCTGTTGTGCAAGAACTCGACCCCGAGCACCTTTGGGTCGGCGTCGTGGAGTTCAGCCAGTGCGCCCAGCGCGTTGTCGAAGAGGCGTCCTCGGTCAGCAGGCGGGAGATCCACAACCCAGCCCTCGGAAACGAATGGCGGATCGTCCCCCGGGACCCGACCATCGACGCGGTCCATCACAAGGAACGGGCCACCCAGCAGCGCCGGATCGTCTTCGAGCCAGCGAACACGGGGCACCGGGACCGCGGTGTGCTCGGCAACTGCCGTGAGTAGCGCGAATTCTGCCGCCAGGTCGGGCTCCCGGAAGATCCCGGGGGTGGCGGGCGTGACTCGGGCCACAAGATCGAGCTCGCGGCGGCTCCCCTCCGCGTCGTAGCTGACCGAGAACAAGATGGTGGTCATCGACATTCCGGCCGAGGCTGGGATCGAGATCGTCGGGATCTCGATGTTCGACGCGCCGTCGAGCTTTTTCGACAACCAATGCGTCAGGGTGGTCCTGGTCGCGGTTTCATCCAAGTGGTTGAGCACAGCCATGGTGTGGTCCTTTGGTTCGTGCCGCGGACAGCGGCGCTGGGGGTCAGGGTCAGGGCGTCGACACGACGCCCCGGATTACTTGGCGGTGATGTGCGCGATGTAGTCCGGCGGCCAGAGGAAGTCGAGGTAGGCGGTGCCCGGTCGACCGCCGATCTCCCCTCGGACCATCGCTTCGACAAGAGTCGCGTTCGGATCTACGGGGAACGCGATGTCAGAGAACGTCTGGCCGGTCACCGTCGTCTTGCGACCCGTCTCGTCGACGACGCGCAGCTCCACCGTTTGCTGGACCCATCGTTCGTCGTAGGTGACCTCCCAGTCCGCGGAGTGGACTTCGGACCGGACGCCGTCGCGGTACACGTAGCCGGCGAGGTGCCTCTCGCCGTAGGCCTGAAGATCGAAGACGTGGACCGCCGTGTCCTCGGCTTGGCTTTCGAGCCACTTGTAGTGCTGCACGGCGCCCCAGTCCCGCGTTCCCCAGGAATGGTCGTGGTGGCCGAGTGCGTCGAACGGGATCGACCGACCGTCGATGCGAAGCCGGCCGAATACCCGACCGCTCTGCTCCATACGGTCGTCGGCAAAGTACGACGGGCATCCGCTCGGGGCCTCGGAGTAGAGGTACCGCTCGTGCATCGGATGGAATTCGATCTCGACGTCGATCCGATCGCCCGCGAAGCTGACCGTCGACCCCTCATTGCTGGGCTGCATCGAGGCGGACAGCGGACCGACCGTCCACGCGTCGAACCCCTGGTCGGCTGGGACCGGGATGCCGTCGGCAATCTCGAAGATGGCCGATCCATCGGGGTTTCCGCCGTAGATCCACGCGGCACAGCCCGCGACGCTCCGCGCGTCGACCCAGGTGTAGACGAGGCCGGCCAGTCCTTGATCGGGCAGTTTGACGTTGTAGAGGAACGATTCTCGCGCCACATCCTCCGGCCGGAGGGTGTGGCGGGCGAAGTGCTCGGTCGACGTGACGGTGGACGCCATGAGTCTCCTCGGTTGGTTCGGGATAGTGTCGTCGGCGACGGCGGGAGCGCCTTACCGGTCGGGCCTCGTCCGTGTGACGGGGCCCACTCCATCCTTCACACGCACTCCGCCGTCCGACAATCGCTCGCCGAGCTAAGCGACCGCTCGCACGTTGGTGCCGCAGTGGCGTGCCGGCTCGCTTAAGCGTGCACGGACCCGCGCCTTACTCTCAACGAGATAACGATCTTTGTCCCTATGCGCCAGCCAGCGCGTGGTCAATCAGCAGCGCCACCTCGACCTCGGTGCGATGCCGATCAACCGAGTGACCGAGCAGTTCCTCGGTTCGCGCGAGCCGATAGGCGACGGTCTTGGCGTGCACGGACAGCCGTGCGGCCGTCTGCTTCTGGCTACCTCCGGTCGCAAAGAACACGCGAAGCGTCTCGCGGAGCCTGGCGGTCGACTCGTCGCGCGCGCCGAGGAGCCCGAGGTGCTCGGCGGCGTAGCGACGCGACCGATCCGCGTTTCCGGCGACGAGGACGGCGGCCAACTCGACCTCGCAGTGCTGTGTAACCCCCGTCAGAGCCGTGGGACGCAGCTGCACCGTCCGGAGGGTCTCCAACGCCTGCGCATGAGATCGCCGGAACCCCTGAATTCCTGAAGCAGCGGCCCCCATCCCGACGACAACGCCGTCGGTAGCGGCGGTGGCTACAGCGCGCAGCACCTGGGGCGTCGGCGACACATCCCACCCGAGCCACACGAACCACCGACCGTCCCCGCCCGTGTGCGTGAACGCGCGGACCGGACTGGCTGCGGCGACCAGGTCACCGAGCGCCTCCCGAACGTTCGCTGACGCCGCGGCCGGAGCAAGTACGAGCGCCACATGGTAGCCGTGGACGTCGTACGCGAGCTCGTCGGCGGCAGCACGCTCGTCGGCCGCCGAGCCATCTAGAAGGGCAGCCAACGCGGCCTGACGCGTCCGCGGTCCTGCCTGCTGATCACCGCGGTTCGGGTAGAGCCCCCGGTGCCGAGTCACGAGTTGTTCACAGGCACCGTCGATATAGGCGAAGAGCCGCTTCGACGAGTATCCGAGAACACTCGGGACCAGCGCAGACTCGGTCTCCCGCTGAACGTACGTGGACCAACGCTCCCAGACCGCGGCGTGCCCGGCACGAAAGGCTCGCAACACCGTAGCCAGGTCACCTCCTGCCGAGATCGTGCCATGGAGGGTCCGAAGAGTCGCCGCCGGCGGCTCGATCGCGGTCGGCACCGCGTCGAATGCGAACATCGAGAGAATCGCTCCAATATTGTGCTCGGTGCTCTCCCCCAAAGCTGCGAGGGAATCAGGAATATCGAGGGGGGCCACCTCGGGCACCGCCTCGACCACGGTTTTCGTCACGTCGGCGGCGATCTCGGTGGTGTGCCTCAACAGCGCCCGTGCCAACCGTTGGACCTCGGTGCCCGCCGCCGCGACCGCGAGCTCTGCCGTGTTGACCACATCCGGCATGGCTTCCGACTGCATGTGGACTTCCTCTCGGGCGGCACGGGTGTCGGTTTCAGGAGTCGGCTGCACGCTGACCTGCGTCGTTTAGCAGGGTATAACCGACTGACGACTCGTTGGATATCAGAAGTGCTGCTCACGAGATAGGGCCCGTGCGGGCCGTTGCAGTCACGAACGAGGACTGGAGGCCTCACCGCTTGCCGTTTGGTCCAATATTAAGTCCACGTTAACCCTCTGACAAGAGGGCTCTGCGGGTGATTTCCATCGCGGGGCGGTAGAACTCGACGTTGACACTGCAAGGAAGGTGGAGAGCGAAGGGGGTCTGCGTGTTTCTCGGTCGAGCAGATCCGGAACGGAACGGTCGGGCCCGCTTTACCCGGCCAGCCCATCGGGGACCAGTCCTGCACAGATTCGACACTGTCGGGACCGTCCCCGTGTCACTCATGATTTGTGCGGGGTGACTGCCGAAAACGGCGCGGTGGGAGTTACTCGTCCTCGCTGAGTTCGGCGAGGCCGGGAACTTCATGGCGCACCCCCTGGATCGTGGCGCCGGTAGCGCACTGCCAGGGCGCTCGGACCTGCCCGCTGGTCGCCGACGAGGAAGGGCGGCACTCTGCGCACCACGACCGCGTGGCGCGAGCGCGGGATTGTGAGCGAGCCAACGCTAGCCCGACACGAAGATTATCGATAATCTAGATCGGGGTTCGAATGACCCATCCAGTCGGCGTGGTTTGCGAACCGACGCGCGGCGGGACCCTCTCGTGGCCGATCTCCCGCCCGACGGCATGCGCCCCGACACCCGCACGATTCCCGATTACAGGAGCTAGCCCCAATACCGTTTATTTATGGCGAGGGCACGGAGTCGCCCGAGAGGACGAGCGGTCTGCGGTCTACGCAGGGCGCGTTGCGGTGGTGCGGGTGCT